>NC_015723.1:2349030-2684606 GCF_000219215.1 Cupriavidus necator N-1 | reverse complement strand
CCAGTTGGGGATCTCACGATTGGTCGCATGGTGGCGGACGGTGGGCAACCCGCCAGGGTTGTCCACGGTTCGCCAGCCATCCACTACCAGTAAACGATACCGATACGGGTTAACTACTTGTAAACCGTATACGTGAAGTTCAGGGCCTTGATTCCTAAGGGAAAAAGCAACCCCATCGAACCCGATTCTGCGGACAAGCGTACTCGATTCTGCGAAAGGCCGAACCCATATCTGCGGCGAGCCGAACCTGTATCTGCGGGTGGCGCGAACTGGTTTCTGCGGGGATAACTCGCTGGCTCCACAGCCTTTTCCACAGCGGCTACCCCACAAACCGTACCCGTTTCTGCGAGCGAGCGCCGGGTATACGCAGTTTACGGGTGTTTTGAGTCTTCCTTCCCCAGAAAAGCACCGCCAGGGCCCGGTTATCCACGCAGAAACAGGTTCACTTGCCGATCTGCCGCCGGGCGCTTTGCACGCCATGCGTACCCGATTCTGCGTTCCGAAGCCTGAAACCGTACCTGTTTCTGCGCTGGCCTGAAAAGCGACTGCCGTGCTGGCGCAGCGTACCTGTTTCTGCGGCGTACCCATTTCTGCGTCCCGCCCCGGGAGTCTTGTGCGCGGCGAAGCGTACCTGTTTCTGCGTGCCTGCCACCGGACTTCCTCGGCCCAGCGTACCCGTTTCTGCGCAGACTTCTGGGGTTGCGCCAGCGGAATTGCCACCCAGTTTCCATTGTACATGAGCGCTACATAAAAAGCTAGCGCTTACACTCAACGTATACGTGACAAACTCGCCAAGGTGCGTGCCGTACCCGTTTCTGCGCAGACATGCCATGGTTGCCGCGGCGCGACCTGGTGGCCATCCGCCTCGCATCTTTGGGGGCGTACCCGTTTCTGCGTGCCATGACGTTGTGCCCTGCTCCCGCCGGCGTACCTGTTTCTGCGTTGGGTGCGGGCAGCCTCAGGCCTTCAGGTGGCTACTGCGTTGCAGCATCCGCCGTACCCGTTTCTGCGTCGTCGGCCCGGTCCCGTTTTGTGGATATGTCGGCGGAATGCGGGAGCAGACAAGCGCTGCCATCGACCGAATCAAATGTGAAGAAAAATCCAGGCGTACCCGTTTCTGCGTGCCAGAAGGCCTCTGGAAAGGCCACATCCGCCGCAGGGCGTACCTGTTTCTGCGTACGGCGCTGCACAGCGCGAGTTAGCCCGGCAGGCCGACCGTACCCATTTCTGCGACGTCCACGGGCAGCCTTGGACTTCGTGCGGCGCAGCAGGGCGTACCCGATTCTGCGTGGGGCGAGAGGCAGGGTGGTGAGCGGGATGGCGTGCCGCGCAAGGCCAGGAGTGCTGGCTGTCGGCCGCATCGGCGGGCGGGAGCAAGAGCGGGGCGCCTGGCCGGCGATCGGGGCAGGCGGGAGCGGGGCGGGCCGGGGTGTGATGAAGGTGGCGCAGGTAGCGCCGCCAGTGGCGCTACCTGCGTCTGAAAACAAAAAACCCCGCCATCGGGCTAATGCCGTTCAGTTAAGGTCCTTTCTGAGGAACCGAACGGTGTAGCGCTTAGGCAGGGCTTTGACCACGCGGGGGCACTTACGCCCCCGTCGTTTTTGGACGATCGCCAACTGAAGTTTGGCCCGCATGCGCTGCAGATGGGCCGGCAGCTTGCCTGGGGCCATGCCGGCTGCCCAGGTCAGTTCGCCCTGTATCAGGCGCAAGGCCAGCACAAAGCTCAGGTCGGTAGGCTCGACGCGGGCCTCGAGCGCAGCCTTGGCCATCTCCAGACGTACCAGGTTGTACGCAATCAGTGCCCCCCAGATTTCCTGATGCACGCCCTCAGGCTGGCGGCTGCGCAAGGTCAGTTCGGCCCCGAGCATCGTCTGCTTCAGTTCCCGATAGCTGGTTTCGATTTCCCAACGGCGCCGGTAGCAAGCAAGGATATCGGCGGCCTTGAAGCGCCGACGGTCCGTCAACGAGGTCAACAGGACGCGCTCTGACTCCTCGTCCCGGATCGCGCGAGCTGTCCAGGTCTCTGGCAAGGCTGGATTCTTGCGGCGAGCCTGAGGGGAGACCTTCATCTGAACGATGCCATCATCCGCACTGCCTGAGAGCAGCTCCCACTGCAGATTCTTCTTGGCTGGGATCAGGAAGTGGCGCTCGCTGCCGCCCATGCGCAATCCCCACAGGATCTCTGCGGCCAGAAAGCCTTTGTCAAAGATCGTCAGCGAATCATCCGGGATCCGCTCAATAAGCGGCTTGGCATAGAGCATCTCATTGCAGCCGTAACGGCCGAATGCGATATCAGCAACAAGATGGGTAGGAACAGCCGTGAGCGAGACACCGCGCACTTGTGGGTAGCTGGCGACCTTGCCACTGGCATAGCTCTGGGCGCCAAAGTGCAGGCGATTCTCAGGGCTATCGGCAGTGCGGAAGGTGGTGCCATCCATGGCGTAAAGCGCCAAGCCCTTCCATTTGTAGTGCGCAGCATCCTGAGCCACCCACGCCCGTGCGGTCTGCTCGAACAGCCACAACAAAGGCTTATCTCCAAGCCGCTCGCGGGCTTGGGCGATGCCGCTCTTGCTGACACAGGCGCTGGCATCGTTGGGCAGTGCCAGGTCCAGCGTCTCCAGCACATCGGGAATCGATTGGTGCCGATAGAGCGCCAGCGCGATGACCAGCCAGACCACCTGCTCTGCTGGCAGTCGGCGCCGGCGAACGGACGCTGTTCCCGTGGCGGCCAGCGCGTGCTCGATCCATGCCATCGGCAGATGCTCGCTGAGCCGGGCAAAACTGGCCGGCTCACTAAGCTCAAGGGCGGTGTGGACTTGTTCCGATAGCATCGGAACGGCAAGTTAACAGCTCGACACCTTGTTTACAACCCCTGCAAAGAAAAATGCCGTTCAGACTTAACTGAACGGCATTACCGCCATCGGGCGGGGTTCTATGCTGTTCGGCGCGCACGGGGCGCGCCGGGCAGTCAACGCTTACAGCGGGGTGATGTTCGCGGCCTGCAGGCCCTTCGGGCCATTCTTGACTTCGAACTGCACGCGCTGGTTTTCCTGCAGCGACTTGAAGCCGTCGGCGCGGATTTCCGAGAAATGGGCGAAGAGGTCGTCACCACCCGCGTCCGGCTTGATGAAGCCGAAGCCCTTGGCGTCGTTGAACCACTTGACGATACCGGTTTGCATGATTTGCTTTCCAGAAAAAGGACAAAAAACATCGCATGACGAAAACGTCATCCGACACGGGGAACTCAAGGAAAGGACACCATGGACAACCGAAGTACCAGACGGTGGCTAACGAATGAACTGTTGCCTCGTCGCTTGAATCTAGGCGGCTTTATACGGGGGATTGCCGCAAGCGTCAAGCTGGGGACGCCCCGGAATGCGCCCGTTGCGGCGCTGGCTTCCGCGGTGTGCGCTGTGGGATCATCACGCCTTTTGCATATCGCTTATTCGCCTGTGCCATGGCGAAGCGGGGCTGACCTGCACCAGAGTACGCCTGCCGCACAGCGGGGCGTCGCAGGCTGCTTCAGGCCGAAGCCAGCCACCGGCGGCCGCGCCGTCCTTGTCGCTGCGCACACGATAACGATATCAGGAGACCAGTCATGTCGATGCCGGAACCCGCTTCCAAGCCGGGCACGTCAACCGCCAATCCGCCGCACGGCCAGCCCCAGGCCGCGCCTTCGCTGATCGAGCGCCTGTTCAGGCTGCGCGAACACCAGACCGATGTGCGCACCGAGATCCTCGCCGGCGTCACCACCTTCCTGACGATGGCCTACATCATCTTTGTCAACCCGTCGATCCTGGGCGATGCGGGCATGCCGAAGGACGCGGTGTTCGTCGCCACCTGCCTGGCCGCTGCGATCGGCACGCTGATTATGGGCTTCTACGCGAACTACCCGATCGCGATGGCGCCGGGCATGGGCCTGAACGCGTACTTTGCCTATACGGTGGTGAAGGGCATGGGCTTTGCGTGGGAGGCGGCGCTCGGCGCGGTCTTTATCTCCGGCTGCCTGTTCCTGCTGGTGACGCTGTTCCGCGTGCGCGAGATGATCGTCAATGGCATTCCGCATTCGATCCGGGTGGCGATCACCGCGGGCATCGGCCTGTTCCTGGCGATTGTCGCGCTGAAGAACGCCGGCATCGTCACCGCCAGCCCGGCCACCCTGGTGACCATCGGCGACCTGCACCAGCCTTCGGCGGTGCTGGCGATCATCGGCTTCTTCGTGATCGTGGCACTGGACCACCTGCGGGTGAAGGGCGCGATCCTGATCGGCATCCTGCTGACCACGCTGCTGAGCTTTGCCTTTGCCGGCAATACCTTCCACGGCGTGTTCTCCGCGCCGCCGTCGCTCAGCCCGACGCTGTTCAAGCTCGATATCTCCGCCGCGCTGTCGATCGGCATCATCAACGTGGTGCTGGTGTTCTTCCTGGTGGAACTGTTCGACGCCACCGGCACGCTGATGGGCGTGGCCAACCGCGCGGGCCTGCTCAAGGCCGGGAAAATGGACCGACTGAACAAGGCGTTGATGTCCGACAGCACCGCGATCATGGCGGGCTCGTTCCTCGGTACGTCTTCCACCACGGCGTATATCGAAAGCGCGTCCGGCGTGCAGGCGGGCGGGCGCACCGGACTGACGGCGGTGACGGTGGCCGTGCTGTTTCTCGCGGCGTTGTTCATCGCGCCGCTGGCCGGCACGGTGCCGGCCTATGCCACTGCGCCGGCGTTGCTGTATGTGTCCTGCCTGATGTTGCGCGAACTGCTGGAGGTCGACTGGAATGACGTCACCGAAGTCGTGCCCGCGGTGATGACCGCGCTTGGCATGCCGTTCACGTACTCGGTTGCCAACGGCGTTGCGTTCGGCTTTATCAGCTACGCGGCGCTCAAGCTGCTGACTGGCCGCGCCCGCAGCGTGCCCGTGATGGTGTGGATCATCGCGGCGGTGTTCATCTTCAAGTTCTACTACCTGCCAGGGCATTGAGCGTGCCAGCCGGCATGGGATGAAGGAAGGGCGGCCAGGGCCGCCCTTTTTTCATGGTGCGCCGCTGTCATGATATTGCCATCGTGATGCTGGGCGGTGCCGCAGCGCCGTCCCGCATTCGCCAGCCGTACCCGTTTCTGCGTGCCGCGCAGGCGGGCCCACAGGCCGGGCGTACCTGTTTCTGCGTGACAGTCCGCCACGCCCTCGCGGCATGGGGCGCGGCTTGCCATTCCCCGCGGAGACGGGGCCGTTATCACCCGTTCGGGGGTGTGAAAGCGTACCCGTTTCTGCGTAGCATATGTGCTAACGTTGGCCGCCGGGAATGTGCCGGAAAAGGGTGTATTCCCAGGCCAGCGGGTAGTGTGCGCGCGGCCTCATACCAAAGTATGAGATTGGCTGTAAGCCACCCACGCAGGGCTGGACAAAGTGCCCCAAATGCACTGAACTATAGACGTGGCAAAGAGGGGCGCGGCAAGGCGCCCCTTCTTGACTCCGGTGCATGCGGCAGGATGTCGGAGCCAACCGAGAGCGCTTGAGCGCCGTTCGCCAGTCGGGGGACATTTCGGACCAGACCGTCAACAAGGCGGCATAGCCACCATCCGGGAGCGTGCGGGAAACACGCGCGCCACGCAGACAAAAAACTAGCTCAAAGACTGACAAGTGGTAACCGCAGACGTGTAGTGCCGGGGGATGTTGTTCAACGGGGATTATCATGACCGCAGGAGAGATCCGGCGACCCGCCATCGGGCCTGTCAGGGAGACTAATAACCGCTCCATCCGATCCATCCATCATGCCTGGGCTGCCGTGGGGGAAGCCGCAGGCGAAGCGCCCAGCAAGCGGGCAGTCCAAGAGGGCGCGACGGCCGACGTGGCCGCCCTGCTTGCCGAAGACAGCGAACTCAGCGACAGCGCGCGCGCGGCCGTGGCCAACCTGTTGCGCCGCCATCGCCTGCTCGAGGGCGAACTGGCACGCCAGCGCACGCTGCTGCAGGAATGGATCCTGAGCCAGCTGACCTACAAGACGCTCTACTACCAATACTCCGGCCAGTCGCCGCAGGCGCCGCGCCTGGAGCTGATGCGTGAAAAGGAGACTGTGCGGCGGCGTATCCGCGATCAGCTCCAGGCAGGTGCGGACTACCTTGCCGCGCCCGATGAGCAACTCCGCAGTCTGTCCAGCTCGTGATACCGACGTCGCGCGCGGGTGCGTGCCCGCAGCCAGTTCAGCCCCACCGTCCGCCGCGGCCCCAGACCGCGACGGCGGACACGGGTGCCGGAACCAAAAACAAGCCTAACGTCCGGGAGATCGTGATGGACCGACTGTGCAAGGCGTCACGCACTGCACAGATCGTGGTCGTGTCGCGTCATGAAGATTTTGGTTTTGACCCGTCTGGCAGCGCCACGGGATGGGAAATCCGCCGGGTCCAGCAGATTCGCGACCTTGAACGCGTGGTGCGGGCCTGCCCGCCCATGGCCGGCGTGATCGACCTGCAGTCCGACTACAGCGATGCCGAGTTCGCGCAGCTCGAACAGGCACTGCAGTACCTGCACATTACGTGGGTGGCCATCACCTCCGATGAAATGCTGGCGCAGGAGCGCGTGCGCCGGCTGATCCGCGACTACTGCGTCGACTACGTGCGCATGCCGTTCTCGATGCCAGAGTTGCTCTACACACTCAAGCATGCGCAGGGCATGGCATCGCTGCACGGCGTGCGCCCGCAGGAGACCGCCTCGCGCGGCACCATGATCGGCGAGTGCGCGGCCATGCGGGCGATGTTCCGCTCGCTGGCCAAGGTGGCGCACAACGAGGCACCGGTGTTCATTTCCGGCGAGTCCGGCACCGGCAAGGAACTCGCCGCGCAGGCGATCCACGATGCCTCGAGCCGGCGCAAGGGACCGTTCATCGCCATCAACTGCGGTGCGATTCCGTCGCACCTGGTGCAGTCCGAGCTGTTCGGGTATGAAAAGGGCGCGTTCACCGGCGCCAACCAGCGCAAAATCGGCTGGATCGAGCAGGCGCAGGGCGGCACGCTGTTCCTGGACGAGATCGGCGACCTGCCGCTGGAAAGCCAGGTGGCGCTGCTGCGTTTCCTGCAGCAGGGCATGATCACCCGCCTGGGCGGACACCAGTCGATCCCGCTGAACCTGCGCATCATCTCGGCCACGCACGTGGACCTGGTGGCGGCACAGGCCGACGGGCGTTTCCGTTCCGACCTGTTCCACCGGCTGTGCGTGCTGACGCTGACCATCCCGGCGCTGCGCGAGCGCGGCGAAGACATCCTGCAGCTGGCCAACGCGGTGCTGACCGAGCACGGACACGAGGCGCACCGGCGCATTCGTGGGTTCTCGGCCTGCGCAACGCAGGCAATGATGCAGTACGCGTGGCCGGGCAACGTGCGCGAACTGATCAACCGCGTGCGCCGCGCCATCGTGATGACCGACAACCGCAAGATCACCGCCGAAGACCTGCAGCTGCATGGCGGGGCGGAACTGCCGCGCAAGACCCTCGACGCGATCCGCGAAGAGGCCGAGCGCGAGGCCATCCGCACCGTGATGGCCAGCCACGGCTTTCACGTGGTGCCGGCCGCGCGCGAACTCAATGTCTCGCGCGTGACGCTGTACCGGCTCATGCACAAGCACAACATTCGCGTGGAGAGCCAGCCGACGGCGGGCGAGTAAACGGTTGGCGGTTGGCGGGCCTCAGCCGGCGCAGGTCGCCGCTGGCCGGGCGCAATCCCAGGCGCCGCAGGAAAGGGGAACAGGCGACGTCCGCTCGCCGGTTCCGCCTTTCCTCGTGCCCGTCGGCACGTCAGCGCACCACCGCACGGGGCTGGCTGGCCCCGGACCCGCCGCTGGCCGCATCCATCGGCTCGGCGGCAAGGTTCATGCTGAGCTTGCCGCGCGGATGGCGCGGCGGCCCGTTCTCGTCTTGCTGGCGCCACGGCACGATCGCGCCGCGCTCCGGCTTGTCGCGCGCTTGCCGCCCTGGCGTTGGCATGGCGGCACCGGACGATGTGTCCGGGGATAGCTGCAGTTCCCCCCAGGCCCAGCCAAAGCCGCGCACGTAGACATCATTGCTAACCGCCGCGTGGCTGTTGGCGCTGGCTGCTTCGGGGCGGTCGAACCAGGCATAGCTTGCCGCCGCGGCGCTGCTTGAGAACACCGCCAGCACCGTGGCGGCAAGCATTCCGGCTGTCATGGTGGGTGCCTCCCTGTGGAAAAAACGGTGCCCGCCGGGGGACGGAGCACCAAATCCGCGCGGGCACGCTGGCTCGTGTGCCCGCATCATTCTGTTTGCGGCGCCAGCCTGCCGCGAATGCCTGCGTCGCCGATGCTGCCTGCGGTCACGCGCGCCGCTTGCCCGCATGGCGCCGGAAGGCAGTCCTGGCAACCCCCTGCCTTGCCGTCGCTGCGCAGCCCGCGCCTTGTGCGGCTGGCGCGGCGGGCGGCGTGCGCGCACGCGGATGGGGCAACAGCGGCGACGACAGCAGATCCACCACCGATGGCGGCGGACCTGCGAGCCGGTAGGAGCGCCGGCGCGCCGTCATGCGTGATGGCGGATGACGCATGGCTGGGTTTTCTCCTGCATGCAATGACGGGTTCAACGGACACGGACACATGTGCCCCTGTCCAGCCTGAGCGACAAGTGTGCCAAGGGCCGCAAAGGCTTATGCCACGCGGGTTTGCGGCGTGCGGGGCGAGCGCGGGCAGGCTCCGGGGCGCAGTGGCAGACCAATTGGTTTCGCCGCTGCAACGCGCCCTGCGCGCGGCGGCGCGCGTGATGGCTGCGCTGGTGTGGCGCAGGCTGCCCGTTGCGTACGCCGGGTGCGGGATAACGCGCTGCGCCACGCCCGCACGCGCGGCCTTGCAACGCGTTGCACGCCTGAAACCGGTGTTGCAGCGGGCGCGGCCCGACAACACCTGCGCCGGCCGCCGATGGGTCACGCAGAAACGGGTACGCCCTGGTCGATGCTGGCAGTGCCTGTAGCGCCGTCAGCGTGGCTGCCCGGAGGCCGGCGCGCCTGGGGTGGCGCTGGCCGCTGTGCCGGAAATGGGCTTGGGGCCCGGCTGGCTGCGTTCGCAGCCAGCGCAGCCCAGCATCCCGATGATCAGTAGCACGGCCGCTGGGCGCGTGCGGAGGTTGCAGGTCACGGTGCCTCCTTGCGCCGGCGCGCGGGCACGGGTTGCGCCGGCAGGTGTGCCTCGTCCTACTGTAGCAGGTTGCCCCGCTGCGCCGGCTTGGGGCAGCGTGCAATGCGCAGTATGATGAACGCACGGGCCCTCGCCGCACAGACCGTGACGCGAAGGCATGCGCAACGCACCCGCGATCCGCCTGGCGCATCGCGCCAGCACCAGGCCGTGACCGACAACACCGAACGCCCGTCCACTTCCGCCGGCAACGCGGCGCCACAGCCCCGCCGGCGCCGCCCGCACTGGCTGCCGGACCGCCATACCGGCACGCGCACCCTGCGCGTGGTCGCCGCCGCCATCAACTCCTGGTTCGCGCATCGGGCGGCCAGCAAGGGGGCGGCGCTCTCCTTTTATATGCTGTTCTCGCTGGCGCCGATCCTGGTGCTGGTGATCTCCATCGCCGGCCTGTTTTTCGGCGCCGAGGCGGCGCGCGGCGAGATTTTCTCGCAGCTTGAAGGCCTGGTGGGCGAGCAGGGCGCCGCGGCCATCCAGGAAATCCTGGCGGCCACGCACCGCGCCGGCGGCAGCGGCATGGCGGCGCTGGTGGCGACGGCCATCCTGTTCGTGGGCGCCACCAGCGCCTTTGCCGAGCTCAAGAGCAGCCTGGACGACATCTGGCATGTGCCAGTGCCCGCGACCGCGGGCTGGCAGCAACTGCTGCGCGCGCGTCTGCTGTCGTTCAGCCTGGTGCTGGTGCTGGCCTTCATGCTGCTGGTGTCGCTGATCGTCAACGCGGCGCTGGCCGTGGTGGAGCGCCTCTGGGGCCAGTTGTGGACGCAGTCGTGGTTCGCGCCGGTGGCCGATGTGATTTCCACCGCCTTTTCCTTTGCCGTGGTGACGGCGCTGTTCGCGGTGATCTTCAAGATGCTGCCCAACGCGCGCATTGCCTGGCGCGACGTCACCATGGGCGCGGTCATCACCGCGTTGCTGTTCTCGGTCGGCAAGCGGCTGATCGGCTTGTACCTGGGCAACAGCGCAGTGGCCTCGTCGTACGGGGCCGCGGGCTCGGTGGTGGCGCTGATGCTGTGGGTGTATTACTCGGCACAGATCTTCTTTTTCGGCGCGGAACTGACGCGCCAGTACGCGTTGCAGTTCGGCAGCCTGCGCGGCAAGCCGGCGGATAAGCTGGCGGAATAACTTGGCGAACCGGGCCGCCACAAACCCGGAGCGGTGCGCAAAACCGGTAAAATAGCGCCCCATTCCCTTCGCGTGCCCGCAGAGCCCGGCCCCGCCATCGCCTGCGGGCGCTGCCGGCCCTGGCCCGGCCGCCCGCCGGGCCATCCAATATTTCCCAGTCAAACTCCGCTGCCGTGAGCTCGCTCGTTTCTGAAATTGCGCGTCGACGCACCTTTGCCATCATCTCCCACCCCGATGCGGGCAAGACCACCCTGACCGAAAAGCTGCTGTGGTTCGGCGGCGCCATCCAGGTCGCGGGCGAAGTGCGCGCGCGCAAGGCCGACCGCCACGCCACCTCGGACTGGATGGAGCTGGAAAAGCAGCGCGGCATCTCGGTGACCTCGTCGGTGATGCAGTTCCCCTACCGCCGGGAGACCGCTAATGGCAAGGCGCAGGAGAATATCGTCAACCTGCTCGACACCCCGGGCCACGAGGACTTCTCTGAAGACACCTACCGCACGCTGACCGCGGTGGACTCCGCGGTGATGGTGATCGACTCGGTCAACGGCGTGGAAGCGCAGACCATCAAGCTGCTCAACGTCTGCCGCCTGCGCGACACGCCCATCCTCACCTTCATCAACAAGCTCGACCGCGAAGGCCGTTCGCCGATCGAGCTGCTCGACGAGATCGAGGAGGTGCTGCAGATCCAGTGCGCGCCGATGACCTGGCCGATCGGCATGGGCAAGGCCTTCCGCGGCGTGTACCACCTGATCGATGACAAGGTGCAGCTGTTCGATCCGCACGGCGAGAAGGGCACGGCCGCGATCCTGGACGGGCTGGACAACCCGGAGCTGGACCGCATCCTGGGCAGCCAGGCCGAAGAGCTGCGCATCGAGATCGAGCTGGTGCGCGGTGCCTCGCACACTTTCGACAAGGATGCGTTCCTCAACGGCAAGCAGACCCCGGTCTACTTTGGTTCGGCCATCAACAACTTCGGCGTGCAGTCGCTGCTGGATGCGCTGTGCGAGCTGTCGCCGCCGCCGCTGGCGCGCAATACGGATTCGCGCGTGGTCGAGCCGCAGGAGCCCAAGTTCACCGGCTTCGTCTTCAAGATCCAGGCCAATATGGATCCGCGCCACCGCGACCGCATCGCTTTCGTGCGCGTGTGCTCGGGCCGTTTCGAGCGCGGCATGAAGCTGCTGCACGTGTCCGCCGGCAAGACCGTGGCGATCAACAACGCCATCACCTTCATGGCGCAGGACCGCAACACGACGGAAGAAGCCTACGCCGGCGACATCATCGGCGTGCCCAACCACGGCACCATCCGTCTGGGCGATGTCTTCACCGAGGGCGAGCCGCTCAAGTTCACCGGCATCCCGTCATTTGCGCCAGAATTCTTCCGCCGCGCGCGCCTGAACAACCCGCTCAAGGTCAAGCAGCTGCAGAAGGGTTTGCAGCAGCTGGCCGAGGAGGGCGCCACGCAGATGTTCCGCCCGCTTGCCTCTAACGACCTGGTGCTGGGCGCGGTCGGTATCCTGCAGTTCGACGTGGTCGCGCACCGGCTCGAGCATGAGTACGGCGTCGATGCCATTTTCGAATCGCATGAATGCGCGACCGCGCGCTGGCTGAAGGGCACGCCGGCGGAAATCGAGAAGCTGATCGCCAAGGCGGGGCATAACGTGGCGCTCGATGGCGCGGGCGACCATGTGTATCTGGCGCCGAGCATGGTGAACCTGAGGCTGACGCAGGAGCGGTTCCCGGAGCTGCAGTTCCTGGAGACGCGCGAGATCGTCTAACGATCCCATCGCTGAACGTGCAAAACGGCTCGCCTTGGCGAGCCGTTTTGTATTCCTGAAGGGGGCGGTGGCGCTGAACAGCGCCTCAATACGCCAGCGACGCCTGGATATAGAACGTCCGCGGCATCCCCACATACTTGCCCGCATTGTTGTCGGTCGAGCGCGTGAAATAGCGCTTGTCGAACACATTCTTCACCCCAACCGCCACCTTCAGATTCTGCGCCGACTTGCCGAAGTCATAGCCCAGCCGCATGTTCAGCAGCGCATAACCCGGGATATCACCCAGCGCACCGTTTGCGCTTTCCGCGGTCTGGTAGCTGGTCGACGTGCTCGGATCGCCCGGCGAATGCTGCTTCGACTGGGCAAAGCCATCGACATTGAGCGCCCAGCGGTTGCGCGCATAGCGCATGCCTACGGTGGCCACGTGGCGCGAATAGAACGGCAGGTCGCGCCCGGCGAAGTTGCCCTGGTTGTAGGTGGCTTCGGTGAAGGTGTAGGTCGCGTACGCCGACAGGCCGGCCAGCGACTTGTCGAGCGCGCCGAAGTCATAGCGCAGCGACGATTCCACGCCGCGGTGGGTGGTGGCGCCGAGGTTGGTCCACGCATCCGGCGCGCCGCCGGTGCCGCCGCGCAGCTGCAGTTCGTCGTCGAAATCGATATTGAACAGCGTCAGCTCGCCGCCCCAGCCGTTGGCGTTGAAGTGCGTGCCGACCTCATACGTCTTGGCCTTCTCGGGGGTCAGGCCGTTGGTGGTCTGCGCGATCTGGAAGTACTGCAGCGGCCCGAACGAGACGCCGGCATTGGCGAACAGCTTCCACTGGTCGCTGACGTGGTACATCACCGCCAGCGACGGCAGCGGCTCGTTGGACGAGACGTCGTTGCGCGCGCCGCTGAAGTTGTCGGTCACGTACGACCGGATGAACTCGTAGCGCAAGCCCGGCGTGATGGTCCAGCTGCCGACGTTGATGGTGTCGTCGAGATAGACCGCATTGGCGGTGGTGCCGCCCGTGCGCGACTGGTACACCGGTGACGGCAGTGTGGTGGGGTCGACGGTGCCCGGGGTGTAGAACAGCGTGCGCGATGCCTTTTCGTCGCTGGCTTCGCGCAGGAAGCGGTAGCCGACGCTGACCTCGTGGCTCATGCTCTCGCCGCGGAACAGCTGCGAGTAGCGCGGCTCGATCGCGAACGTATGGTAGTTGCGCGGCGCCGCGGTCAGGCGGCGCAGGTTGGCCTGCGCGCCGGTGCCTTGCTGCTCGATATTGCTGCCGCGGAAGCTGTCGGTGTAGTACGTCAGCACCTCGAACTTGCGGTTGTTGTCGTTGTGGCTGTACTTCAGGCTGAAGTCGCTGCGGCGGCCGTCGAAATTGTCGTAGGGCCGCACCGACTGGAACGGGTCGGCCGCATACTGGGCCGAAGTCAGGCCGCCGGGCATGCCGGCCCTGCCCTCGTAGTAGTGGAAGGCCGCGCTCAGTTCATCGGTCTTCGAGATCCGGTACGCGCCCTTGAGCATCAGGTCGTCGATATTGACGTGGTCGTTGCTCTCGCGATAGCCGTTGCCATGGATGCCCGAGTACAGCAACGCGCCGCCCAGGCCGTTGTCGTTGGTGCCGCCGATGAATGCGGTCGGGTTGGTCTTGACGCTGCCGCCATGGCTGTAGATGTCGGTCGATACCGATGCATCGGCCGCAAACAGCTTCGGGACCGGGCGCGTCACGAAGTTGATGATGCCGCCCACGTTCTGCGGGCCGTAGCGCACCGAGCCGGCGCCGCGCACCACGTCGATGGTTTCCAGGTTGCCCAGCGACAGCGGCGCCATCGACAGCTGCGGCTGGCCGTAGGGCGCGACTGCCAGCGGCACGCCGTCCATCAGGATGGTCGAGCGCGGCGACAGGCGCGAGGTCAGCCCGCGCACGCCCACGTTGAGCGACACATCGCTGCCGCCGGTGCCGTTGTTCTCCTGCACCTGCACGCCCGGGATGCGGCGCAGCACCTCGCGCACATTGTTGGCGCCGGCTTCCTGGAAGGTCTCGCGGTCGACGATGGTACGCGCGCCGGGGTGCTCCAGGACCTTAGCCTCGTTGGCGTTCTCCAGCCAGTTGCCGACCACGGTGACGGTGTTCAGCGTGGCTTCGGGGTTGGCGGCAGGCGCGGAGACAGGTGCGGGATCAGCGGCGTGGGCCGGCAGGGCGGCAAGCTGGGCGAACAGCAGGGCGGCGCCGATGGCACCCCCGGAAAGGCGGAAAGCGGGCTGCAAGATGAGATTCCTGAGAAGCAGCGCGTTCCGCAAGCCAAGGGGAGGGACGTCGTGGGCGGCCGCGCCAATGGGCCGCGATTATAAATGCGAGTGATTCTCAGAAGCGAAACGGCCAGCACCCGCCGCCCGGGATTGTGGTTTCTGTGCGTCAATGTGCAGACATCCGGACACCTAGAAGAGGTGAATTACCAACGATTTTTTCGGTAGGTGTGCGCGTGTGGGCATCTGTATGCAGGTATTCAGCAGGCGCTTTAGAATCTTGCCTTTGTGCACTGCAAAGGCTGTCGTGGCGTCCTCAATGGCACGGCGGCGCTGTGCGGTGCGCAGCCATCTCCGCCTCCCTCCCGTATCCATGTCTTCCCCTGCCACCGTCCAGGCCGCCGCGCCGGACAGCGTCTTCGGCGACGCCGTTTTCCGCCGTTACTGGTTCGCACGCCTGTGCACCACGATTGGCTACCAGATCTTTACGGTGGCGGTCGGCTGGCAGATGTATGACCTGACCCGCGACCCGCTGATGCTCGGCATGGTCGGGCTGGTGCAGTTCCTGCCGTCGGTGGTGCTGATCCTGATGTCGGGGCACGTGGCCGACCGCTTCGACCGGCGCCGCATCGTGCGCACCTGCCAGGCGATCGAGGCGCTGCTGGCCGCCGGCATGGCCGTGGCCAGCCTGAGCGGATGGATCGACAGCCATCACATCTTTGTCTTCGTCGCGCTGATCGGCGCCACGCGCGCGTTCGAGACCCCCACGCTGCAGGCGCTGCTGCCCAGCGTGGTGACGCCACGCCAGCTGCCGCGCGCGGTGGCGCTGGCCAGTTCCGCCGGGCAGGCCGCCATCATCATCGGCCCGGCCATCGGCGGCTTTGCCTACGTGGCCGGGCCGGGCGTGGTCTATGGGCTGAGTGCCACGCTCTTTGCCATTGCTGCCGTGCTGGTAAGCGGCATCACGCTGCGCCAGGCCGCGCAGCGCCTGACGGCGCCGGTCAGCGTGCGAACGGTGTTTGCGGGGTTTGCCTATATCCGCAGCCGCCCGGTGCTGCTGGGCGCGATTTCGCTGGACCTGTTCGCGGTGCTGCTGGGCGGCGCCGTGGCACTGCTGCCGATCTACGCGCGCGACATCCTGCACACCGGCCCGTGGGGCCTGGGGCTGCTGCGTTCGTCGCCGGCAGTCGGCGCGCTGGTGATGGCGCTGTGGCTGGCGCGCCATCCGCTGAACCGGCGCGCCGGGCGCATCATGTTCGGCGCGGTGGCGCTGTTCGGGGTGGCTACCGTGGTGTTCGGCGTATCGACCTGGCTGCCGTTGTCGATGGTGGCGCTGGTGGTGCTGGGGGCCTCGGACATGATCAGCGTGGTGGTGCGCTCCACACTGGTCCAGCTCGACACCCCGGACGACATGCGCGGGCGCGTGGGTGCCGTCAATTCGGTGTTTATCGGCGCCTCGAACCAGCTGGGCGAGTTCGAGTCCGGCGTCACCGCGGCATTGCTGGGCCCGGTGGGCGCGGTGATCCTGGGCGGCGTCGGCACGCTGCTGGTGGTGGCGCTGTGGATGCGGTTCTTTCCTGCGCTGGCCGCGCGCGACCGGCTGCACGACCATCCTGCCTGACCCGTTGCCGGGGCAGGGCAGGGAGCGTACCCGTTTCTGCGTCCCTGCCGGTGCCCGCACGGCGGTATCGCCGACACCCCTTCGCCAACTTTCGTCGCTGAAAGTTGTGCCAGCACAGCTGGCCCGCCGCACCAGGCTTGGCCTGGCTGCTCCTGGTCCCTCCCTCGCTCGGATTTTTCTGATCCGCCGCCAGCCTTGATTGCACAAGGGCTGGCGCGTCGGCACGCAAGCGCGAACCGCAATCGCCGGAAACCAATTCCCGCCTTGCTTGTCTCCCTAACTGGGTTGCCGTGTCGGCATTGTCGGTGATCGTCTGACATCGCGCTTGCAACGTACGGCAATTTCCCCGGCGGGAAGTTTTCTGCCAGCCGCCTGAGGGTAATCTGGCAGCCCGCTGCCGCACGCAGAAACGGGTACGCAGCACCGCCTGTCTCCTCCATAACAACCGCAAACGGAGCCGCTCCCATGGACCTGAACTTCATCGATGCCAACAAGCTGGAGGCGGGCTGGACCTACCTGGTCCAGTTCGCCATCAACCAGGGCATGAACTGCCTGGCAGCCATCCTGATCCTGATGGCCGGCTGGTGGCTGTCGGCCCGCGTGGGCCGGGCGGCCCGGCGCGCGCTCAGCCGCACGCACGTGGACGAAACCATGCGCCCGCTGCTGGCCAACGCGCTGCAATGGATGGTGCGCGTGCTGACCATCGTGCTGGTGCTGTCGCAGTTCGGGGTGCAGACCGCCAGCATCATCGCCATGCTGGGCGCCGCGGGCCTGGCCATCGGGCTGGCGCTGCAGGGCACCCTGCAGAATATTGCCGCCGGCATCATGCTGGTGCTGCTGCGGCCGTTCCGCGTAGGCCAGTACATCGATGCGCAGGGGGTGGCCGGCACCGTGCGCGAGACCGGCCTCTTCATGACTGAGTTGACCACCTTCGACGGCGTGTGCCTGCGCGTGCCCAACGGCAAGCTGTGGGGCAGCGCCATCACCAACTACAGCGAGAACGCCACGAGGCGCGCTGACATCGAAGCCACGGTGACCTTCGACAGCGATGTGCAGCGCAGCCTGGAAGCGCTGCGCGCAATGCTCGCGCGCGAGCCGCGCCTGCTGGCCGACCCCAAGCCCGAGACCATGGTGGTCAACTACACGCAGCAGGGCATCACGCTGAACGTGCGCTACTGGACCTCGAATGACGACTACTGGAACGTGCGTTTCGCGTTCTACGAGCGCATCAAGCACGCGCTGGAACAGGCCGGCAGCAAGCTGGCGGTGCCGATCCAGGAATTGCACGTGCCGGGCGCCGCTTCGGTGCCGGGTGCGGTGAAGGTGGCCGACAGCGCGCCAGCGGCGGGCGCGCCGCACCCGACCGGCGCGGCGCCGCGCCAGCCGGTACAGCACCTGGGCTAGCGCTGCAGATTGTTTTCGTCGCCCTCGTCCGAAAACAGCGTGCAGGCACCGCTTTCCGCAGTGCTGACATGGCGGCGGAAGGTGGCGAACAGGTCGCGGCCCACGCCGTGGCGATTGGCGCTCAGGTCCGGACGGGCAGGCGCGCGCGCCTGCCATTCGTCATCCGGCACCAGCACGTCGAGCACGCCCGCGGGCGCATCCACGCGCATCATGTCGCCGCTGCGCACGCGCCCGATCGCGCCTCCGTGCAGCGCCTCGGGGCAGACATGGATGGCTGCCGGCACCTTGCCCGACGCGCCCGACATGCGCCCGTCGGTTACCAGCGCCACATGGAAGCCGCGGTCCTGCAGCACCGTCAGCGTGGGCGTGAGCTTGTGCAACTCGGGCATGCCGCACGAGGCCGGGCCCTGCCACGGCAGCACCGCAACGAAGTCGCGCTCCAGCTCGCCGCGCTTGAATGCGTGCAGCACATCGTCCTGATGCTCGAACACGATCGCCGGTGCCTCCACCACCTGGTGCTCGGCCTTGACCGCCGAGGTCTTGATCACCGCGCGGCCCAGCTTGCCGTCCAGCACCTTGATGCCGCCGTCCGGCGCAAAGGGCGCGTCGGCGCCACGCACGATGCTGTCATCGAGCGGCGCGGCCGGGCCGTCGATCCACGTCAGCTTGCCGTCGCGCAGCACGGGTTCGCGCGTGTAATCCTGCAGCCCGCGGCCGACGATGGTGGTCACGTCGTCATGCACCAGGCCCAGCGACAGCAGCCCGCGGATCACCACGGGCAGCCCGCCGGCGGCCTGGAACTGGTTCACGTCGGCCTTGCCGTTCGGGTACACGCGGGCCAGCAGCGGCACCACGGCCGAGAGCTCGTCAAAGTCGTCCCAGCCCAGCACGATGCCGGCCACGCGCGCCATCGCGATCAGGTGCAGCGTGTGGTTGGTGGAGCCGCCGGTGGCCAGCAGCCCGACGATGCCGTTGACGAAGGCGCGCTCGTCCAGCACCTCGGCCACCGGCGTATAGCGCTCGCCGCCGTGCACCAGCTTCAGCGCCTGGCGCGCGGCCTCGCGCGTGAGCGCCTCACGCAGCGGCGTGTTGGGGTTGACGAAGGCCGTGCCCGGCAGGTGCAGGCCCATCATTTCCATCAGCATCTGGTTGGAATTAGCAGTGCCGTAGAAGGTGCAGGTGCCGGGGCCGTGATAGGAGCGGGTCTCGGCCTCGAGCAGTTCCTTGCGGCCGATCTTGCCTTCGGCGTAGAGCTGGCGCGTGTGCGCCTTTTCGTCGTTGCTGATGCCGGTGGTCATGGGCCCGCCCGGCACGAAGACGGCCGGCAGGTGGCCGAACGACAGCGCGCCCATCACCAGCCCGGGCACGATCTTGTCGCACACGCCCAGGTACAGCGCGGCATCGAACATCTGGTGCGACAGCGCCACTGCCGTGGCCAGCGCAATCACATCGCGCGAGAACAGCGACAGGTCCATGCCGTCCTGGCCCTGCGTGACGCCGTCGCACATCGCGGGCGTGCCGCCGGCAAACTGCGCGGTGCCGCCGGCCTCGAGCGCCGCTTCCTTGAGCCACTGGGGGAAAGCCGCCAGCGGCTGGTGCGCCGACAGCATGTCGTTGTAGGCCGAGACGATCGCCAGGTTGGGCCGCTCGTCGGCCTTCAGACGAATCTTCGCGGCGTCAGGCATGGCAGCCACCGCATGGGCCAGGTTGGTACAGGAAAGCTGCGCGCGTTCGACCTTCTGCCCGGCCATGGCGCGGGTGCGGTCAAGGTACGCCTGGCGCGAGGCGGCGCTGCGGGAGACGATGCGGGCGGTGACCCGCTCGAGCACTGGATGACGTGGCATGGGGTTCTCCTGCGGGGGAGCTTTCAGCCTAGCGCACTTTGCCGCGTACCGCACGGTGCACTGACCGATGCACGCAGAAACGGGTACGCTTTGGGCCCGGGTCATGCATTTGCCGCGGCATGTGCCGCAGCCTGCGCCTCGCCAAGCCGGGGCGAGTCACGTAAACTTGCCACCATGCAAACCCGCCCATGGCGGGTCCTCAACCGCACAAGGAGTCCCAGGGTGAGCATGCCTGATTTCGACATGGTGCTGTTCGGCGGCACCGGCGACCTGGCGCGGCGCAAGCTGCTGCCTTCCCTGTTCGATGCGCACCACGCTGGCCTGCTGCATCCGGCCGCACGCATCCTCGCCACCGGCAGCCTGCCGCTCTCTACCGCGGACTACCTCGCCTCGCTGGAACAGACCGTGCGCCCCGGGCTGGCCCATGCGCCGCCCGAGTCATGGGACAAGTTCTGCGCGCGCATTGTCTACGTGCAGGCCGACGCACGCGTGCCCGCGCATTTCGATGCGCTGGCGGAGCAGGTGCTGGCACGCAAGCCTGAAGTGGTGGTGTGCTATCTCGCCACCGCACCGCACCTGTTCGTGTCGATCTGCGAGCAGCTGGCACGCACCGGCCTGAACACGCGCCAGGCGCCCAACGTGCGCATCGTGCTGGAAAAACCGCTGGGGCATGACCTCGAATCGAACGAGGCGATCAACTCCGCAGTGGCGAAGTTCTTCGCCGAAGAGCAGATCTACCGCATCGACCATTACCTCGGCAAGGAGTCGGTGCAGAACCTGATGGCGATCCGCTTTGGCAACGCGCTGTTCGAGCCGCTGTGGCGGCGCGAGTGGGTGCAGGACGTGCAGATCACCATCGCCGAAGAACTCGGCGTGGAAACGCGCGGCGACTTCTACGACCGCACCGGCGCGCTGCGCGACATGGTGCAGAACCACTTGCTGCAGCTCTTGTGCATGGTGGCGATGGAGCCGCCGGCCAGCCTCAGCGAAGATGCCATCCGCGACGAGAAGATCAAGATCCTGAAGGCGCTTAAGCCGATCACGCCGCAGGACGTGGCCGAGAAGACCGTGCGCGGCCAGTACCGCTCCGGTGCCATCGGCGGCAAGCCGGTGCCGGGCTACCTGGAAGAAGCGGGCATCGCGCCCGACAGCCGCACCGAGACCTTTGTCGCGATCAAGGCCGAGATCGCCAACTGGCGCTGGGAAGGGGTGCCGTTCTACCTGCGCACCGGCAAGCGCATGCAGTCCCGCGTGGCCGAGATCGTGATCCATTTCCGCGACGTGCCGCACGCGATCTTCCCGCGGCCGCTGACGCTGTCGCCGCAGAACCGGCTGGTGATCCAGCTGCAGCCAGAAGAAAGCATCCGCCTGTATTGCCTGGTCAAGCAGCCCGGCGACACGCTGGAGCTGACGCCGACCTCGCTCGACCTGGACTTTGCCAACTCGTTCAAGGTGCGCCGCGCCGGCGCCTACGAACGGCTGCTGCTCGACGTGATCCGCGGCCGGCTGGGCCTGTTCGTGCGCCGTGATGAACAAGTGCAGGCCTGGCGCTGGGTCGAACCTATCATCGACACCTGGGAAGCCAGCACCGTGCCGCCCAAACCCTATACCGCCGGCACCTGGGGGCCGGCCGCGTCGTCGGCGCTGATGTCGCGCGACGGCGGGCTGTGGCACGAGGAAGCCTGAGCCATGCGCCCGCAGAATCGCAAAGGAAACCATCATGCGCCAGTTTGAACATCCCACCCCGATGGACCAGGCCGAGGCGCTGGCCATCTCGATCGGCAATGCGCTGGAGCTGGCCATCCGCGTCAAGGGCTGGGCGGTGCTGGCGGTCTCGGGCGGACGCTCGCCGGTGGCGATGTTCGAGCGGCTGCGCCACCGGCATGTGCGCTGGGAGGCGGTGACCATCACGCTGGTCGACGAGCGCGTGGTGCCGCCCGACCACGCGGACAGCAACGCCGCCCTGGTGCGCGCGCACCTGCTGCGCGAGGCCGCTGTCAGCGCCGCCTTCGTACCGCTGATTGCCGATGCGCAGGACGTTGCCGCGCCGGCACAAGCGGTGGCGCGGGCCAACAGCGCATTTCGCCAGCCCGACGTGGTGGTGCTGGGCATGGGCGAGGACGGCCATACCGCCTCGCTGTTCCCGGATGCGCCCGAACTGCAGAGCGCGCTGAGCGAGCCGCAGCCCGGCTACGTGATCACGCACCCGTCAGTCGCGCCCCATGCCCGCATCACGCTGAACCTGGCGGCGCTGCTGGCCGCCGAGCGCGTGTTCCTGTCAGTGTCCGGCGCAGCCAAGGCCGAGGTGCTCGAACGCGCGCTGCAGGGACCTGCGCCGTCGTTGCCGGTCAGCCTGGTGTTGTCACGGCACCGGCACGGGCTTGACGTGTTCAAGACCTGACAGATCTGATTCCCAAGCGGAGCGATACCCGACGCCATGGCCACCACTGCATCCTCCTGCGCTGACTTCCCCCGCCTGCTCGGCGATGTGGGCGGCACCAACGTGCGCTTTGCACTGGAAACCGCACCAATGCGGATCGGCCCGGTGACCGCGCTGAAGGTGGCCGATTTCCCGTCGCTCGAAGCGGCCCTGCGCCAATATCTCGACGGCCTGGCCGCGTCGGGCAAGCCCGTGCCGCGCCACGCGGCGATCGGCCTGGCCAACCCGGTGACCGGCGACCAGGTCCGGCTGACCAACCACAACTGGTCGTTCTCGATCGACGGCATGCGGCGCGCGCTCGGGCTGCAGACCCTGGTGGCCATCAACGACTTCACCGCGCTGGCGCTGGCCCTGCCGCATCTGCCTGCCGACGGGCTGGTGCCCGTGCGCGCCGGCACCGCGGTGCGCACCGCGCCGCTTGCGCTGATCGGGCCGGGCACCGGGCTGGGCGTTTCCGGCCTAGTGCCGGCGCCGGGCGGACCAGCCGTGGCGCTGGCCGGCGAAGGCGGCCATATCGAGCTGATGCCCGACACTGACGACGAATGGGTCGCCTGGCGCGCTGCCCATCGCAACGTCGGCCGGGTGTCGGCGGAACGGCTCCTGTGCGGCAGCGGCCTGTCGCATATCCATGCCGCGCTGGCCGCAGAAACGGGTACGCTTTTGCTTGCGCCGCTGCTGCCGGAGCAGGTCACCACCGGCGCCTTCGAGCGTCACGACCCGCTGTGCCAGCGCGCCATGACGGTGTTCTTCGGCCTGCTCGGCTCGGTTGCGGCCGACATCGCCCTGGTGCTGGGCGCACGTGGCGGGGTCTACCTGGGCGGCGGCATCCTGCCACGCTTCGTGCCGGCGCTGCAGGCCTCGGCCTTTGCCGTACGCTTCGTCGCCAAGGGCCGCATGCGCGGCTGGCTGGAGGCCGTGCCGGTCCATGTCATCACCGCCAGCCACCCCGCGCTGCCGGGACTGGCGCGCGCACTGGCCGAGCGGCTTGACGGTTCCGGCGGGAACGCATAGCCATGCGCGTGCTGCTGGTGGAAGACGACGCCATGATCGGCGACAGCGTCAAGCTGGCGCTGCGCCAGGAAGGCTTTACCGTCGACTGGGTGCGCGACGGCGACGCGGGCCTGGCCGCGGCCAGCACCGCGCAGGGCGGCCAGGCGTGCTATGACCTGATTCTGCTCGACCTCGGTCTGCCGCGGCGCCCGGGCCTCGACGTGCTGCGCACCTTGCGCGCGCGCGGCGTGCCGACGCCGGTGCTGATCCTGACCGCGCACGATGCCGTCGCGGACCGTGTCGCGGGGCTCAATGCCGGCGCCGATGATTACCTGGTCAAGCCCTTTGACCTGCAGGAACTGGCGGCGCGCATGCACGCGCTGGCGCGCCGCGCCGCCGGCCGGGCGGAGCCGCTGGTCAGCTACGGCGACATCGTGCTCAACCCCACGACCCGCGAGGCCACCCACCGCGGCGAGCCGGTGCGGCTGTCGGCGCGCGAGTTCGCGCTGCTGTCCGCGTTGATGGCGCGGCCCGGCAAGGTCTGGTCGGTGCCGCAATTGCAGGAGCGGCTGTACGGCTGGGACGACGAGGTCGGCAGCAATACCGTCGAGGTCTATATCCACGCGCTGCGCAAGAAGTTCGGCGCGGCGCTGATCCGCAATATCCGCGGCGTGGGCTACGTGGTGCCGCGCCTCGATGGGGATGCAGCATCCGCAGGCGAAGGAGACACCCCCTGATGCGCTCCATCCAGCGAACCCTGCTGTGGTGGCTGGCCGCGGGCCTGCTTGCCGGCATCGCCGTCGCCACGGCGCTGATCTACGGGCAGGCACGGCAGGAAGCCAACGCGCTGTTCGACTACCAGATGAAGCAGATGGCCGCGGCATTGCCCAGCCAGTTCGCCGACCCGGTGGCGCCGCCTTTTCTGGGCGCGCCCGACGACCTGGCGCACGCCGACGAGGATGTGGTCATCCATATCTGGGACGGCTCCGGCCGCAGCCTGTACCTGTCGCATTCGCACCCGGCGCTGCCCGCGCGCGCGGAGCTGGGCTTTTCCAATGTGACCACGCAGCAGGGCGAATGGCGCCTGTACAGCATGCAGCTCGGGCCGACCGTGGTGCAGATCGCGCAGCCGATGAGCGCCCGGCGCACGCTGGCAGCGCGCATGGCGCTGCGCACCGTGGCGCCGCTGCTGTTGCTGCTGCCGTTGCTGGGCTGGCTGGTGTGGATGGCAGTGGGGCGCGGCCTGCGCCCGCTGCGCGAAATCGCCACCGAGGT
Organism: Cupriavidus necator N-1; assembly: GCF_000219215.1. Lineage (NCBI taxonomy): Bacteria > Pseudomonadati > Pseudomonadota > Betaproteobacteria > Burkholderiales > Burkholderiaceae > Cupriavidus > Cupriavidus necator. The sequence goes on along the minus strand of NC_015723.1, from coordinate 2,660,724 downwards.
GCGCGCGCGCGACGCCAACACACTGGCGCCGCTGGCCGTGCGCCAGATGCCGGACGAGATCGCTCCGCTGAGCGCCGCGCTGAACCAGCTGCTGGCGCGGCTCTCGCACGCCATCGACACCCAGCGCGCCTTCGTCGCCGACGCCGCCCATGCGCTGCGCACGCCGCTGGCCGCGCTGCAGTTGCAGGCACAGCTGGTGGAACGGGCTGAGAACGGCGCAGCGCGTGACGAAGCGATCGGCAAGCTGCGCCAGGGACTGGAGCGGTTGACCCACCTGGTCACCCAGCTGTTGACGCTGGCACGGCAGGAGCCGGGCGCAGCCATTCCTCCGCACGAACCGGTGGAGCTGCACCAACTGGCCGCAAGCGTGGTCGCGGACATGGCGCAGGCCGCGCTGGATCGCAATATCGACCTTGGGCTCGACGGCAGCGAGGACACATCGCCGGCGGTGGTGCGGGGCGATGTGGATGCGTTGCGCATCCTGCTGACCAACCTGCTGGATAACGCGCTGGCTTATATCCCTGCCGGAAGCCGTATCGATGTGCTGGTGGGTCGCAGTGCCGACGGGCGTGCCGTTGAACTGGTGGTCAGCGACAACGGGCCGGGGATACCCGCTGAAGAGCGTGTGCGTGTGTTTGATCGCTTCTATCGGGTGGCCGATGCACCCACCGGCGGGAGCGGGCTCGGGCTGGCCATCGTGGCGGAGATTGCGCAGTCGCATGGGGCGCGGGTGGTGCTGGAGGATGCGGGGCCAGGGTTGCGGGTGAGGGTGGTGTTTGGGGCCGGGTAGGTCTTGAGCTGCTGGTTGGGCTGCTGTCGCTCGGACAGAAAGTAGGTCGCCGGCTATGCCAGCGAAACAGCCCACGCATGCCAAGAGCGACGGCGTACCGTTGGCCAATGCAAAAGCTTGCCCCTCACCCCACCGGCGTCAACACCCCCTCCCCCGCAAAATGCCGCCGCGCATTCTCCAGGAACTGCATCACGGACGCCGTGATGGCCTCCGGCGACCAGCCTGCCACATGCGGTGTCAGCACGACGTTAGGACAGTCGAACAACACCACCGGCGGCGCCGGCTCGCTCTCATAGACATCCAGCCCAGCCCCGCCAAGCTTGCCGGCGCGCAGCGCTGAAGCCAGCGCCTCGGTATCCACCACGCTGCCGCGCGCGATATTGACGAGGAACCCGGCCGGCCCCAGCGCCGCCAGCACGCTTGCATCGACCAGGTGCCGCGTACCCGCCCCGCCCGGCGTGGCGATCACCAGGTAGTCCGCCCACGCGGCCAGCGCGCCGATGCTGTCGAAGTACCGGTACCCCGCGTCTTCGCGCGGCTTGCGGTTGTGATAGCCGATCTCGAGGTCGAAGCCTTCGCCGCGCCGGGCAATACGCCTGCCGATGGTGCCTAGCCCAACGATCCCCAGCCGCTTGCCCGAGACATTGGGCCGCAGCGGCAGCGCGGTGCGCCAGGTGCCGGCGCGCGTGGCCGCGTCCAGTTGCGGCACGGCGCGCACGGTCGCCAGCAGCAGCGCGAAGGCGTGGTCGGCCACGCAGCTGTCGTTGGTGCCGGCACCATTGGCCACGGCGATGCCGCGTGCGCGGGCGTGGGCCACGGCGATATTCTCGAAGCCCGCGCCCAGCGCACACACCAGTTCCAGTGCCGGCATCGCGTCGATCTCCGCCGCGGTCAGGCCGGTGGAGCCGATGGTCAGTACCGCGCGGATGCGTTCGCCCTGCGTGGCGATCTGCGCGGCGCGGCCTTCCGCGTCCGGCGCATAGAGGATCTCGAATCGTTCGGCAATGGCGTCGCGGTGGTGGGTAGCGATCTGGGTCAGGATCAGCAGCGTGGGCTTCATGGCGGGGACAGCGGAGTAGACGGTGGAGTCGGAGAAGGGTGACAGCGTGTTGGCTGCCCAGGGGGCTGGCGCGCGGATAGCGGGCCAGCGTCACATTCTAGCGCTGCGGCGTCGTGCTTGCCGAAGGCGCCAGCACGCGCGGAGGCACGCAGAAACGGGTACGCTTTGCCTGCGGAAGCGGGGTTTGCGACCGGCCTTGCAGAGTGCAATATGCCTATAAACAAGGCTCGAACGCGTTTCCCGAAGGACCGGCGACGCCGTTCAGCCGGTCCCGGCAAGGCACGCAGAAACGGGTACGCTTTGCGGCCACGACCCCCTCGCCGCCATGCCGGCACAACACCATTGCGTATCATGCGTGTTCTCTTCCTCACTCGTGAACGAACGGCATGCGCGCAATCGGCAACTTCCTCTGGTTCATCCTTGGCGGCGTGGTCATGGGCCTGGCGTGGTGGCTGGCCGGGCTGCTGGCCTTTATCTCGATCATCGGGATCCCCTGGGGCAAGGCCTGCTTCGTGATCGGCACGTTCACGTTCTTCCCGTTCGGCAAGCAGGCCATCAGCCGGCGCGAGCTGACCGGGCGCGACGATGTCGGCACCGGTGCGCTGGGGCTGGTCGGCAATGTGCTGTGGTTTGTCGTTGCCGGCGTGTGGCTGGCCATCGGCCACGTGATGGCGGCGGTCGCCAACTTCGTGACCATCATCGGCATTCCGTTTGCGATCCAGCACCTGAAGCTGGCCGGCATTGCGCTGGCGCCGATCGGCCAGACCGTGGTCACCAATGAGGTGGCCGACGCCGCGCGCCGCGATGGCGCACGCGTGCAGGTGGACAACCTGCGCCGCTGAAGGCTCAGGCGCCGGCGTCTTCGGCGCCGTCTTCGTGCTGCTGGCCGGCGTGCGCGACCAGCCGGTCGAGCAGGCTGCCCAGCAGCGCCTGTTCGGCGTCGCTCAGGCAGCCGAAGATCTCCGCATTGCGCCTGGCGATCATCGCGATCGCCTGCCGGTAGAGCGGCTTGCCCTGTGCAGTCAGTGACAGCACCACGCCGCGCCCGTCGGCCTCGCTGGCCTCCTTGCTGACCAGCCCGCGCGCCACCAGCGCCTGCGCCGAGCGGCTGGCCTGGCCCTTGGTCAGGTTGGCGCCCTGCGCCAGCTCGTTGACCGACAGCGGCGCAAAGGCGCCGATCGCGGCCAGGCAGCGGCCCTCGCTGAGCGGCAGGCCGCATTGCTCCAGGTAGGCGGCGGCGCTGTCCTTGTCGCTGAGCTTGTTGACCTGGTGCAGGCGGTAGGTCAGGAACTGTTCGAGGCGTGGCAGTGGCTTCATGGCGTGTCCTTGTCAGGCGTCGGCATTCTAGTGTCCTATGTTCCCTATTGCCGGCTGTGCGCCTCGGCTTCGTCGATCAGCGCCAGCACCGGCGCCAGCGCCTCCTGCCGGCTCATCAGGCCCAGGCACACCATTGCCAATAGCAGCGGGGTGTGCGCTTCGCCGGCACGGCCCATGGCCTCGCAAAGGCGGGTGTAGGCGAGGTCGAGGTCTTCAGCTTGCATGTCGGGCTCCGGTTTGCAACAGGGGGTCGAGGCTGGCGCGCACGGCGTCCCATGACGGTTCGCGCCAGCGTGCCAGGACATAGCCATCGGGGCGGATGAGGTAGAGCGTGCCGGGTCGTGCGCCGTAGCGGGCGTGGGCCTGGCCGGCGACGTCGGCCAGCGCCGTGGCGCCGGCGACGTTGCCGCCGGTGACCACCACGCGTGCCTGCACGGCGTCCGGATGCGCGTGCGCGAACGCGGCCAGCGGCTCGGGCAACGTGGGCGCATCGCTGAAGTACAGCAACGTGAACCGTTGGCCGAAGCATTGGGTAAGGTGCACGACCTCGTCGGGGCCTGCCACGCGCATTTCCGGCGCGGGCAGGCCGGGCGCGGTGCCAGGGCAGTCGTCGCCAAAGTCGCTGGGACCGTTCAGCGCGGAATCCGTATAGGCAATCGGTGCGGACTGCCGCGGATTGATCAGCGACCGCACCGCGGGCTCATGCTGCGCCAGACGCAGCGTGGCCTCGCGCATCAGCCGGAAGGCGAAGTCGGGCGGCGCCATGAACTCGGTGCTCTTGGCCCCGTAGGCGATGTTCTGCCGCGTGGCATGCACGCGTTCGGTCGAATAGGAATCGAGCAGGCTGTCGGGCGCCTGGCCGCGCAGCACCCACGCCAGCTTCCAGGCCAGGTTGCCGGCATCGTCCAGCCCGGAGTTGAGCCCGCGCACGCCAAAGATCGGCACCAGGTGCGCGGCGTCGCCGGCGAACAGCACGCGGCCGTGGCGGTAGTCCTGCAGCGTCAGGCACTTGGCGTTGTAGATCGAGATCCACAGCGGGCGCCACGGCTCGGTCTCGCCGATCATGTCGAGGTGGCTCTGCACGCGTGGCAGCACGTTCTCCGGCTTGACGGCTTCGTCGGGGTCTTCGTCGTCGCGGATCTGGTAGTCGATGCGCCAGACGTCGTCAGGCTGGCGGTGCATCAGGATGGTCGATCCGGGGTTGGAGGGCGGGTCGAACCAGGCCAGCCGCTCCACCTCGCGCCGCGTCTTCTGCACGATATCGACGATCACGTAGCGGCCTTCGTACTGGGTGCCTTCCATGCGCAGGCCCAGTTGCTCGCGCACGGTGCTGCGCCCGCCGTCGCAGGCCACCAGCCATTGCGCGTCGACCTGCACCACGCCTGCGCCTGTCTGGATCTCGGCCACGACGCCGCTGCCGTGCTGGCGCACTGCCTGCACGCGCGCGCCGAAGCGCACATCCGCCGGCGCGGCGCCGTGCAGCGCGGCGTCATGGGCGAAGGCCTCCAGGTAGTACTGCTGGATATTGACCATCGGCGCGAAGCGCTCGCCGGGCTCGCTGGGCATGCGGAAATGCAGCACCTCGGCATCGCGGTAGTAGCTGCGCCCGCCTACCCACGGCAGGCCGGTTTCGATGGTGGTGCGGTCCGCGCCCACCCAGCCGAGGATCTCCAGTGAACGCCGCGCCATGCAGATGGCCCGGCTGCCGGCGCAGTAGCCGTCGTCGGCTTCCACCACCAGCGCGGCTATGCCCTGTCGCGCCAGCAACGCGGCCAGCGTCAGGCCGACCGGGCCGCCGCCGGCAATCAGTACCGGCACGCGCTGCGGCCATGGGCGCGATGACGAGGGCGGCGGTGCCGGCGGCACGGCCGCGTGGGGTGCAGTGGAGTCTGGCATGGCGGGGCTGTGGTGTCTCTGCGATGTAGTTGTGTACGCAACTATATCGGCCGGATGGTTGCGCACGAAACTAGTGTTAACCCGGCCGGGCATCGACCGTCCGGCGAAAGTCGGAGACAAGTCGCACATCGCCGCAGGGCGGCCTTGGCCTATGCTTCGCAAGAGGCACACTGCCTCAGCCCGCGCGCCGCGCCATGCCAACGCTCCCGACCGATGCCGCACCCCGTGCCACCTGGCTGCCCTCGCCGGGCAGCTGGCAGTATCACGTGCTGCTGGGCGCGGCAGGCATGCTGGTGCTGGGGCCGCTGGGCGGCATCGCTGCCGCGTATATGAATTTCTCGCTGGGCTTCTTTGTCGGCGGGCAGGTGCTGGCGGGCATCCTCGGCTCGGTGGTGACGGCGGGCTATGGCGCGCCCGGGCGCCACGGCGCCAACTACATCCAGACCGCCGCGGCGTCGGTGGCGGGCATGGGCGGCATGGCCGTGGTGCTGCAGGCGATGGCGTGGCTGGGCATGGCGCAGCCGCCGCTGTGGCAGCTGGTGCTGTACATGTTGTGCATCGGCATGTTCGGGGTGGGCGTGGGCATGCTGTACACGCCATTGCTGGTGGACCGGATGCAGCTGACCTTTCCGTCGGGGCTGGCCGTGGCCAATATCCTGCGCGCGCTGACCGATCCGGCGCTGCTGCGGCGTTCGGTGGCCCGGCTTGGGGGCGGCATGGCGCTGGGCCTGGGCTGCGGCCTGGGCGCGGCGCGCATGCCGTGGCTGGCGGCGCTGGACCTGTCGGCTGCGACCTTCGGCGCGGGGATGATTGTCGGCGCGCGCGTGGGCATTGCCGCGCTGGTGGGCGGGCTGGCCGGCTGGGCCATGACCCCGTGGTTTGTCGCCGCGGGCTGGATGGCGACTGGCGAGCCCTATCGCAAGGCAACCTTCCTGGTAGCCCTGGGCATGATCATGGGGGCGGCAGCCGTCGATGTGGCCTTGCTGCTGGCGCAGGCGTGCCGCCAGTGGCGTGCGGGGCCCGCGCCGCGGCACTCTGCGCCGCGGCGCGGGCCGGGCATGGGCTGGGTGGCGGCCTGGGCGCTGCTATGGGGCGCGGCCACGGTGGCGGCGGGCGTTGCCTGGTTCGGCCAGCCGTTGGGCTTCCAGCTGATGGCGGTGCTGCTGGTGCTAGTGTTTGCGCTGGTCAACGGTATCTCGGTCGGCATGGTCGACCAGAACCCGATCTCATCCGCCTTCGTGCTGTCCGTGATCCTGATGGCCGCCGCCGGGCTGCGCGCGCCCCATGTCGGGCTGATCGCCGCCACGGTCTTGCTGGTGGCCACGGCCGAGGCGAGCGACATGCAGCAGGACCGCTCCACCGGCTGGCGCCTGGGCAGCGACCGCATAGTGCAGTTCGGCTACCAGGTGGCGGGCATCGTTGTGGGTGCGCTGGTTGCGGTGGCGATGGCACGGCTGTTCATGCATGCCTACCCGGTGCTGGCGCTGGACCAGACCAGCCTGCCGGCCGACCAGCAGCCGGCGCGCTGGACCTCGGCCATGACATACAAGATCGTGGGCGTGCTGCACGGGCTGGCGCAAAGCCGTGCCGGCCAGCATGTGGCGGTGGCAACGGGCCTGGGGCTCGGCCTGGCCACCGCGGTATTGCGCAAGGCCATCCTCGGCCGGCCGGCATGGCAGCGCTTTGCGCAAGCCAGCCGGCGCGGGCGGGTGGCCGATTTCCTGCTCGATGCGGTGATCCTGCCCTCGCCCTATGCGTCGTCATTCGGTGGCTTCGTCAACCTGGCGGCGGCCGGGTGGATGGCGGCCGGCGGAGTGATGGCGAGCCTGGCCGCTGCCGTGGCCAGACCCGCAAGGCCGGCCCAGGGTTTGCCGCAGGACATGAGCACCGCATCGCTGGTCGGTGGCGGCCTGATCGCGGGCGATGCGCTGGCGGCGCTGGCCATCGGTGTGGCGGGCCTGTTATCCGCCACATGGGGTTGAGGCCCGCTGCGATTGTCAAATTTTATTGACGCTTCTGTCCAAGTTTCAGTGGATTGTCAAATCTCGCGACCGGCGTACCATAGGCGGCCAGACTGACGCACTGGCTTGACCCGGAGAATCACCATGGCCCTTGACCAAGAATCCTTTGCCCTGCTGCGCGCCTCGGTGCAGCGCTTCATCGACGAACGCCTGAAGCCCGCCGAAGACACGCTGGAGGAAACCGACGACGTGCCCGCCGAGATCGTCGCGGACATGAAGGAGATGGGCCTGTTCGGCATCTCCATCCCCGAGAACTACGGCGGCATCGGCCTGTCGATGTCGCAGGAATGCGATGTGGTCTATGACCTGGGCCATACCGCCTTTGCCTTCCGCTCGGTGTTCGGCACCAACGTCGGCATCGGCTCGCAGGGCATCCTGATGGATGGCACCGAGGAACAGAAGCAGCAGTACCTGCCGCGCATCGCCAGCGGCGAGCTGATCATCTCGTTCGCGCTGACCGAGCCGAACGCCGGCTCCGATGCGGCTTCGCTGCAGACCAAGGCCGAGCTCGACGGCGACCACTACGTCATCAACGGCACCAAGCGCTTCATCACCAACGCGCCGCGCGCCGGCGCCTTCACGCTGATGGCGCGCACCGGCGGTGCGGGCGCTTCGGGCATCTCGTCCTTCATCGTGCCGGCCGACACCCCGGGCATCTCGCTGGGCAAGCCGGACAAGAAGATGGGCCAGCGCGGCACCAAGACCTGCGACGTGGTGCTTGAGAACGCGCGCGTGCCGGCCGCCAACATCATCGGCGGCGTGCCGGGCGTCGGCTTCAAGACCGCGATGAAGGTGCTCGACCGCGGCCGCCTGCATCTCTCGGCGCTGGCCTGCGGCATGGCGCATCGCCTGATCACCGACGCGGTGGCGTATGCCAAGGAGCGCAAGCAGTTCGGCAAGCCCATCGGCGACTTCCAGCTGATCCAGGGCATGCTGGCTGACAGCCAGGCCGAGCTGTACGCCGGCCTGTCGATGGTGCGCGACTGCGCCCAGCGCTACGATGCCAAGCCCGCCGGCAAGAGCGATCCGGAAGTCAGCATGCTGGCCTCGTGCACCAAGATGTTCTGTACCGAGATGGTGGGCCGCGTAGCCGACCGCGCGGTGCAGATCCATGGCGGCGCCGGTTATATCGCCGAGTACAAGGCCGAGCGCTTCTACCGCGACGTGCGCCTGCTGCGCCTGTATGAAGGCACCACGCAGATCCAGCAGTTGATCATCGCCAAGCAACTGCTGCGCGACTGACCCAGTAAACGCCCCGCGCGGCAGGAGTCGACGTGAACACGATGCAGTTACGCGGGCCGGACAGCCCGCTGCAGGCAGGGCATGATGGCGACGCGCCGCACCGGCTGCGCGCCGTGGTGGCAACTTATCGTCCCACGCTGCAGGCCTATACGCTGGCGGTGTCGCCGGCCGAGTTGATGGCACTCAGCGCGCTGCCGGCAGAGATGGCGGGCGGCGTGGGCGGCACCTGCGATCCACGCGCGCACGCGCACCTGGCGCGCCTGCGTGGCGAGGTCCAGGCCAGCGGCATTGCGTTGCCGGGTGCCATCGTGGTCGCGGTCAACGGCGGCAGCCTGCAATGCGAGTTTGACCACCTCTACACGCTGTCGCTGCATCCGCGCCGTGGTGACCGGCTGATCGTGCTGGACGGCTATGAGCGGCTGCTGGCGCTTGCGCATGGCGAACGGCGGCAATGCAAGACGCTGGTGTCGGCGGTGCTGTGGCGCGCGGCGCTGGATACTGCCGCGGCGGTGCCAGCGGCGGAGGCCGCCAACGAAGTGATCGACGCAGCCTTGGCGCAGTCGTCGTGCGCGGCGCGCTGGGCCAACGCCACGCGGGTGTGGCATTGACCGGGGCACCGGGCACGAAGAACGGGCTCAGCGCAATGTGACGGAAGCCGCCTGCATGGCGGCTTTTTTCTCTTCTAATGGTCTGACGTGCGCGCAAGCCGCTTATTGCGGCCACACGCCATCGACATCGCGCAGCAGGTGGCCGGCGAGGATATAGTCCCCGAGCCGCGTGGCCTTGGCCTCGAGGTCGAGCAGTTCATGGTCCGCCAGCGTGCCCAGATCGAACTGGCAATAGAGATTGCGTTGACGGAACGTGGCCTTGGGTTTGGCCAGCCCTTCGATCAGGGCTTCGCGGGAACGGACGGCGATGCTTTCTTGTCCGCGATACTGCACCTTGATACCGCGCTTTTCTCCGAGCCTGCCGAGTTCGACGGCATCCTGCCATCCTGTCTCGTAGTCCAGCTCAAGCGCCAGCACGCCTTCCGAGGCCAGAAGCCTGAGCGCTTCTGCCTTGCTGCCAGCTCGCACGATTGACATCCACACCTCTTATATCGACTTATACTGTACGAATATACAGTCAACCCGGGGTCGCGGCAAGGGGCTTGCACCGGACGCCTGCCGACCGCTCCCTGCCTTGCCGCCGCGATGTTGCGCAGGCCGCGCCTGCGGCCTTTCGCCAGTGCAGCCGAATATTGTTTCCCGCGTATGTCAGGGCTGCGCCTGCGGTGCCGCGCCGGCCGCTTCGTTGCCTGTGCTCCCGGGCGCGCCGGCGCCACTTCCGCTGCCGGTCGTGCCCGCCTGCGCCGGTGCGCCGCTGAAGTCGCCGGCATAGACGCGCGACAGCGTGCCTGGCTGCATGTAGCGCCGAATGGCCGCGTTGACGGCTTCCGGCGTGGCGTTGCGCAGGCGCTCTTCGAGTTCGGCGGTGAAGGCCATGGTGCGGCCCAGGTAGAGCTGGTTGGCCAGCGCGCCGGCCAGCGCGGCATCGTTGCTGCGGCTGACCATGCCCTGCTGCAGCAGGCCGCTGACGGCCTCGGCCAGTTCCTGCGCGGTGATGCCGTCGCGCACGAAGCGCTCCAGCTCCTCGGCCATGGCGCGTTGCAGGCGCGCCAGGTTCTGCGGTGCGTATTGCGCCTGCAGGCCGAAGCGTCCCGCGCGGTCTAGCGCGCCCACCTGCACCCAGCTGCTCGCGCCATAGCTCAGGCCTTCCCGCTGGCGCAGCCGGTCAGCCAGGCGGCCGCGCAGGCTGGCGCCGCCGAGCACGCGGTTGGCAATCATCATCAACGCATAGTCCGGCGCGTCGTTGGTCAGGTCGATCGGCGCGGCGGCCAGGTAGATGGCATTGGCCTTGCCCGGAGCGGGCAGCGTGAACTCCGCCGGCGGGATCGGCACATAGGGGCGCTCGACGCGCGCGTAGGGCTGTGGCGCGCTCCAGTCGCCGAACAACTGCGCTGCCTGCGCGGCCGCGGCCGGGGCATCGAAGTCGCCCACCAGGCTCAGCTGCGCGTGGCCCGCGCCGTAGAAGCGCGCGTGGAAATCACGCACCTGCGCCAGCGTGACGGCCTGCAGGTCGTCGATGTTCTCGGCAAAGGTGCGCGCATGGCGCGGGTCGCCCGCGGGGTAGGGGTCGCCATGGCGGCCCAGCGCATTGGACGCCATCACGCCGGGCTCGCGCTGGATGCTTTCGATTTCCGCGATGCTGGTCTTGCGCAGCGTTTCTAACTCCGCCTCGGGGAAGGTCGGTGCGCGCAGCAGGTCGCGCAGCAGGGCCAGCAGTTCCGGCAGGTGCGCGCGGCGCGTATCGAAGCTGACGGTCACGCGCTCAGAGCCGCCAGAGATGCCGACGCGCGCGCGCAGCGCCTCGATGCGGTCGGCGATCTGCTGGCGGTCCATGCCAGCCGCGCCGCGCCGGAGCATGGAGGCGGTCAGCGCGCCCACCGTGGTCAGCCCCTGCAGGCTCTGCACGTCGCCCATGCGCAGCACCAGCGTGCCGTGCACCACTTCACCGCGCGCGGGCTTGGGCAGCAGCGCCAGCTGCATGCCGTTGGCCAGCGTCTGGCGCGTGGTGTGGTCCTCGATATTGGCGGGGCTGGGATCGAACGCCGCCACCGCGGCCATTGCCTGCCTGCCCTGGTAGCCGCTGACCATGGCGGTGACATCGGGCGCCGGCGGCACCTGCGTGCGCGACGGCTGCTCGACGGGAAGGAACACGCCCACGGTGCGGTTCGATGCCTGCAGGTAGTTCAGCGCCACGCGCTGCACGTCGGCAAGCGTGGTGGTCTCGATGCGATCGCGCGCCAGGAAGAACAGGCGCCAGTCGCCCTTGGCGATGGCCTCGGACAGCGCAATGCCGAGCGCGCCGGGATCGTTCATGTAGTGTTCGTACGCGTTGCGCATGCGCACGCGCGCACGTTCCAGCTCGGCCTCGGTCACGGGCGCCTCGGCAAAGCCCTCGACCTGCGTGATCAGCCCGGCGCGCGCGGCCGCGAGCGGCTGGTCTTTGGACGTCTCGACCATGAGCAGCAGCGCGCCCGGGTCCTTCATCGCATAGAGCGCGGTGCCGACCGACACGGCCTGGCCACGCTCGACCAGCGCCTTGTACAGCCGCCCGCCCGGCGTGTCGCCGAGGATGATGGTCAGCAGCGAGAGTGCCGTGCTGTCCGGATGCGCGCCCGGGCTGACGTGGTACTGCGCGGCGACCAGGCTGTTGTCGCCGGGGCGCATCACTACCAGCTCGCGCGCGCCTTCCTGTGCGGGCTCGACGGTATGCTCGGGCGGCAGCACGCGCGTCGGGCGCGGGATCGGCCCGAAGTAGCGCTCGATGCGTGCCAGCGTGGCGGCGGGATCGAACTTGCCGGCCACCACCAGCACCGCGTTGTCGGGCTGGTAGTAGCGGCGATAGAAGGCACGCAGGTTGTCGATGCTGACCTGCTCCACGTCGCTGCGCGCGCCGATCGGGGCCTTGCCGTAGTTGTGCCAGCGGTAGGCGGCGGCCATGGTCTGCTGCATCAGCATGCGCCCGGGGCTGTTTTCGCCCATTTCCATCTCGTTGCGCACCACCGTCATCTCGCTGTCCAGGTCGGTGCGCGAGATCACGCTGTTGACCATGCGGTCGGCTTCCATGCGCAGCGCCCAGTCGAGGTTGTCGTCGTTGGCGCTGAAGGTGCCGAAGAAGTTGGTACGGTCCTGCGCGGTGGTGCCGTTCACGCTCATGCCGCGCCGCGCGAACTCGGTCGGGATGGTCTTGTCCGGCAGCGCTGGCGTGCCCTTGAACAGCAGGTGCTCGAGCAGGTGGGCCATGCCGGTCTCACCATAGTTCTCATGGCGGCTGCCGACCAGGTAGGTGATGTTGACGGTGGTGGTGGCCTTGGCCGCGTCCGGTGCCAGTACGATGCGCAAGCCGTTGGGCAGGCGGTATTCGGTGATGCCTTCGACCGACGCCACCTGCGTGGCCCTGGCAGGCGTCGCCGCGGGGGCGGTCTGCACTGGCTGCGCCAACGCCGGCGCGCAGGCAAGCGAAGCAAGCAAGGACAGGTGCAGGGCAGTGCGGCGCATGGCGTCTCCGGGCGGGCGGTGGCAGTGAGTTGGTGGGTGAGGCACGAAGCGCATTCTAGCCGCCGCCCCTGCCAGGAACTGTGCCGCAGCCCACGCCTGCGCGCCAGAGGGAAATGTCCGAATCCAGCGGGTAAGTCGTTGCAGGTAGCGGTAGCATGCCGTCATGCACCTCGATCCCGATACCTGCTACAAGGCCGTGGCCTCGCACGACCGCCGCTTCGACGGACGCTTCTTCGTGGGCGTGTCGTCGACGGGCGTGTACTGCCGGCCGGTGTGCGCAGTACGCACGCCCAAGCGCGAAAACTGCACGTTCTACGAGAGCGCCGCGGCGGCGGAGAAGCATGGCTTCCGCCCCTGCTTGCGCTGCCGTCCGGAGCTGGCGCCCGGGCATGGGCTGGCCGATATTTCAGGCCGGCTGGCGCAGGCCGCGGCCACGCTGATCGACGAGGGCTTCATGGCGGAAGGCAGCGTGGCCGCACTGGCAGCGCGCATCGGCGTGACCGAGCGCCACCTGCGGCGCCTGTTCGATGCACAGTTCGGCGTGTCGGTGCTGGAGTACGCGCAGACGCAGCGGCTGCTGCTGGCCAAGCGCTTGCTGGCCGACACCGCGCTGCCGGTGACCGAAGTGGCGCTGGCGGCGGGTTTCGGCAGCGTGCGCCGCTTCAACGATGTGCTGAAGACCCGCTACGGCCTGACGCCGCTGGCGCTGCGGCGCCGCGCCGCCGACGGCGTGGCCGACCGGCTGGTGTTCGACCTGGGCTACCGTCCGCCGTTTGCCTGGGACGCATGGCTGCGCTTCCTGGCTACGCGCGCGGTGGACGGCATCGAGGCCATCGGGGACGGCACCTATATGCGCACGCTGCTGGTGGATGCCGGCGGCAGCACGCACACCGGCTGGGTACGCATCGAACACGTGCCGCGCCGGCTGGTGCTGCGCGTCACGTTGTCGGCCTCGCTGGCGCGCGTGATTCCGCAGGCGCTGGGCAAGGTGCGCCGCCTGTGCGACCTGGGCTGCCGCCCGGACGTGGTGGACCGGCACCTGGGCGAGCTTGCCGAGGCAATGCCGGGCGTGCGCCTGCCGGGCAGCGTCGATGGTTTTGAGATCGCCGTGCGCGCGGTGGTGGGGCAGGTGATCTCGGTGGTGCAGGCGCGGCGCATCCTGGGCGCGCTGGCGCAGCATGCGGGGCAGGCGCTGGACGGCACGCCCCCCGACGGCCTGCGCTACACGTTCCCGACTGCCGCCGCCATTGCCACCCTGCCAGGGCAAGCCTTGCGCGATGCCGGGGTCTCAGCTGGCAAGGCGCGCACGCTGCTGGCGCTGGCGCAGCGCGTGGCCGACGGCACGCTGGCGCTCGATGCGCACGCGCCGCCTGAGCAGACCGTGGCGGCGCTGCGCGAGGTCGGCGGCATCGGCGACTGGACCGCGCAGTATGTCGCCATGCGCGCGCTGGGCTGGCCCGATGCCTTCCCGGGCACTGACTATGCGCTGCGCAAGGTGCTGGGCGTCAGTACCGTGCGTGCGATGCACGAGCGCACCGCGCAATGGGCGCCGTGGCGTGCTTACGCCGCCATCCACCTGTGGCATCGCTATGAAGCGATGAAGGACGCGGCCAGCGCCGCGGCCGAACCGGAGACGATCACATGACCAGCTATCGCCATATTGACAGCCCGCTCGGGACCATCCTGCTGCGCGTGCAAGGCGCACACCTGACCGGCCTCTTCTTCGCCGGGCAGAAATACCACCCCACGGGCATTGCCGACAGCCGCGACGTGCGGCCGGCCGATGCCGCCGTGCTCGACCGCGCCGCGTCGGAACTGGCCGATTATTTCGCCGGCCGCCGCGATACTTTCACCGTGCCGGTGCGCTTTGCCGGCAGCCCGTTCCAGCAGCGCGTGTGGGAGGCGCTGCTGGCCATCCCCTGCGGCGAGACCGCGTCGTACGGCGAACTGGCCCGCGCCCTGGGGCTGCCGCCCACGCATGCGCGCGCAGTCGGCGGCGCGGTGGGACGCAACCCGCTGTCGGTGATCGTGCCCTGCCATCGCGTGCTGGGCAGTGCCGGCGCACTGACCGGCTACGCCGGCGGCATCGAGCGCAAGCGCGCCTTGCTGCAACGCGAAGGCATCGGCACCACGCCAGGCTGATCGCGCTGGCTGCGCTGCCATGCCGCGCCTGTTCATTGCCGTGGAAGTCCCGCCCGCGCAGGCGGCATGGCTGTTGTCGACCCTGCCGCCCGCGCACGGCGTGCGGCCGGCAGCGCCAGAACAGGTCCACCTGACCCTGCACTTCCTGGGTGAGTGCAACGTGCCTGGCGCAGCGCTGGAGGCCGCGCTCGACAGCATCCGCGCGCCCGCCTTCCTGCTTCAGGTGGCCGGCACCGGGCGCTTTCGCAGCGGCCAGGGTTCGGTGCTGTGGGCAGGCCTGGCGCCAGGTCCCGGCCTGGACGCGCTGCGCGCCCTGCACGCGGATGTCGGGCAGGCGCTGGCCGAGGCCGCGGGCATTACCCCGGAGCGGCGGCGCTTCCATCCGCACCTGACGCTGGCGCGCTGCAAGCCGTCCGTGCCGGAAAGCGTGCTGCGCGCCTGGCTCGATACGCACCG
Organism: Cupriavidus necator N-1; assembly: GCF_000219215.1. Classification (NCBI taxonomy): domain Bacteria; kingdom Pseudomonadati; phylum Pseudomonadota; class Betaproteobacteria; order Burkholderiales; family Burkholderiaceae; genus Cupriavidus; species Cupriavidus necator. The sequence goes on along the minus strand of NC_015723.1, from coordinate 2,645,697 downwards.
CACGCTGGCAAGCGAGTCCTGGCACGTGCGGCGGTTGGTGCTGTTCGAAAGCCGGCTCGGCCCGCAAGGCCCCCAGCATCTCGTGCGCCAGGCCTGGCCACTGACGCAGGCTGGCCCTACGCCAGGTTGCTGAGCCCCAGCGCCACGCCCAGCCCGCACAAGGCCGAGCCGATGGTGCGGTCCAGCAGGCGCTGGCGCCGCAGCATCGCCGCGCGCAGCGCGGGCGCGGTGAACACGCACGCCACCAGGCTGAACCACGCCAGGTGCGCCATCGACATGAACCCGCCATAAGCCCATTGCACCGGCACCGGCGTGTGCGCATCGACCACCTGGGTGTAAGTGCTGACCACGAACAGCGTGGTCTTCGGGTTCAGCGCATTGGTCAGGAAGCCCATGCGCAGCGCCGCCCACGGCCGCAGCGTGCGCGCACCTTGCAGGTCTACTGCCAGCGCCTCGCGGTTGCGCAGCGTCTGGATACCGATCCACACCAGGTAGGCCGTGCCCAGCATCTTCACCACCGTCAGCACGCTGTGCGCATGGGTCATCAGCAGCGCCACCCCGAACATCGTATAGAGCACATGCACCTGTACCCCCAGCGCGATCCCGAACGCGCTGAGCAGGCCGGCGCGGCGACCGTACAGGTAGCTGTTGCGGGTCACCATGGCGAAGTCCGGGCCCGGACTGACAACGGCCAGCACGGTCACGGCGGCGACCGCCAGGGATTCGGCGATTGGGGGCATTTTCTGTCACATTACGTTGCAGTTATCCGGAGATCGCCACATCGGGAGATCCGGGCGTACCCAATTCTGCGGGCCGGAAAGGACCGCCACAACCGATATATACTCGCGCAATTACGTGAGAAAAACTGACTGATGCACTGGCTGGGCTGGATCCGATTCTTCGAGGCCGCGGCGCGCCACGAAAGCTTTGTCCGGGCGGCGGAGGAACTGCACCTGACCCATGGCGCGGTCAGCCGGCAGATCCGCCAGCTCGAGGACACGCTGGGTGTGGCGCTGTTCGAGCGGCGCAACCGCGGGGTTTTCCTGACCGAGGCGGGGCGCACGCTGTTTGCGGCGTCCACGCAATCGATGGAGGTGCTGGCCGGCGCCGCCGCGCGCATCCGCACACAGCCGCCGGGGCGGGCGCTGGTGCTGTCATGCGAGCCGACCATCGCCATGCGCTGGCTGATCCCGCGGCTGCCGCGCTTTGCCGCGCGCCATCCCGATATCCCGCTGCACCTGATGGCCGCGGGCGGGCCGATCGACTTCACCCGCAGCGGCGCCGACCTGGCACTGCGGCGCAATGACTTTGCCTTCGATGCGCGCTGGCACGCGCGCGAGGTGGCGCAGGAACGGGTAGGGCCGGTGTGTCGGCCGAGCTTGCGCAGGGGGCGCCACGGTCCCGGCGCGCCTGCATACGCGCACGCGGCCCGAGGCATGGCAGCGCTGGCAGGCGGTGCGCGGCGATGCCGCCGCCGTCGTGCAGTGCGAAGGCGACGCCTGGTACGAGCATTTCTACCTCAGCCTGCAGGCCGCCGCCGCGGGGCTGGGCTGGGCCATGGCCTCGCAGCTGATGGCCGCCGACGAGATCGCCGATGGCCGGCTGGCCGCGCCATTCGACTTTGTGGCCGACGGATCGGCCTATCATCTGCTGTCGCCCGCACCGTTTGAACACGACACGCGCCGGCTGGTGCTGCTGGCTTGGTTGCGCGAAGAGGCGCAGGCAACGCTTGCTGCGCCGCCGCCATCGCCGTTGGACGCCTGAAAGCGGCGTGCGCGCTACCCCCCGGAAGTCTGTGCTTAAGTTCTGCCACAGATCTGCCGAAGTGAGACCATGAGTCTTGCCGGGCAATGGGGCAGGCGCTTAACATGCGCGCGGCCGGCAGGCCCAAGCCCCCTTACCCGGCGATCCCAGCCACTTCAGACGTTGCGTGAATCCATGAATCAGCACGATGCCTCCGGGCCAGCCGATAACGGCGCCGAATCCGACATTGAGCCGGCGGATGAGCGTTATCGCCTGACGCACAACTCGCAGATCGGCACCGTGCTGCGCGACCTGTCCTGGCAGAAGTGCATGCTGAGCGTGCGCACCCGCACCGGGCACCAGTTCGTCACGTCGGTCCTGCACGTCGACCCGGTCGACCGCACCTTCGTGTTTGACTGGTGCAATACAGAGCCCGAACGGATGTCGCTGCTGACCTCGGAGGAGAACGCCTTCTCGGGGCTGTTGCGCGGCGTGCCGGTCAACTTCGTGGTGGGCCAGCCGGGCGCCACGCGCTATGAGGAAGGCCCGGCCTTCGTTGTCGAATTCCCGGAGAAGCTCTACCACTTCCAGCGCCGCCGTCATTTCCGCGCGCGCACGCTGGTGACCAGGGGCTACCGCTGCGAGATCCACATGTCAGACAAGACCGTGCTGGGGCTCGATATCGCCGACCTGTCGCTGTCGGGCGTGGGGCTGCGCTCGAAGACGGTCTCGGCAGAGCAGTTGCCGGTCGGCACCACGGTCGGCAAGTGCCGGCTGGACTTCCGCGAGCTGGGCAAGCTTGAGCTGGACCTGCAGGTGGTTGGCCACTGGCTGGTGGGCCATGACGACAGCGCCATCCACCATTTCGGCTGCGCCTTCATCCATCCGGACGGGCGCATAGAGAACTTCCTGCAGCGGCTGGTATTTGCGCTGGAACTGGCGCACCGGGGCTGATGCACCGTAGCGGATGCCGCGGCATATTGCCGGCCACGGCGTGACCGCGGCCATGCTCAGACCCGCGCGGCTGCGCGGGTAGTTAGCGGACTAGTCAGCGGCAATCAGGAGCCGATCAGCCGGCCGATTGCCGCCGCGGCTTCGCGTATCGGCGGCAGCAGCCGCGAGATCATCTCCGCTTCGGAGACACGCGCGGCGCGCACGCTCACGCTCAGCCCCGCCAGCACGATGCCGGAGGCCGAGCGCACCGGCACGGCCATCGCGCGCAGGCCCGGTTCCAGCTCTTCATCGACGATCACGTAGTCCACTTCGCGGGCGCGCTCGAAGCATGCTTCCAGCTCCTGGCGCGAGACCTTGGTCTGCAGCGTGCGCGGGCGCAGCTCGGCATGCTCGAAGAAGCCGTCCAGCACCGTGGCGGGCTGGTGCGCCAGCAGCAGCCGGCCGTTGGAGGTGCAGTAGGCCGGCAGGCGGCTGCCCATGCCCAGCGAATAGTTCAGCACCCGCTGCACTTCGGAGCGCACCAGGTACAGGATGTCGGTGCCGTCCAGGATCGCCAGCGTGCAGGTCTCGTGGATGCGTGCGCTCAGGTTGTCCAGGATCGGCTGCGCCAGGGACACCAGCGAGGTCGACGAGAAATAGGCGTGGCCCAGGTGCAGCACGCGCGGCCGCAGCGCAAACTGCCCATCCTGCTGGCTGACGTAGCCGAGCTGTTCCAGCGTATAGAGGCAGCGGCGCACCGAGGCGCGCGACAGCTGCGTGCGCTGCGCCACCTGCGAGATCGTCAGCGGGCGCTTGCGTTCCGAGAAGGCCTCCAGCACGGTCAGCCCGCGCGCCAGCGACAGCATGAAGTTGGGATCGCCGGCAAAACTGGCGAGCAGGTCGGCCTGGGGCCGGGCAACGCGGACGGTGTCGGCCTGTGCATGGCCAAGACCGAGGGGGCGGAGGACATCCATTGGGAGGTGTGTTGTCTGGGCTTGTTGTCCGATAATCGCGCAATCTTAAACCGGCTGGCCGCCAGGGGCCAGCCTTTGCTGCATTCGCGCATCGCCCGCACGGCACGAGGGCCGGATGCTGCGCTGCGTCAGCGCCCGCGCCGCTCCGCGATCTCGTAGAGCGCCATGCCTGCCAGCATGGCGCCGACAAAGCCCCAGGCCTTGGCATAGCCGGCACCGAGCGCTACCAGTGCGAACGCCGCGCTGCCCAGCACCAGCGATGCCTACCAGCAGCCCGGCCGCCAGCACCTCGGCCCAGCCGGCATCGATTTGCGCCGCGGGCATGGCATCGAACGCGCCCGCCAGCCACGGCGCCAGCAACAGCCCGATCACAAAGGCGGCGCGCCAGGCGCTGTCGCCGTGCGGCAGCTTCAGCAGGCCGCCGACAATGCCGCTGATGCCGGCAATCGGCCGAGACTCAGGATCATCAGCGCCGCCGCGAGGCCGATGACCAGCCCGCCGGCCAGCGACAGCCACGGCGTGAAATGGGTGAAATCAATCTGCATGGGAGGAGGCGCGCGAAGGGGCGCGGAGCGGCCGCAAGTGCAGACCGAGGCCCGGGTTATGGGCGCCGCATGCCAAGCGGGCGCCCAAAAAAAATGTCGCCGCTGGGGAGCGGCGACCGGGGAAGGTCGTCATTCAAGAGGGGGTCTTGGTGACGTAAAAAGTATAGATATTTGAATTAAGACATTACATACAACTTTGGTAGGGTACGGCGGGTTCACATTTGGTGAGCGCTTATGCTGGCCGGCTCAGAAGGGTTTGCCCAGGAACAGGTAAAAGCTGTATGTGCCTGCGGCGGCGCGTCCATAGGCCAGGTAAAGCGGGCCCAGCGGACTATCCAGCGCCAGGAAGACCGAGCCGGATTTGAGCAGCCCGGTCGGGCTTCCCGGCACCAGCGGGTCGCCCATGCGGCCCGCCTCCAGCGAAAAGCCTGCGTACACGCCTTGCAGCAGGGTCTGGCGCGCAAGCTTGTTGTAGTACACCAGCCGCGCAAACTGCAGGTTGCCGCCCAGCAGCTGTCCCGTGGCATAACCGGATTGCTGCAGGAAGCCGCCCCACTGGAACAGGTCATAGCGCGGCAGCGGCTTGCCGCCAAGATTGCTGCCGACCTTGAAGGCCAGCGAGACCGTGTTGTCACCGAACGAGTGGGCATAGATGCCCTCCGCCTGCGCTTTGACATAAGCCTGGTCGGCACCCAGCCCCGGCTGCGAGGCGTAGATGTGCAGCCGGGCCGCATAGCCGAAGCGCGGGAAGTCGACGCTGTCGAGCTGGTCGAACAAGAGCCGCCCGGTGATGGCGCCGCGCCGGATATTGCCCGGGCCTGGCGACAGCGACTCGGGGCCGGTGCTCAGGGTGGCGTGTTCCGAGCCGGTCTGCACGCCCACGCGCAGCTCGCCGTACTTGGTGAACTGGCTGCCCGCGTCCAGCGCGATGTCAAAGCGGCGCAGGTCGTAGGTGGCGATGCGCGTGCTGCCCTGGAAGACATTGACCGGGCGCCGCTCCAGCTCGATGCGTGGCGCGATAAAGAAGTACTGGCGCGTATCCAGCGGTTGGTAGAACTCACTGATCAGCGACGAGGTCTGGCCCACCTGCGCATCGGTGCGCCATTCGGCGCCAAGCGCATTGAGCCAGGTGCGCCGGTAGCTGCCCACCAGGTTGAAATAGGCATCGCCGCGGAAATCCGAGCTCAGCCCGAGCCCGAAGCGCAGGTAGTCGGGACCGTAGGATTTCTCCACCGCATTGACCGCCAGCACGCGCTTGCCGGGCTCTTCCAGGATGCCGTAGTTGACGTGCTCGAAGTCGCCGGTGCCGAACAGGCGGCGCATGTCCTGGTCCAGCGTGGCCTGGTCGACCGGCTGCCCGGGCTTGGTTTCCATCACCGCGGTGGCGTAGTCCGGGTTGACGCGCTGCAGCGGCGCCAGCCGGATCTCGTCGACCGGGCGGGTGTCGGGCGGCTGTACCGCCTGTTGCCTGGCGCGCAGTTGCGCATATTGCGCCGGCGGCAGTGCCAGCGGCGCAAGGCGGTCGGCGACCTTGCGCGCGGCGGCCTCGCCGATGGGGATGGTTGCCGGAAGGTGGTCGAAGTCGGTCGCGGAGAAATCGCCCAGCGCCGGCTCGATCAGCACGTCGGTGGGCCGCAGCGAGGCCAGCGACGCACGCACGTTCTGCTCGGTCAGGATATTGAGCATCTGGCCGGTCACGCCGATGATCGAGGTCAGCTCCTCGCGCTTCATCAGCGGCGTGCCTAGGTTCACCGCGATCACGACATCGGCGCCCATCTTGCGCGCCACGTCCACCGGCAGGTTGTCGGTCAGGCCGCCGTCGACCAGCAGCCGGCCCTCATACTCGGCCGGCGCCACCGCGCCCGGCACCGACATGCTGGCGCGCATCACGTTGGCCAGCTCGCCCTGGCTGAACACTACTGGCGTGCCCGCCACCAGGTCCGTGGCCACGGCGCGGTAGGGAATCGGCAGATGGTCGAAGTCCCGGTAGCCGGGCGCGTTTGCCAGCTGGCGCAGCACGGTCTCCAGCTGCACGCCCGAGACCGCGCCCTTAGGCAGCAAGAGGCCGCTGGCCTGCACCCCGATCTCCGGCGTGAACAGGTTGGTGAAATCGTCCTGCTTGCGCCGGATGGTCAGGTCCTGGCGCGGCGGGCGTTCCTTGAAGATCTTGTCGGTGCTCAGGCCGCCGACCAGCCGCTCCATTTCGGCGGGCGCCATGCCGGTGGCATAGGCACCCCCCACCAGTGAACCCATGCTGGTGCCTGCGATGCAGTCGACCGGGACGCGCATCGCCTCCAGCACCTTGAGCACGCCGATATGCGCCGCGCCGCGCGCGCCGCCGCCCGAGAGCACCAGGCAGATGCGGGGGCGCGCGCCCGCGGCCCGCTGCGGCGTGGCTGCCGCGGCCTGGTTCGCGGGCGGCTCAATCGCCGGCGCCGCCGGCATGGAGGCCGGCTCAGCGGCCAGGACCGCGCCCGCAGCCAGCGCCAGGGCCGCCGGTACGAGCAGTTCGCGCAAGCAATGGAATGGGGCTGCCTTCATGGCACCGTGGGGTTCGCAATCGGTTCGCTGACGGCCGCAGCGCGCGGCAGTGGCCCCGCCCGGCGGCCGCCGGGCGGGACATCCGGCTATCTTCGGGCAAAATGCCGCATGCAGGCCGCCCGCTCGCGGCCGTGCAAAAACAATTCATCACGCCGTTCGGAAGCGTGCAGATCGGCACGCGACCCCGCGGTGCCCTGCACTAGGATGGATACAGGCGAGGTGCTTGGGGGTTGCATGTACGGTTATTTCTTTTGCCAGACCGCCGCGGGACAGCTCACGCTCATTCCCCGCGAGAAGGACTGGATGCTGATGCTGGGCAATGGCGTGATGGGGAGGTTCCCGGATGCCCAGGCAGCGGTGGATGCCCTGCACGAAGGCACCCTGCGGGTGCAGGGGCAGCGCATCGATGCCAGCGCGCTGGGCGTGCCGGCACGCGCGCACGACTGGCTCTACCATGTACTGAGCCGCTGACGCGGCGCACCGGCGGACGCGCTGTCCCGCCAAAGGGGGAATCGCCATGACTGCCCTGGTCGAGTGGACCCGCGAGCATACCTGCCGGCTGTTTCCGATGTCGGCCGAATACCATCGCAGCGACGGCAACCAGGTGCAGGTCAGCTGGCAGGCCGAGCCGGCCGGCTCGCCCGGGCGCTGTCGCCTGAGCGCGGCCCTGCAGTTCGACCAGAGCGTGATCGACGCCGTCTACCTGGCCGACGCCGCCGAACTTGCCCGCATCGGCGCCAGGCTGGCCAGCGTGGTGTCGCGCCGGCTTGCCGAGGACGACATCGCCTGCCTGGCGGGCACGGCGCTGGTGATCCCGGTCGGCGAGGGGCTGCTCAGCCACTGAGGGGTCCGGCGGCAGGCCGGGGCTGGCGGGAATATACTGGCGGTTGATCCGCCATTGCGCCTGTTCGCGAACTGTCAGTGTCCCAAGCGTCCCCCGCCATGCCCCCCGACGACCCCCGCCCGGTGCCGCCAGAGCGGCCCGGCGACGACGAGTGCTGCGGCTCCGGCTGCGATCCCTGCATCTTCGACTACTACTACCAGGAGATGGACCGCTACCGCGAGGAGCTGCGCGCCTGGGAGGCGCGCCAGGCGGCGCGCCATGCCGAGGATCCGGCAAGTTGAGCGAGCCGCTGCAACCCCCGCACCCGACGTCCGCGCTGTTCGATTTCGTGCAGCGCCACCCGCGCCTGTTCGTGCTGACCGGCGCGGGCATCAGTACCGATTCCGGCATTCCCGGCTACCGTGACGCGCGCGGCCAGTGGCAGCGCTCGCAGCCCATCACGCTGCAGGCCTTCCTGGGCTCGCACGCGGCGCGCCAGCGCTACTGGGCGCGCAGCATGCTTGGCTGGCCGGTGGCGTGGCAGGCGCGACCCAATGCCGCGCACCATGCGCTGTCGCGCCTTGGCGCGCACGGCCGGCTCACGGCGCTGGTCACGCAGAATGTCGACGGCCTGCACCAGCGCGCCGGCAGCGAGGGTGTGATCGAACTGCATGGCAGCCTGGCCAGCGCCATCTGCCTGGACTGTGGCACGCGCCATGACCGCGCCGGCCTGCAGGACTGGCTGCTGGCACAGAACGCCGCGCTGCGCGACGTGATCGCCGAGCCCGCCGCCGATGGCGACGTGCATTTCGAATCGCCGCTGTTCGCGCAGTTCCGCGTGCCCGAGTGCGGGCGCTGCGGCGGCATCCTCAAGCCGGACGTGGTGTTCTTCGGTGAATCCGTGCCGCGTCCGCGGGTCGATGCCGCGCGTGCGGCACTGGAAGCAGCGGATGCCATGCTGGTGGTCGGTTCGTCGCTGATGGTCTATTCCGGCTACCGCTTCTGCGTCTGGGCCGGACAGATGGGCAAGCCCGTGGCCGCGCTCAACCTGGGCACCACGCGCGCGGACGCGATGTTCGCGCTGAAGGTGGAAGCCGGATGCGCGCCGACACTGCAGGCGCTGGTGTCCCGGCTGGAGCAGGGCACGACAAAACCTCGTTGACGCGATGGCCGCACAGGCATAGCATCGCCAGATTGCTTCTTCAAAGTCTTCGATTCCCACCATGACCGCAGACCGCCAACGCCCCATCAACGCCGCGCCCCCGGGCCGCGCGTTGCCATGCGTGCGTCGCCAGCCTGCGTTCACATCTGTCGCGCCGCCGCCGTTCATCGGCGGTGCGCACCCGCCGCCGCCGCCGCGCGGCTGACGGGTACGCCCCCCAGCCTCATTCGTCTCCGGTAGTCCCGTATCCGTGTGCCTGCGCGCACGGCAGCCGCACGCCTGTACGCGTCTGCCGCCGTCCCATGGCCGCATGCCGATGCGCGTCGCCGGAGCCTGCCAAGCTGACGACAGGTGACATCCATGACAACCGACAAAGACTGCGTGGCGCAATTCGACGCCGCCACCGGCACACGCACCACCAACTCCTTCGCCTGGGCCACGCCCCTCTTCGTGCTGCTGTGGAGCAGCGGCGCCATCGCCGCCCGGCTGGCCCTCGACCACGCCACGCCCTTCGCCTTGCTGACGCTGCGTTTCGCGCTGGTCTGCGCCGTGCTGGGCGCGATCGGCCTGGCCAGGCACCGCCTGCTGCCGCCGCGCGGCGAGCGGCTGTACACCGCCGTGACCGGCCTGCTGCTGATCGGCGGCTACTCCGTCTTTTACTTCCTTGCGCTCGACCACGGCATGACACCCGGCGTGCTCGCCACCGTGCTTGGCGCCCAGCCGATGCTGACCCTGCTGCTGACCGAGCGGCGCTTCAGCGCCGCACGCATGGCGGGCCTGGCCTTCGCGCTCGCCGGGCTGGCCATGGTGGTGGCGGACAGCCTGCTGCTGGCCAGACTGTCGCTGGCGGGCATGCTGTGCGCGCTGGCCTCGCTCGCCAGCATGACCGTCGGCGCCATCCTGCAGAAGCGCATCACGCGTGCACCGGCTGAAGTGCTGCCGCTGCAGTACGGCGCGAGCCTCGCGGCCTGCCTGCTGTGCCTGCCGTTCCAGCCCTTCGCCTTCGATGCTTCGCTGGCGTTCGCTGCGCCGTTGCTGTGGCTGGCACTGGTCATTTCGATCGGTGCGACGCTGCTGTTCTACCGCCTGATCCGCGCGGGCAACCTGGTCAACGTTACCAGCCTGTTCTACCTGGTGCCGGCGGGTACGGCGGTGCTCGACTACCTGCTGCTGGGCAACCGCATGGCGCCGCTGGCGATGGCGGGAATGGGGGCGGTGCTGGCGGGGTTGGGGGTGGTGTTCAGAGGTGGGCGGGGATGAGGTAGAGGAAGAAGGAGCGAGCCTGGCCCGCAGGCTATGCCTACCGCTGCTTCACCTCCACCCGCACTTCATCCTTGCCCACGGTAATCGCCCCCGGCTCCACATCCTTGCCGCCGACGCGCAGCTCCTCGGGCTTGAAGGTGTAGACCGGATAGTCCTTCAGCAGCTGCTGCGCAACCACGGCGCCGATCGCATTGAGTTGTTCGCGGTATTGCCCCATGCCGGCAACTTCCACCTGCTGCACGGTCGGGTTGTCTAGCAGCACCGCGCGCTTGGCCGGGTCATAGCGCACGCCGCTGTTCAGCGCGAGCTTGCCGTCTACCGGCGGGGAGGGCAGCAAGGCGTTGGTCAGGCGTGCGTCGACGTGGGTGGTGACGCGGTTGTTGGCTTCGTCCAGCACCAGCCGGGGATGGCTGAGCTGCACGCTGACGACTTCGGCGTAGCGCAGCGTGGCGGGGAAGCGCTGGTCCAGGGCGGTCTGCAGTTCCTGCCGGGAGAGGGAGTACTCGCCGGTCCAGATGTTGTAGCCGGCCAGCGCCGAGGAGGCACCAGCGACGCAGGCGGCGGCAATCAGCAGGGAAGGTTTCACACGCATGTGGCGGATGGGGCGCGCCTGTCGAGGGCAGCGATGGATGGGTCAGCCTGTCAGACCGCGCGGGCGGGGTGGCGTTCCGTCACATCGGCGATCGGCCCGCGTCCATCAGTAGTGCGGCGGGATTTCCTGCTGGGGATCGGCTTCGGCCGCGGTGGTGGCGGCGCTGCGCACCTGCTGGTACAGCGCGCGGAACTGTTCCTGCAGCAGGTCGATCTGCTGCTGCTGGCGCGCCACGGTGCTGTTCAGGGTATCAAGCAGGTCTTCCTGGAAGGCGAGCTTGATTTCGAGTTCGTTGATGCGATCGTCCATGGCGTGGTTTCTCCGGCAGGCGGCGCATTGTAAGCCTATCGGCCCACATGGCGCTCCGCCGGCCGGGAAACGGCGTTACATCTTGCTTACTTCGGTGCCGTCAGCAGCATCCACATGATGCCGAAGCGGTCGGTGACCATGCCGAACTGCTCGGCGAAGAAGGTCTTGTCCAGCGGCATCACCACCTGGCCGCCTTCCTTCAGGCCGTTGAAGGCTTTTTCGACCGCGGCCTTGTCCGGGTAGTTGATCGACAGGCCGAATCCCTGGAAGTTGGGCTGGTTCGAGCAGCGGCCGTCGGAGGCCATGATCACGCTGTCGCCGATCTGGAACTCCATGTGCATGACCTTGTCTTCGGTGCCGGCGCCGGGCTGGCACCCCGGGCTGGCCTTGTCGGCCTCCGGGTTTTCCTTGAACGTCATCCGCATGTTGACCTTGGCGCCGAGAATCTTCTTGTAGAACTCAACGGCTTCATCGCAACGGCCTTCGAAAAACAGATAGGGTTGGACTTGCATGACAACTCCTGTAGGTAGGCCGCCGCTCGGGCGGCCGTGGATATCGGCATGGCGCGCGAGTCAGGCGGCGCGCTGGCAACTGGCGCACGCTCTTGTGTACGCCGTCCACAATACCTTAGCAAAGAAAATGGACGACGTCCACATCAAGTGAGTGGAGTGTGTGCGGACCGGGTGGCGGGCGGGAGCCCACAGTGCTGCACTAGAATGGCCGCGACACCACCAGCGCCAATCCCTTCGACCGTCCCGACCTAAGCGGAGTTGCCTTGCGTTACGAACTGACCGACCTGCGCCTGTTCCAGGCCATTGCCGATGCGCAAAGCCTGTCAGGTGGCGCTTCGGCCACGCATATCACCGCGTCGGCGGCGAGCTACCGGCTGAAGAACCTGGAGCACGCGATGGGCACGCCGCTGTTCGTGCGCACCGCGCGCGGCATGGAACTGACGCCCGCCGGTGAAACCCTGCTGGTCCATGTGCGCGAACTGCTGCTTGGCGTGGAGCGCATGCATGGCGAGGTGGGACGCTTTTCTGCCGGGCTGAAGGGCAATATCCGGCTGCTGGCCAACAGCAGTTCGCTCAACGGTTTCATCATCCCGAGCGTGAGCCGCTTCCTGCTGGCCAACCCGGATGTGAACATCGACCTGGAGGAGCGCGCCAGCCAGTCGATCCTGGCGGCGGTGGCGGCGCACGAAGCCGATGTCGGCATCCTGGCGGGAGATTTCCAGGCGGGCGGCGAAGCCACCGGCGTGCGCTCGGTGCGCTATGCGCGCGACGAGCTGATCCTTGCGGTGGCCGCGGATCACCCGCTGGCGCGCGAGCCTGAAGTGCGTTTCGGCGCGGCGCTGGCCTTCGACTTTGTCTGCATGAGCCGCACCAGCAGCAACTTCCTGTTCCTGCGCGACATGGCGCAGCGCGCGGGCAAGGGGCCCAACGTGCGGCTGCATGCGCACAGCTTCGATGCGGTGCTGTCGCTGGCCGAGGCCGGCGTGGGGGTGGCGCTGGTGCCGCGCAGCGTGGCGGCGCAGGCCTTGCGTGAGGCGCGCGTGGTGGGGGTGCGGCTGGCAGAGCCGTGGGCCCTGCGCGAACTGAACCTGATCGTGCGCGCCGACGGCAAGCTGCCGGCGTTTGCCGAGGCCTTTGCGCAGTTCCTGCTGAACGATCCGCGCGTGGTGGCCACGCGCGAAGGCGGCGCCGTCGCGGCCACGGCGCCGTAAGCACTTCCCCGCGCTTCAGCGCTTGCGGTTCAGGAAGGTGGCCATGTGCTGCTGCGGCTCGCCGGTGTCGAAGGCGCTGCCGAACTCGGTCACGCTGTTGTTGATCGACACTTCCAGCGGCGCATCTTCCCACTCGCGCAGCAGGCGCTTCTGCTGACGCACCGCGACCGGGCCGAAGCCGGCCAGCAGCGCGGCCACGCGTTCGATTTCCAGGTCCAGCTCCGCCAGTGGCACCACGCGGCTCACCAGCCCCCACTGCAGCGCCTCGGCGGCATCGGAGATCTCGCCCGTCAGCAGCATCCATGCCGTGCGCGCATTGCCGATCAGGCGCGGCATCAGCGCGGCGTGGATCACCGACGGGATGCCGACCTTCACTTCCGGCATGCCCAGCTGCGCGTTGTCGGCGGCGATGCGGATATCGCACGCCAGCGCCAGTTCCAGCCCACCGCCCAGGCACCAGCCCGGCATGCGCGCGATCACGGGCACCGGCAGGTGGCGCACGGCGTCGCACAGGCGGCGCAGGCCGCTGATGAAGGCCTCGGCGCTGGCGCGGTCCAGCGCGGCCATTTCCTTGATGTCGGCACCGCCGACAAAGCCTTTCTCGCCGGCGCCGCGCAGCACCAGCACGCGTACCGCGTCATTGCCGGCCAGCGCTTCGATGGCGCGCGTGAGCGATGCGATCACCGGCGTGCTCAGGATATTGAGCGAGCCCGCCTCGCGGATGGTGACGGTGGCGATGCCGCGCGCGTCGATCTCGACGCCGGCGTGCGGTTCTTGCTGAAGTGCGCTCATGTCGTTCCTTGTGGCTTACTGGAGCTTGGTGAAGTGGATGTCCTCGACGACTTGCTTCCAGTGCGCATTCTGCGCCCGGATCAGGTCGCCGAAGGCCTTGCGCGATGTCGGTGCCGGGACCGCGCCTTGTTTCTCGATGGCGGCGATCACCTCCGGCTCGGCCAATACCTGGCGCACCGCGTCGTTGAGCTTGTCGAGGATGGCAGCGGGCGTGCCCGCCGGTGCGCCCAGGCCGAACCACGACGGGTTGTTCATCGCCGGCAGCCCGGCCTCGGCATAGGTCGGCACATTGGGCAGCACCTTCAGGCGCTGCTTCGCGGCGACCGCCAGCGGCTTCAGGCGCCCACCCTGGATCAGGCCCGACGACGATGGGATATTGTCGAACACCACCTGGATCTGGCCCGCCACCGCATCGTTGAGCGCTGGGCCCAGGCCCTTGTACGGCACGTGCAGCATGCGCGTGCCGGTGGCGTTCATGAACAGCTCGCCGTTCATATGGCTCAGTCCGCCGTTGCCGGACGAGCCGAACGAGTACTTGCCGGGGTTGGCCTTCAGCAGCTTGATGAACGACTGCAGGTCCGTGGCCGGGAACGCCGGGTTGACCACCAGCACGTTGGGCACGTCGGCCAGGTTGCTGACCGGAGCGAAGTCCTTGACCGGGTCATAGGCGGTCTTCAGGTAGACATTGGGGTTGACCGCGTGCGAGCTCTCCACCTCCATCACCAGCGTGTAGCCGTCGGCCGGCTGCTTGGCCGCGTAGGCGCTGCCGACCGCGCCGCCGGCGCCCGGGCGGTTCTCGACCACCACCGGTTGCCCCAGCACCGGGCCCAGGCGCGTGCCGACGATGCGCGCGATGATGTCGGTGGTGCCGCCGGCGGCATAGGGGACGATCATCTTGATCGGCCGGTCGGGATACGCGCTTGCATGCGCGGCGCCGCTTGCGCATGCAGCCAGCAGCGCGATGGCGGTGAAGGTTGGTTTCATCGGTGTCTCCGTGTCAGTGTTTTCGGTCTTGTGGGTCGCTGCGCGCCGTTCAGCCTGCCGGGCTGTGTTCGCCCAGCAGCGGCGGCGGTGGCAGCGGCAGGTCGTGCCCGGCCAGCATCGGGTTGCGCACCATGGGCACTTTGCCCATGACGGGGTGTTCGGCCACCTGCATCAGCCCGCGGTGTTGCACCTGTGGGTGGGCGAAGACTTCATCCATAGTGTGGATCGGCCCCCAGGGCACGCCGGCCGCATCGAAGGCATCGGTCCACGCAGCGCGCGTGCGTGTGGGGAATAGATCGGTCAGCACGGCGCGCAGCGCGGGCAGGTGCTCAATGCGCGCGGAGTTGGTGGCGTAGCGCGGGTCCTGCGCAAGATCCGGCATGCCGGCCACGGCGCAGAAGCGCGCGAACTGGCTGTCATTGCCGATCGCCAGGATCAGGTGGCCGTCGGCGCAGCGGAACACTTCATAGGGCGCGCAGTTGGGATGGGCATTGCCGCTGCGCTGCGGGTTCTGGCCCGACACCAGGTAGTTGGCAGCCTGGTTGGCGTTAATCGCCACCGCGACATCGAGCAGCGCGATATCCAGGTGCGCACCCAGCCCGGTCGCCTGGCGCTGGTACAGCGCGGCCAGGACGGCGGAGGTGGCATACATGCCGGTGCTCAGGTCGACCACGGCGACGCCGGTGCGCAGCGGCCCGGCGCCGGGCGTGCCGTCGGGCTGGCCGGTGTAGCTCATCAGCCCGCCCATGCCCTGGAACACATAGTCATAGCCGGGTTTGTCCGCCATCGGCCCGCTCTGGCCGAAGCCGGTGATCGACAGGTAGACCAGGCGCGGATTGATCGCCTTGAGCGTGTCGTAGTCCAGCCCGTAGCGGCGCAGCGTGCCGACCTTGTAGTTCTCGACCAGCACGTCGGCCTCGCGCGCCAGCTCACGTACCTGCGCGGCGCCCTCGGGCGTGCCATAGTCGATCGCGACCGAGCGCTTGCCGCGGTTGCAGCAGATGAAGTAGCCAGACAGGCGCTGCGTGTCTCCGCTGCCCTCGGGCGCTTCCAGGTAGGGCGGGCCCCAGCCGCGGGTATCGTCGCCGCGCTCCGGGTGCTCGACCTTGGTCACCTCGGCGCCCAGGTCGGCCAGGTTCTGGGTACACCAGGGACCGGCCAGGATGCGCGACAAGTCCAGGACCCGGACTCCTTCCAGGGCGCGATGCAGCATGACGACTCCGCTTTCAGACAACAGTGCGGCGGAGTATAGGGAGGGGCCCAGGCGCGAACCAGTCGAGAGTTTTGAAAGGCGCGTTCGCGGGATTTGAATGGTCCGGCGGGCCCGGATGCAGGTGGCGCCGACGCCCCCGCCAGTCCCGGCGTTTGGCGCGTGGGCGCTGCCGTGTCACAATTCGCGTTTGGCACTGACTCGGCACGTGACTCGGCCGGCCGCGTCGCCGTGCTTCCCGCCGCCCCGGCGCGCGTATTGGAAGCCCGCCCAAGAGCCGACAAATTCACTTAGATTTTCTGGCGATGACTACCATCCTTCAGCACATTCCTTCCGGCCAGCGCGTCGGAATCGCCTTCTCCGGCGGCCTTGACACCAGCGCGGCGCTCCTCTGGATGCGCCAGAAGGGCGCCGTCCCCTACGCCTACACCGCCAACCTGGGCCAGCCCGACGAGCCCGACTACGACGACATCCCCCGCCGCGCCAAGGCCTACGGTGCCGAGGAAGCCCGCCTGGTCGACTGCCGCACGCAACTGGTGGCTGAAGGCATCGCCGCCATGCAGTGCGGCGCGTTCCACATCTCGACTGCCGGCATCACCTACTTCAACACCACCCCGATCGGCCGTGCTGTCACCGGCACTATGCTGGTTGCCGCAATGAAGGAAGATGGCGTCAACATCTGGGGCGATGGCAGCACGTTCAAGGGCAATGACATTGAGCGTTTCTACCGCTACGGTCTCCTGACCAACCCCGGCCTGCAGATCTACAAGCCGTGGCTGGACCAGCAGTTCATTGACGAACTGGGCGGCCGCGCCGAGATGTCGGAGTTCATGCGCCAGAACGGCTTCGACTACAAGATGTCGGCCGAAAAGGCATACTCGACCGACTCCAACATGCTGGGCGCCACCCACGAGGCCAAGGACCTGGAGCACCTGGATTCGGGCATCCGCATCGTCCAGCCGATCATGGGCGTGCAGTTCTGGCGCGATGACGTGGAAGTGAAGCGCGAAGAAGTCACCGTGCGCTTCGAGGAAGGCCAGCCGGTCGCGCTGAACGGCCAGACCTTCGCCAACAGCGTCGACCTGTTCATGGAGGCCAACCGCATCGGCGGGCGCCATGGCCTGGGCATGAGCGACCAGATCGAGAACCGCATCATCGAAGCCAAGAGCCGCGGCATCTACGAAGCCCCGGGCCTGGCGCTGCTGTTCATCGCCTACGAGCGCCTGATCACCGGCATCCACAACGAAGACACCATCGAGCAGTACCGCGACAACGGCCGTCGCCTGGGCCGCCTGCTGTACCAGGGCCGCTGGTTCGACCCGCAAGCCATCATGCTGCGCGAAACCGCCCAGCGCTGGGTGGCGGGCGCCATCACCGGCGAAGTCACCATTGAACTGCGCCGCGGCAACGACTACTCGATCCTGAACACCACCTCGCCCAACCTGACCTACAAGCCGGAACGGCTGACCATGGAGAAGGGCGAGTCGATGTTCACGCCGCTGGACCGGATCGGCCAGCTGACCATGCGCACGCTGGATATCGTCGACACGCGCGAGAAGCTGCAGACTTATGCCAAGAGCGGCCTGCTGTCGACCAAGGTCAGCGCCTCGCTGCCGAAGCTGGAAGACTGAGCTTCGCCGCGCCTCGCCTGACGGCGGGCCAGCGAGAAACCGGCACCTTCGGGTGCCGGTTTTTTTTGTCTCGGCGTTTTCCCCAGCTGTCCCGGAATGTCAAACGTACGTCCCGGAATATCAAACCGCACGGTCCCGATCGCCAGATACTGCCTGCGCTCGTCACCCTTCGGCGGCGGGCTGTGAACGCACGGCGGCGCGAAGACCGCCGGTCTGCTTCCGGAGACGCCCATG
The DNA here is from genome assembly GCF_000219215.1 of Cupriavidus necator N-1. Classification (NCBI taxonomy): domain Bacteria; kingdom Pseudomonadati; phylum Pseudomonadota; class Betaproteobacteria; order Burkholderiales; family Burkholderiaceae; genus Cupriavidus; species Cupriavidus necator. The sequence goes on along the minus strand of NC_015723.1, from coordinate 2,628,238 downwards.
TCCAGACCCCGCCTTGCCCTTGCCGCAGAGTCGGCCACGCCGGCCCTGCCGGCTGCTGCCGGACCGCGCTATGCGTGGCTCGTCTTTGCGCTGACGTTCGCGCTGCTGCTGTCGGACTATATGTCGCGCCAGGTGCTCAACGCGGTGTTTCCGCTGCTGAAGGCCGAATGGCAGCTCGGTGATACGGAGCTGGGCGCGCTCGGCGGCGTGGTGGCGCTGATGGTGGGCGTGCTCGCGATTCCGCTGTCGCTGCTGGCCGACCGCTGGGGACGCGTGCGCAGCCTGATCCTGATGGCGGCGCTGTGGAGCCTGGCCACGCTGGGCTGCGCGGTGGCGGACAGCTTCGGCCAGATGTTCCTGGCGCGGCTTTGCGTTGGCATCGGCGAGGCGGCGTATGGCAGCGTGGGTATCGCGGTAGTGGTGTCGGTGTTCCCGCGCCATCTGCGCGCCAGCCTCAGCGCGGCCTTCATTGCCGGCGGTGCCTTCGGCTCGGTGCTTGGCATGGGGCTGGGCGGTGTCCTGTCGGCCCACTTTGGCTGGCGCATTGCCTTTGCCGGGATCGCCGGCTTCGGCCTGGTGATGGTGGCGCTCTACTACCTGACCATCAGCGAGCATCGGCTGCGCGGGCTCCAGCAACGCGTGAGCGCGGCCAACGGCGACGCGGCGGTCCCGGCCCGGCAACTGGAGCCGCGCCGGATCGTGCGCGAGCTGCTGACGGTGCCTTCCATGCTCTGCGCCTGCGCCGGCAGTGCGCTGCAGCTGCTGGTGATGGCGGCGCTGCTGGGCTGGCTGCCCAGCTTCCTGTCGCGCGACTACGGCATGGCGACCGGACGCGCCGGCGTGGCTGCGGCAATGCTGGTGCTGATGGCCGGCGTGGGCATGGTGGCCTGCGGAGCGCTGACCGACCGCGTGGCGCGGCGCGTGCCCGCGCGCAAATGGCAGATGGCCATCGCCTACAGCGTGATCTGCTGCGTCTTGCTGATGACGGCGTTCCGGCTGCCCGCGGGCCATGCGCAGCTGGTGCTGATCGGCGCGGGCATGCTGGTGGTGGGCGGCACCGCCGGCCCAGCCAGCGCGATGGTGGCCAACCTGACGCGGCCTGCCATCCATGCGACCGCGTTTGCCACGCTGACCCTGATCAACAACCTGCTGGGGCTGGCACCGGGTCCGTTCCTCACCGGCGTGCTGGCCGACCACATCGGCCTGACCGGCGCGCTGCAATGGATTCCGCTTGCCGGTGCGGCCGCGGCCCTGCTGTTCTGCCTCGGCCGCCGGCGCTATGCGGCGGACCTGCGCCGCCTGGATGGCCACGCTGTGCCTGACGTTGTTCCTGCCTGACTCCTTCCAATCCGACCATGACTGCTACACCCACCCACACTGTCCTGATGGTGCCGGGCCTGCGCGACCACGTCGCCGAGCACTGGCAAACGCTGCTGCAAGCCGAACTGCAGGCGCAGGGGCGCGACGTCCGCTGCGTGCCGCCGCTGGAGCACGACAAGCTCAGTTGCGCGGCCCGCCTCGCCGCGCTCGATGCCGCGCTGGCGGACATCGACAAGCCGGTCGTGCTGGTCGCGCACAGCGCCGGCGTGATGATCACCGTGCACTGGGCGGCGCGGCACCAGCGCCGAATCCTGGGCGCGCTGCTGGTGACGCCGCCGGATTTTTCGCAGCCGCTGCCGCCCGGCTATCCGGCGCAGGACACGCTGGTGCAGGGGGGCTGGCTGCCGACGCCGCTCGCGCCCTTGCCGTTCCCCAGCCTGGTTGCTGCCAGCGGAAACGACCCACTGGCCAGCCATGCGCGTGTCGCGGAGATGGCCGCCGCATGGGGCAGCCGGCTGGTGGACCTGGGCAACGTCGGCCACCTCAACCCTGCCGCGGGCTACGGCCCGTGGCCGCGTGCCCATGACTTGCTGGCGGAGCTGGGCACCCTGGTCACGCACGATTCGTGACCCGCCGCGTCCGCGGCACAACAAAAGAATCCGGCCGCAAAGGCCGGGCAACCAAGGAGGAGATGAATGAAAACCAGAAGCACCGTGATGGCCTTGATGCTGGGCTGCCCGCTAGCGGCCGCCGCGCAATCGTCCGTCACGCTGTATGGCGTGGCGGACGTCAACGTCGAATACGTGAACCGCGTCGGCGCTGTGCCCGTTGCCACTAACGGCTTCAACCCAGGGCCGGGCGACAAGGTGTTCCGGATGGCGTCGGGCGGGCTGTCCGGGTCGCGCTGGGGCCTGCGCGGCGCGGAAGATCTTGGTGCGGGATGGCAGGCGTCGTTCGTGCTGGAAAGCGGTTTCAGCCTGGACAACGGCACCATGCAGCAGAGCGGTCGCCTGTTCGGCCGCCAGGCCTTTGTCGCCCTGCAGCACGCCGGCATCGGCCAGCTCAGCCTGGGCCGCCAGTACACGTCGATCTTTGAAGCGCTGGCGAACTTCTCGCCTACCGCCTACGCCACGCAATATGAACCGGTGGTGCTGCAGGCGGGCGCCAATTTCCGCGAGGACAACACGGTCAAGTACACCGGCCAGTTCGGCCCGCTGACGGCGCGGGCGCACTGGTCGTTCGGCGTCGGGCTGGCGCTGCCGCAGACTGTTGGTATTGCCACCCCGATCGGCGGCAATGGCGAAGTGCCCGGACAGTTCCGGCGCGACACCGCCTACGGGGCCTCGCTGGCGTATGCCACCGGGCCGTTCGGCGCCACCATCGGCTATGACCAGTGGAACCCCACCATCGGCACCAGCAATGGCACCGTGCGCAAGGCCGTCGTGGCGGCCAGCTACGCCTTTGGCCCGGCCAAGATCATGGGTGGCTATCGCTGGGGTCAGAACAAGAATGCCGCCGACGTGGTGATCCAGCGGGACGACTACTACTGGATCGGCGCCAACTATCAGGTCACCCCGGCCGTGGGGCTGACGCTGGAGTACAACTACGACAATGTCAGGAGCCTGTTTGGCAATACGGAAGTGGCCAATCCGTGGCAGGTTGCCTTTGTCGCCAACTATGCGTTTTCGCGGCGCACGGATGTGTACCTGTCGACGGCCTATGCTCGCAATGCCGGCCTGATGCTGGAGTCGCTTGCCACGGTCTATGCCAACAGCCTGTCGCTGGGCAACAGCTATGCCGCGGCCAACGGGCAGCGCAGCATGGTTGGCGTGGCTTTGGGGATGCGGCACAAGTTCTGAGTGCGCCGGGAGACCGGCAAGGAGTAGGTGGTGAAAGTCCACTACGATGAAGGAATAGCGAACCACATCGGCCCCGAGCCGTGCGCAGGCTACCGTGAGGTGGTCGGCGAAGCGTCGGTAGGGGAGCGTGTGGGCCAGCCATTGAGCCGCGATAGTTGTGTTGTTCCGGGTGCCGACGCGGTTCAGAACGCGGAAGGCAACATGAAGGGGCGCGTGAACGCGAGTGCCTCGACGACCCGGCGTGGTCAAAGACCCTGGCACGCACGGACGCTCCTTGCGCGGGAACCGGGAGGTCTCGCGTCTGGCCAGTCGCAGCATGGGCTGGTCCGCATCGGGAAGGCGAGGAGCCGTAGCCGATGATGAACGGACGGGAGAAGTCAGACTCCGCCGTAGTAGCGAAGAAACCTGCGAACAACGCCGGGAGACCGACTGCGGAGTGGGTGGAGCGAAGGGCGGGGACCAAGGGGAACACGGGTCAATCCAACACGTGCCGGGCACAGAACCGGGTAAGCGTGCCACAGGGATTGGTACGTGTACGTCAAGCTGCAAGGCAGCGGAAGAAGGAGCGGTTCACCGCGCTTCTGCACCACGTCACGGTCGACCGGCTTCGGGAGTCGTTTTATGCGCTCAAACGCAACGCGGCACCAGGAGTGGATGGCATGACGTGGCGGTACTACGAAGCGGGACTGGAAGAGCATCTTCAGCGTCTGCACACGCAGGTACTCAGCGGAGCGTATCGGGCACTGCCCGTTCGGCGGCAGTACATACCCAAGCCGGACGGCAAGCAGCGCCCATTGGGGATTGCCGCACTGGAAGACAAAGTCGTCCAGCGCGCGGTGGTTGAAGTGCTAAATGCGATCTACGAGGAAGACTTTCTCGGTTTCTCGTACGGGTTCCGACCCGGACGCAGTCAGCATGATGCGCTGGACGCGTTGGCAACGGCCATCATCCGCACCCCGGTGAACTGGATTTTAGACGCCGACATCCGGAGTTTCTTTGACTCGGTCAGCCAGGACTGGCTGGTTCGATTCGTGGAGCATCGGATCGGCGACGAGCGCATCATTCGTCTTGTGCGGAAATGGCTCAAGGCGGGCGTTTTGGAGAATGGAGAACTGAACGTCAGTGAAACAGGTACACCGCAGGGGTCAGTGGCGTCGCCACTGTTCGCGAACGTGTATATGCACTACGTGTTTGATCTCTGGGCCAACCGGTGGCGACGGCGGGAAGCTAAAGGCAACGTCATTATTCTGCGGTACGCAGATGATGTTGTGGTTGGCTTCGAGCACGAAGCTGACGCGCGGCGCTTCTGGGACGCGATGCGACAGAGGCTGGAGGAGTTCTCGCTTGTGCTTCATCCGGACAAGACGAGGTTACTGGAGTTTGGTCGCAACGCAGCGGCCAACCGCCAGCGTCGAGGTCTTGGCCGACCGGAGACCTTCGCCTTCCTGGGTTTCATCTTTATCTGCGGACGATCGCGTCGGGGTGCCTTCCAGTTGCAGAGGAAGACCCGAGGTGATCGCATGCGGGCGAAGCTCAGGCAGATCAAGGAGGACCTGCGGCGGCGCATGCACGAACCGATTCCTGCGCAAGGAAAATGGCTCAGGCAGGTGGTGCGCGGATACTTCGCGTACCACGCAGTACCAACGAACTCGCGAGCACTCGGCGCCTTCCGTTACCACATTGTTGACCTCTGGCGGCGGGCGCTCCGGCGCCGCAGCCAAAAGGATCACATGACGTGGACGCGGGTCGAGCGGATCGCGGATGCCTGGCTCCCACAGCCTCGAATCCTTCATCCATGGCCCGACCGGCGCTTTGACGTCAAACACCCGAGGTAGGAGCCGTATGCCCGAATCGGGCTCGTACGGATCTGTGCGGGGGGTGCTCAGTAATGGGCATTCCTACCGCGATTCCGGGCTTAGCGGCCCGCCCGATGCTCGTCTTCGCCGCCGCGCCGCTTGTGCGCCGGCGGCTTTTCTATTGCGCCGCCTGCGCACGCCTCGCCGACACGCTGCATCCAATACGCTCGCTGAACCACCGCGAAAACGCGCTCAGTCAGCAAGCCGCCCACCGACGCCGCGGGAATGCGGATATCGGGATCGAGCAGGACCGAGCGGTTGATCTTTGCCGCCCTCAGCTGCTGGTATGGATCCAGCCCCAGCGAACGCGCGACTTCCACGTAATTGGTCAGGCTGGCACTGCGCAGATAGTAGGACATGGGGGCAGATTCCGTGCTTTCCCTGAGTCTCCCGAAATGTAAATCTAATGTCCCGGATCGTCAAATTGCGAGCAGTCGTTCGCCGATACTCCAATCACTAACCAACTGGAGCCATCCGTGCAATTCCTTGACGATTCCCTGCACCCCGAGAACATGGACAAGGTGGTGATCACCGTGGCCCCGTATGGCCCGGAGTGGATGCCGCAGGACTTTCCCGAGGACATCCCCGTCACCATGGAAGAACAGGTCCAGAAAGCCGTCGACTGCTACAACGCCGGCGCCACGGTGCTGCACCTGCACGTGCGCGAACTCGACGGCAAGGGCTCCAAGCGACTGTCCAAGTTCAACGAGCTGATCGCCGGCGTGCGCGCCGCGGTGCCGGACATGATCATCCAGGTCGGCGGCTCGATCTCGTTTGCGCCGGAAGACGACGGCCAGGCGGCCAAGTGGCTGTCCGACGACACCCGCCACATGCTGGCAGAGCTGGAGCCCAAGCCCGACCAGGTGACCGTGGCGATCAACACCACGCAGATGAACATCATGGAGTTGCTCTATCCGGAATACCTGAAGGGCACCTCGCTGGAACACCCGGCCTATCAGGCCGCCTATCGCGAGATGACGGTGCCGGCCGGTCCGGGCTGGGTTGAGGAGCACCTGCGCCGGCTGCAGGCGTCGGGCATCCAGCCGCATTTCCAGCTGACCGGCATGCACGCGCTGGAAACGCTGGAACGGCTGGTGCGCGCCGGCGTCTACACCGGCCCGCTGAACCTGACCTGGATCGGCATCGGCGGCGGCTTTGATGGCCCCAACCCGTTCAACTTCTTCAACTTCGTGCACCGCGCGCCGGACGGCTGCACGCTGACCGCGGAGTCGCTGCTGAAGAACGTGCTGCCGTTCAACATGATGGCGATGGCGATGGGCCTGCACCCGCGTTGCGGCATCGAAGACACCATCATCGACCAGTACGGCAACCGCATGACCTCGGTGCAGCAGATCGAGCAGTGCGTGCGCGTGGCGCATGAACTGGGCCGCGAGATCGCATCGTGCAAGGAAGCCCGCGAGATCTACCGCATCGGCACCTGGTACGACAGCGCTGACGCCACGCTGGAAGCCAATGGCATGGCGCCCAACCGCAAGGCGGGGCAGAAGAACCTGCCGCTGCGCGCAGCCGCCTGACCCTGGCCGCGGGGCCGGCATACCGGCCGGCCCTTGCCATGCACTACCGGAGTTCGTGATGCATCACCCTGACGCCCTCATCAATCCCTGCATCAACATCTGCCGCATGGACCTCGCCAACCGCTATTGCCAGGGCTGCGCCAGGACACGGCTGGAAATCGGGCGCTGGGCGCAGATGAGCGAAGCCGAACGCGCGCAAGTGCTGGCGGCGGCGCCGGCCCGCCGCGGGCAGCGTGCCGCTACGGGCGCTCTGTCATGAGCCAGCCCGCCTCCCTCTTCATCCAGGTCGGGTTCGACCTGGTCTGCCCCTGGTGCATGATCGGCAAGCGCCATCTTGAAACAGCGCTGGCGCAGCTGGCCCAGCAACGGCCCGATGTAGCGGTCACGGTCGAATGGCGCAGCTGTCCCCTGTTTCCGACGCTGCCGCCGGCCGGCATCCCCCAATCGCAAGTTCAGACTGGCGCGGCTTGGCAGCGCCGAAGCCGTGGCGCTGCGGCAGGCGCAGGTATGCGCCGCGGCGCGAGAGGCCGGCATCACGCTGGAACCCGACCGCATCGAGGTGCTGCCGAACACCGTGCTTGCGCATCGCCTGATCCGGTATGCGCGCCAGGCTGGTGGCGAAGCGGCCGCATCCGCGCTGATCGACTGGTTGTTTGAAGGGTACTTCCTGCGCGGTGAGGACCTCGGCGATCCGCGCGTGCTGCACGCGGCAGCGATCGCCTGTGCATGCCGATGCCGCAAGCGGCGGCGCCGGCCATTGCGCAAGACCTGGCGTGGCTGCCGCCGCTGCATGGCGAGGAGGTGCCGCTACCCAATCCCGGCCTGGGCGTGCCGCGCTTCGTGATCAACGGTGCGCCGCCGATCGCCGGCGCCAGGCCGCCGCGTGCCTTGCTGGAGGCAATGCTCCGGGCGCTGGCCCGCGCGTCTCCCGCTTCCCCACACCTGCCAGGCATCGCGCTCACCACACGGTGACGCCATGCCGGCAACGCTGGACAGAAGATCCATACTACATAAGGGAGACAACATGCCCACCCACCCTACATTCCTGCTGCGCATCGCCGCCGTGGCTGCCGGCCTGGCGCTGGCGGCCCCCGCTGCCATGGCCTGGACCAGCAAGCCGGTCCGGATGCTGGTGCCCGCCCCCGCGGGCGGCACCATGGACGTGCTCGCCCGCCTGCTGGCAGACCAGCTGTCGGCGGACCTTGGCCACCCCGTGGTGGTCGACAACAAGCCGGGCGCCGGCGGCGGCATTGCCATCACCACCATGCTGGCTGCGCCCGCCGATGGCCAGACCATCATGGTCACCGCCAGCAATGTGCTGACCGAGATCCCGCATGTGCTCAAGCAGGGGTTCGACCCGCTGAAAGACGTCAGGCCCATCGCCGCCGTGGCGCGTTCGCGCATGGTGATGATTGGCGCGCCTGGTCTGCCGGCCAAGGACCTGAAGAGCCTGGTCAGCTACGCCCGGGCCAATCCGGGCAAGCTCAGCTTTGCCTCGTACAGCGCCGGCACCGCTTCGCACTACGCCGGCATGATCATGAACCAGAAGGCCGGGATCGACTTGCAGCATGTGCCCTTTGCCGGTTCCGCGCCGGCGCTGACGCAGGTGATGGGCAATCAGATCGCGGTGATGTACGACGGCATGGTGACCTCGCTGCCGATGATTCGTGCCGGCAAGGTGCAGGTCTATGCCGTGGCGTCGAAAAGGCGCTCGGCGCTGCTGCCGCAGGTGCCGACCTTTGCGGAATTGGGCTACCCCGACATGGACTTCAGCAACTGGGTGGGCGTGATTGCGTCGTCGAAGCTGTCGCCCGAACTGGCCGAGAAGATCCACGCGGCTGCCTACAAGGCCGCGGCTTCCGCCAAGGTGCGTGACCGGATGGAGGCGCTCGGCTATGAGCCGTTGTCAGCGCAGCCCCTGCCGCAACTGAGCGAATCAGTGCGCGCGGAGTTCGAGCGCAATGCCGGCATCGTCAAGGCGTTCAATATCCAACCCTGAGTCCGTTCCCGGCAACGCAAAAGGGCAGCCTCATCCGAGGCTGATGTCGCGATGGCTGTAGCACACGCCCTTGGGATCGCCGGTGGTGCCCGTCGTGTAGAAGGTGACCGCGCGGGTGTTCTCGTCGAATTCGGGGAAGTCGAAGTCGGACGAGGCCGCGCTCAGCAGGGCCTCATACTCGCCGCCGAACGGCAGTGATGTCGGCGGAACGTGCTGGCCGTCGGCCAGCAGGACAAAGCTGCGCACGCTGGTCAACTGGCAGCGGATCTCTTCCATCACCGGCAGGAAGTCCGGATGGAGCAGCACCACCTCGGCGCCGGAATCGTTCAGCGTGTACAGGATCCGCTGCGCCGACAGCCGCACGTTGACCGACCTGTCCCGGGCCCGGCTCGCCCGCTTCCATGTGTTCGTAGCGCAGCACTTCAGCGCCGCCGGTCTCGTATATGCGGACAACATTTGCCATTGTCTTGTCTCCTGGAGTCTCGTTGGTGCGGAACACGCTGCACATGCAGAGAACTGTAGGGATTGCTGCCCCGGCCGGCGTTGCATTAACTCCCGATGACTTTGCATTTCATGCCATGCGGCCCTATGATCGCTGCTGCGGCGGGCAGACCGCGCCCCCGATTGACATCTCATCGCAAGGCAACTCTGGCTTGGAAACCCTGATACGTGCTGCCGCACTGACCAACTTCCTCGAGGTTTCGCGCGACCTCGGCCTGGACCCGCAGCCGTTGCTGCGCCAGGCGCGGCTGCGGCGGGCCTGGCTGGACGATCCCGACCAGCGCGTCCCGGTCAGCGCCTGCGTGGCGCTGCTGGAAGCCGCCGCGCAGGCGTCGGCCTGCCCGACCTTCGGGCTGCGCATGGCGGAGTCGCGCCAGCTGTCGGACTTTGGCGTGATGAGCCTGCTGATCAGCCAGCAGCCCACGCTGCGTGCCGCGCTGGCCACCACCATCCGCTACCGGCACCTGGTCAACGATTCGGTGGCGCTGTTGCTTGAGGATGCCGGCAGCGCGGTGGTCATCCGGCAGGAAGTGCTCAGCGACGCGCCTTCGCGGCAGGCCACTGAGCTGGCCATCGGTGTCGTCTTCCGCATGTGCGCGCTGCTGCTGGGCCCGCGCTGGCAGCCGATCGGCGTGAGCTTCACGCATGCGGCGCCGGCCGACCTGCGCATCCATCGCCGCCTGTTCGGTTGCCCGCTGGAATTCAACGCGGACAGCAATGGCATCATCTGCCGCGCCGCCGATCTCGACGCGCCGAACCCGACGGCGGACCCGGTCATGGCACGCTACGCGCAGCAGTTCATCGACACGCTGCCCCGCGCCAACCCGCAGTCCATCGGCCATGAAGTGCGCGCCGCGATCTACCTGATGCTGCCGATGGGCCGCGCCACCTGTGAAGCCGTGGCGGAAGGCCTGGGCCTGAGCCTGCGCACCATGCAGCGCCAGCTCGACGACGCGGGCGAGACCTTCACGGAGATCCTGAACGACGTGCGGCGCGAACTGGCGCGACGGTACGTGGAGAATCCGCGCTATTCGCTGCTGCGGGTGTCGCAGTTGCTGGGGTATGGGTCGGCCAGTTCGTTTACACGGTGGTTTTCGGCGCAGTTCGGGATGGCGCCGGCCAACTGGCGCAGGGATCATGCGGCGGGGTAGCGGGAAAAGGCGTCAGCCTGGTGGACGGGCCCGGCGTGCTGGCACCTGGTCCTGCTTGCCGCTTCCCAGTGCCTCTTCCAGGAACTGCATCAGCGCCTGCACGCGGGCCGTGCGTCCCCGTCGCGAAGGAACCAGCAGCGTCACCGGTGCGCTGTCGAATTCCCAGTCTACCAGCACGCGCACCAGCACGCCGCGCGCCACCGCGTCGGCGGCGTCCCATTCCGAGCGCAGCACCAGTCCCAGCCCCTGTTCGGCCCAGGCCCGCGCCACGCTGCCGTCATTGCTGGTGTAGGCCGGCACCACGCGCACGCTCTCGCGCGCTGATGCACGTCGCCGGGTGCCAGCCCGGCGCAAGCGCCAAAGCGTCACGTCCTCGTCATTCTCGCGGATGCAGATACAGGCATGCTCGAGCAAGTCGCGCGGCACGGCGGGCGTGCCGCGCTGGCGCAGGTAGGCAGGGCTGGCGCATAGCCAGCGCGTATTGGACGCAAGCGTGCGCGCAATCCAGGACGAGTCGCGCACGGCGCCGATATGGATGACGGCGTCCGAGTCATGCCGGTCGGGCCAGGGCGTTTCGCGTAGGTCAAGCTGCAGGCGCAGGCCGGGATGCAACTGGGCGAAGCGCGCCAGCAGCGGGGCCACATGGTGGCGCCCGTACCCGAACGGCGCGGCAATGCGCAGCGTGCAGTCAGCCGGCTGTCCTCGCGCCGGAACGATTCAGGCAAGGCGTCGAGCTGTGCCAGCAGGGACGCACCCTCGCGCGCGAAGCGCTCACCCTCCGGCGTCAGGCTCAGCCGCCTGGCGGTGCGGGTCGCCAGCGCCAGGCCCAGTGTCGCCTCACCAACGACAACATCCTGATTCCTCCGCCACGCTGCGCAGCCTGGAAACGCCTGCGGCAGTGATCGACACCCCGCGCATGCTGCGCAATATCCACCGCATGCAGGCGCGCATGGATGCGCTCGGCGTGCGCTTCCGTCCGCATGCCAAGACCAGCAAATGCACGCCGGTTGTGCGCGCGTAGATCGATGCGGGCGCGAGCGGCATCACCGTCTCCACGCTGAAGGAAGCCGCGCACTTCTTCGACGCCGGCATCACCGACATCCTCTACGGCGTGGGCACGGTGGCGAGCAAGCTGCCCCAGGCGCTGGCGCTGCGCCGCCGCGGCTGCGACCTCAAGATCCTGACCGACAGCGTGGAGTCCGCCCGCGCCATCGTCGCCTTCTGCAACGCACACCGCGAGGCCTTCGAGGTCTGGATCGAAATCGATACCGATGGCCACCGCTCCGGCATCCTCCCCGACGACCCCGCGCTGATCGACGTGGCGCGCGTCCTGCATGATGGCGATGTGCGCCTGGGCGGGGTGATGACGCACGCCGGCTCCAGCTATGACCTGGACACGCTCGCGGCGCTTGCGGCCATGGCCGAGCAAGAGCGTGCCGGCTGCGTGCGCGCCGCCACGCGGCTGCGCGAGGCGGGCCTGCCGTGCGCGGAGGTCAGCGTGGGCTCGACCCCGACCGCGCTGTCGGCAGCCAGCCTGGAGGGCGTGACCGAGGTGCGCGCGGGGGTCTATGTGTTCTTTGACCTGGTCATGCGCAATGTCGGCGTCTGCACCGAAGACGAGGTGGCGCTGAGCGTGCTGACCACCGTGATCGGACACCAGCCGGAAAAGGGCTGGGCCATCGTCGATGCCGGCTGGATGGCCATGAGCCGCGACCGTGGCACGCAGAAGCAGAAGCACGACTTCGGCTACGGCCAGGCCTGCGCCATCGACGGCACCGTCATGCCCGGCTACGTTCTCAGCGGCGCCAACCAGGAGCTCGCGCCAAGGCACGGCTGATCCGGATATCGCTGCACGCTTGCCCGTCGGCACGGTGCTGCGCATCCTGCCCAACCACGCCTGCGCCACCGGGGCGCAGTTTCCCACCTACCACGCCATTGCCGAGGATGGCGCGGCCACCGAATGGAGCCGTCTGCATGGCTGGTAAGCACAACGATGAACACGGGGCGGTACGCACAGTCAGTCCCGCTTCGCTCGCCGCACCAGGCGGCCACTACAGCCATGCCACGGTCGCCGGCGGCCTGGTCTTTATCTCCGGCCAGTTGCCGATTGCACCGGACGGGCACAAGCTGGTCGACGCGTCGTTCGCCGCACAGGCGCAACAGGCGCTGGCCAACGTCGAGGCCGCACTGCTTGCCGCCGGCAGCAGCATCGCGGCGCTGGTACAGGTGCGCGTCTACGTGGACACGATGGACAACTGGCCCGCCTTCAACGCGATCTACGCCGCATGGGCTGGCGACGCGCGGCCGGCCAGGGCCGTGGTGCCCACCGGCCCGCTGCATTTCGGGCTGAAGGTCGAGGTGGAGGCCGTGGCGGTTGTGACCGTCAGCCCGGCGTCACCGCCTGGCGGCCTGCTTCGCGCAGCGCCAGCTCGGCATCCTTGATGTTGCCCAGCGGCGCGAGAACGGCCGCATCGAATGGCCGTACCGGCTGACCCTCGCGCACCAGCACCGGCCAGTCCGGATTCGCAAGGGCGCCGCGACCGAGCGCGACCAGCGTGGCGCCATCGTCCAGCAGGCCGGTCGCGCGCGATGGCTCATGCAGGCTGCCGTTGGCCACGATCGCGAGCCCGGGCGCGGCACGGCGTGCAAGCTGCACCAGCGTCGCGCCGTCGTCCGCGAAGGCGGGCATCCATGCCTCGTACTCCGTCACGTGGAGGTAGTCCACGGCGCTCGCCCCAAGCGCGGAGAAAACGGCGGCCGCGCCCTCCGCGCCTTCCGGCCACTTGTGGACGAAATCGTTCACCTTGCCTTGCGAGATGCGCACGCCGACGGGGAAGCCCGTACCCACGGCAACGCGCACCGCGCGGACGGTTTCCAGCGGCAGGCGCATGCGTTGCGCGATGCTGCCGCCCCAGGCGTCCTGGCGTTGATTTGTATAGCCCGTCAGGAACTGGTCCAGCAGATAGCCATTGGCACCGTGGATTTCAACGCCGTCGAAACCCGCGTCACGGGCCAGCCGGGCGGCCTGCGCAAAGCCTTCGATGGCCTGCAGGATGTCTGCCTCCTCCATGGTGCGCGGCATCCGGTATGGACCCTTGCCGGCATACACGGTCATCTGCTGCCCCTTGGGCTGCACGGCCGAGGGCCCGACCGTGTCGTCGCGGAAGCGGTTGGCTTGCGACAGCGCACCGGCATGCATCAGCTGCGCCACGATGCGCCCGCCCTGCTGGTGGACCGCGGCAACGACCTGGCGCCAGGCGGCGACTTGCTGCGCGTCCGTCAGACCGGGCTGGCCCGCATAGCCCTGGGCGTAGGCACGGTCGGTATAGATGCCCTCCGTGACGATGAGGCCAAAGCCGCCGCGGGCGAAGCCTGCGTAGTAGCGGGTCATGGCCTCGGTGGGAACGCCTGCGGCGGTGGCGCTGATGCGCGTCATCGGCGCCACCGCGAGCCGGTTGCGCAGCAGCACGCCGTTCAGCGCCAGCGTATCGAACAGCGAGGGGGTGGCGGGCGTGGTCATCGCGCAGCCTCTGTGGCCAGGGCGATGGCTTCGATCTCGATCTTCGCGTCCGGCGAGTAGAGCGCCGAGACCTCGACGATGGTGTCGGCCGGATAGGGGGCAGAGAACCATTTGCGGCGCAGTTCGACGATCTTCGGGAAGTGTGCCATCGACGTCAGGAAGATCGTCACCTTCACCACGCGGTCCAGCCCCGAGCCGCCCGCCTGCAGCGCGCGCCTGAGGTTGCTGAATGCCTGCTCGGCCTGGGCATCGAAGTCGTCACGGCCCACGATGGCGCCATCGTCGCCCACCCCGGCCTGGCCGGAAACAAAGAGGAAGCCGCCGGCCCGGATGGCTTGCGAAAGCAAATAGGGGGCATAGGGGTCGGGTTTGGTGTGGACTTGTTCCAGTGGCATTGCTGACTCCGGTAGATGATTTAGTAGAATTCACCTGATCGCCTGAGGGGCCATCCGATAGGTTGAGTATCGGAGCGGGACGAGGCCGCGACAAATGGTCGCTTTTCAGTCGATACATGAATACATCTCATCTAAGGAGGAGGCTTGCGCAAACTGCCGCCCCTGAGTGCCCTGCGCACCTTCGAAGCCGCCGCCCGGCGCGCCAGCTTCAAGCACGCGGCGGACGAACTGCACGTCACGCCGACGGCGGTCAGCCACCAGATCCGCTTGCTGGAAGAGAGCCTTGGCGTGAAGCTGTTCGAACGCCAGACCCGCAAGGTGCGCCTGACGCCTGCCGGGCATCAGTTGTTCCCCGCGGTGCGGGACGGCCTGGACGGGATGGAGCGCGCCGTGCTGGCGGTGCAGCGCAGCGGACAGACCAACGTTGCCACGCTGACATCGACGGTTGCCTTCATGGCCAAGCGGCTGGCACCACGTGCCGGCCAGTTCCGCGCGGCCTACCCTGACTGGACGCTGCGCCTGGATGCGTCGGACCAGATCGTCGACCTGGACAACGATGCGGACGCTGCCATCCGCTACGGAAGCGGCGACTACCCGGGCCTGGTGGTCGAGCCGTTGTTCTGCGACCGGTTTGCGCCGGTCTGCAGCCCGGGCCTGAAACTGGCCAGCATGCAGGATCTGAAGCACGCCACGCTGGTGCACTTCGAGTGGGGCGCCGGCGCACGCGATAACGAGCGCGCGCCGGTCTGGCGCCAGTGGCTGGCGCACGCCGGCGTCGAGGTCACCGATCCGCATGCCGGCCTCAGCTTTACCGACGAGATCCACGCCGTGCAGGCCACCATCGCGGGGCAGGGGGTCGGCCTGCTCAGCCTGACGCTGGTCGCGGAAGAGCTGGCCTCGGGCGTGCTGGTGCAGCCGTTCGGGCTGTCGCTGGAGAGCTTCCGCTATGACCTTGTCTACAGCGAGCGCGCCGCGGAGCGTCCCGCCACGCGGCTGCTGAGGGACTGGGTGAAGACGGTGTTCGCCGGTTAAGGGCTGGGCTACTGTTTGCCGTTCCCTCCGGCGTACACTGTGGCTCCCGATCTCCGTAGACCCATATCCATGCCTGCCCTGCGCACCCTCTATCCTGAAATCGAGCCCTATGAAACCGGCACGCTGGATGTCGGCGACGGGCATGTCATCTACTACGAGCGAGTGGGCACGCCCGGTGCCAAGCCGGCGGTGTTCCTGCATGGCGGGCCGGGTGGCGGGATTTCCGCGGACCACCGGCGGCTGTTCGACCCGGCGCGCTATGACGTGCTGCTGTTCGACCAGCGCGGCTGCGGGCGTTCGACGCCGCATGCGGGGCTGGAGGCCAACACCACGTGGCATCTGGTCGACGATATCGAGCGCCTGCGCGTGCTGGCCGCCGTGGAGCGCTGGTTGGTGTTCGGCGGCTCATGGGGCTCGACGCTGGCACTGGCCTACGCGCAGAAGCACCCGCAGCGCGTCAGCGAGCTGGTGCTGCGTGGCATCTACACGGTGTCGCAGGCGGAGCTGGATTGGTATTACCAATACGGCGTGTCCGAGATGTTCCCCGACAAGTGGGCGCGTTTCCAGGCGCCGGTGCCCGAGGCCGAGCGCGGCAACATGATGGCCGCCTACCGCAAGCTGCTGACCGGTGACGACCAGGACAAGCAGGTGGAAGCGGCGCGCGCATGGAGCGTGTGGGAAGGCGAGACCATCACGCTGCTGCCGGACGCCGGCAACAGCGCCAAGCATGACGACGGGCACTTTGCGCTGGCGTTCGCGCGGCTGGAGAACCACTACTTCACGCACCGCTGCTGGCTGGAAGACGGGCAACTGCTGCGTGACGCGCACAAGCTGGCCCACATCCCCGGCGTGATCGTGCACGGCCGCTATGACATGCCGTGCCCGGTGCGCTATGCCTATGCGCTGCACCAGGCGTGGCCCAATGCCGATTTTCACCTGATCGAAGGCGCCGGCCATGCGTGGACCGAGCCGGGCATCATGGACCAGCTGATTGCCGCGACCGATCGCTTTGCGGCGCAGCAGTAGTCGCGCGCCGACCACCACCGAAGATCACCACCGGAGACCACGATGGAGCTTTACGCCCACCCGTTTTCATCCTATTGCCAGAAGGTTCTCGTTGCGCTGTACGAGAACGCCATTCCCTTCGAGTTCAGGATGCTGTCGCCAGAACACGCGCAGAACATGGACGAACTCGCCAGGCTGTGGCCGCTCAAGCGCATGCCGATGCTGGTGGACGGCAGCCGCACGGTGCTCGAATCGAGCATCATCATCGACTACCTGGACCAGCATCACCGCGGCCCCGTGCGCTGGCTGCCGGAGTCGCCCGACGCCGCGCTGGAAGTGCGCATGCTCGACCGCTTCTTCGACCAGTATGTGATGACGCCGATGCAGCGCATCGTGGCCGACTACCTGCGCCCGGCGGAGCACCGCGATGCTTATGGCGTGGCCGAGGCACGCAAGTTGCTCGATTCGGCCTACGCGTGGCTTGAGTCAACGCTGGCCGGCCGGGAATGGGCCGCGGGTGACGCCTTTACGCTGGCCGATTGCTCGGCCGCGCCGTCGCTGTTCTATGCGGACTGGGTGCATCCGATCCCCGATGCGTGCGGCAACGTGCGCGCCTACCGCAACCGGCTGCTGGCGCGGCCATCGTTCGCGCGCGCGGTGGACGAGGCACGGCCCTATCGCCGGCTCTTCCCGCCGGGTGCGCCGGACCGGGACTGACGGGCAAGCTCAGGCAGCGTCAGCCCGATCTGCGCCGCCATGGCGCGATAGCCCGCGTCGCCGGGATGCAGGTGGTCGCCGCTGTCGAACGCCGGCAGCAGCGCCTGCGGGCGCGCGGGATCGCGCACCGCGGCGTCGAAATCCGCCACCGCATCGAACGCGCCGCCGTTGCGGATCCAGTCGTTGACCGCCAGCCGCACCGCTTCCTTTCCCGGGCTGTCATAGCCGCGGATCGGCGTATCGCGCAGCGCCCCCGCAAACGGCGTGATGGTGGCGCCGATCACGCGCACGCCGCGCGCATGGGCGCGCGCGATCAGGCGGCGGTAGCCCTCGATCAACTCGGCGGCCTGCGGCACCGCATCGCCCGGTGCAAAGGTGGAGCCCGGCCAGGCGATATCGTTGATGCCGATCGCCGCGATCACGGTGCGCACGTGCGGCTGGCTCAGTGCGTCGCGATCCAGCCGCGCCAGTGCGGACACCCCCATGCCATCGCGCAGCAGCCGCCCGCCGGAGATGCCCGCATTGAGCACAGCCACGCCGTTGCCGGCCGCACGCTGTGCCAGCACGTCCGGCCAGCGGCGGTTGGTGTCGGGGGTGGAGCCGTTGCCTTCGGTGATCGAATCCCCGACGGCCACCACGGCACCGGTATACCCGGGCGCATCGACCTGCACCTCGCTGAGCAGGATGCGCGCGCTGAACGACTGCGGCGCAGGCAGCGTGGCCTGCGTGGTCGCGTTGCCGGCCGCGAGCCACGCGGTCTGGCGCCCATCCCAATGGAACGACTCGATCGCGGTGGCTTGCGGCAGGTAGAGGCTGAGTGCCAGTTCGCCCAGCGCCGGGGCGTCGATGGCGACCGGATCGCTTGCCACGGACTGGCCCGCCGGGATGATCACCGACGCGCTGCCGCCGAACGTCACCGCGCGGCTGCCCGCCGCATCGATGCTGCCGCCGCCGGCATGGCGCGCGAGTTGCGCCGCGCCGACCGCGACCGGGTGGCGGCCGTAGGGGTTGGACAGCACCACGCGCACGCGCTTGCCGCCCACGCTGAGCCGCACCACCTGGCGCAGCGTCTGGCCGGACAGCACCGTGGGCACGCCGGTCGGCAGCGGCTGGGCGCCGGGCTGCCACACCGGCTGCTGGCTTGCCATCCAGCTGGTCAGCCAGGTTGGGTCCTGCAAGGGGCTGGCCAGTGCCGCGGTGCTGGCGAGGGTGGCGGAGAACGTCAGCGCAGTCAGGCAGCGCAGGATGCGGGGAATGCGGAACATGGGTTTGCCTCGGCTCGTGGACCGGCGTTGGTGCCGGGATGACGCCCAAGGTAGGGCATTCCAGAAATGACAGGTAGCAGGCAGAATGGCATATCGCTCATTCCGCGATGGAATGAATGGGCACAAGGAACGGCATGGACACCATCAGGGCAATGCAGGTCTTCGTGCGCGCCGTGGAGCTGGGCAGCCTGTCGGCGGTGGCGCGCGAGCAGCAGTCGACCCAGCCGACCATCAGCAAGGTCGTGGCCGCGCTGGAGAAAGACATGGGCGTGCGGCTGCTGGAGCGCAGCACCACCAGCCTGTCGCCGACCGAGGCGGGGCGGCGCTTCTATGAGCGCGCGCGCCGCGTGCTGGATGAATACGGCGAGGCGGTCAGTGATGCGCGTGGCATGTCCGGGCACCCGGCCGGGCGGGTGCGCGTCAGCGCGCCGGCCAGCTTCGGCGTGCTGCGGCTTAATGCGCTGGTGCTGGCGTTCCAGCAGCGCTATCCGGAGGTGGAGGTGGAGTTGCTGTTCGACGACCGCTTTGTCGACCTGGTGGAGGAGGGCGTCGACATCGCGGTGCGCCTCGGCGCCTCGCTGCCGCCCAACGTGGTCGCGCGCCGCATCGCGGTGTCGCCGCGGCTGCTGGTGGCCTCGCCCGATTACCTCGCACGCCATCCGCGTATCCGGCAGCCAGCCGACCTGGCGCGGCACCAGATCCTGCGCTTCACCTGGCTGGCCGCTGGCGACGAGATCGTGCTCGACGGGCCCGGCGGGCAGGCGCCGGTCAGCGCGCCCTGCCGCTACCGCGTCAACAACTCGCTGGCGATGCGCGAGAGCTTCCTGGCCGGCGTCGGCTTTGGCATGACGCCGGCATGGCTGGTGCAGGACCTGCTCGACAGCGGTGCCTTGCAGCACGTGTTGCCACGCTGGAGCGGTCCGGCGCAGGAAGCCTTCCTGGTCTATCCGTCGCGGCGCTACCAGCCGGCGCGGGTGCGGGTGTTGCTGGACTACCTGGCGCAGGCGATTGCGGGGTTGCCGGGGTTGACCAGGTGCGCGGCAAGCCTCGGCCTTTAGGCCTGAGCTTTACCCACATCCTATGGACCTGAACTGAAGATGCGGAACATTTCGGTAATCTCGTGGAGGACGAAGAAGCCTCGCCAGATAACCGTGGCGCCGGGCGGAGGATCACTGCGGCGATTCAGGTAGCCACCCAGCGTGGCGATCCACAGTACTGCCTGATTCAGCGATGGCGCTTTGTCCGGTGGCCGGGTGGTTCGGTGTACGCGGCAATACAGAGCCTGCCATTCGATGGGCTGAAGGACTACCTCGCAGGGCAACTCGCCATCAAGGCGAGCCAGTAGAGTCGTGTACAGAATGCGCCAGGCGATTACGGCAAACAGGGAGGTGGCCCGCACGAAGCGTTCCAGTGTACCGAATTGGCGGGCCTCGATACGGCAGCCACTCTTGAGCACACGGTGCCAGGTCTCGATGGTCCAGCGCCGCGCATACCACTGAAGCCGCTCAAGAGCCTGCTCAGGCGAGTGCGTGGGCACCGAACTGAGTAGCATCCATTCGAGCGGCTCGATACCGGCGGGCGGTTCGTCCTCGATGACATGCACAGCGAAGACATTCTGCTCGGGCAAGCCAGCCCGCGTCTGAGGTGGTTGCAGGCGAACGGGCGCGTATCGCAGCGTCAGGCGGGCCGTGCGTAGGGTGCGTGCACCTCTGGCCGGAATCAGCAACTCGGTGTAGCCTGTCGCAGGGGTGTCCAATACCGCTTGCCAGAGATAGCGCTGGGGATGGCGGGCACAGCGATTCCATGCTGCGCGCACCAGCCAGTCCACTCCGTCTGGTCGCTCGGCAGCAAACAGTTCATACACATCGCTTTCGCGATCTCCGATCCCTACCAGTTGGGTCTGTGCACAGCGCGACTTCAGCGCAGACAGATGGGCAAGACCCTCGATCCACTTAGCGCTTTCTTTTTCGTGGACGGGTCGGGACTTGCGCTGCGCAGCACTACCTTTGGTTGCTTCAGCGCGTGTCCACGTCTTCATGCCCAGCACCCCAAGCGGCAGCCCCTCTGGACTGACTGCCAGCAGGCTGTGCATCAGGAAACCACGCTCATTGCCACCGGTACAGCGACCTAAGCCCTCTGTGGCGTGCAGGTGCGTCAGATTGAATTCGGTCGTATCCTGTATTGCCAGCACCACTGGCAACTGTTCCATGCGGTGCAACGTCTGTGCAATATGCGGCGCCAGCACGCCGTTGGTATCGACCTGATCGTTATCGAAGAAGCGGTAGGCCGCCTTCAGTTCAGCTGGTGACAGGGCCTGGGGGAGCGAAGTGTGTGGACTGATGGCCAGCTGCCGGGCCAGCGCGACCAGTCGCTGCGACAGGCGAGCATCGCCGAGACTCGCCTCTGCGAATTCTTCGCTAGCCCAGTCTGCCGTGTCGTCTCTGATCGCCAATCCGCTGCAACAACATAAATAGGATGGGCGAAAGTTAACACCGCTCAATCCAGTTTACAACCGGATTTGTGGGTAATCCTCAGGCCTTTAGGCCGGGGAAGGATAGCGCGGACGCCGTCGGCGTCCTTTCGGCGGCTAATGCGGCGTCTGTTGTTGCTCAATGTATTGGCGGATGATCTCGATGGGCGCACCGCCGCAACTCCCTGCGAAGTAAGACGGCGACCACAGCGCACCGCCCCATAGCTTCTTGCTGATGCTCGGGTAGTTCTTCTTTCGGATCATACGGCTGGATACCCCTTTCAAGCTGTTTACCAGTGCGGACACCGCGACCTTTGGCGGGTAGTTCACAAGAAGGTGAACGTGATCGTCCTCCCCATCGAACTCCACCAGTTCAGCTTCGAAATCTGCGCAAACGCCGGTAAATATGTCGCGCAGGTCCTCTGCCGAATGTCATTGTCGTCGCTCATAGGCCAAGAGTATGATTGGGCCATGCAGCGTCTTCAAGCCTTCAAATACGAATTGATGCCGAACGGCGAGCAGCAGCGCAACATGCGCCGTTATGTTGGATCGTGCCGGTTTGTCTATAACAAGGCGCTGGCGTTGCAGAAACAGCGTTACGATCAAGGCGAAAAGAAGCTCAGCTATGCCGGTCTGTGTAAGCAACTCACGGAGTGGCGCAACAGCACGGAAACAGCATGGCTGGCCGATGCACCAGTCCATCCTCTTCAACAGACGCTCAAGGACTTGGAGCGGGCCTACACAAATTTCTTCGCAAAACGGGCCGACTTCCCGCGTTTCAAGAAGAAGGGTCTGGGCGACAGTTTCCGCTATCCCGACCAGAAGCAAATCAAGCTTGATCAGACCAACTCGCGTATCTTTTTGCCCAAGCTGGGCTGGCTGCGATACAGGAACAGCCGCGACGTACTCGGTGAGGTACGCAATGCCTGCGTCAGCCTTTCGGGCGGCAAGTGGTTTGTTTCGATCCAGACTGAGCGGAAGGTCGAGCGACCTGTGCCGAAAGCCACCAGCGCCATCGGCATCGACATGGGCATCGCTCGCTTTGCCACCATGAGCGATGGCACTTTCCTCGCGCCGCTCAACAGCTTTAGGAAGCACGAAGCCAGACTGCGCCGTGCGCAGCGGGCGATGAGCCGCAAGACGAAATTCAGCAACAACTGGAAGAAGTCCAAGGCCCGAATCCAGCGTATCCACGCACGCATCGGTAACGCCCGCCTCGACTACCTGCACAAAGCCACGACCACGATCAGCGAAAATCAAGCGATGGTGTGTATCGAGGACCTGAAGGTACGGAACATGTCCAAGTCAGCGGCCGGTTCAAGCGGGCAACCGGGCAAGAACGTCAGGGCCAAGTCCGGCCTGAACAAGGCCATCCTCGATCAGGGTTGGTACGAGTTCGGGCGTCAACTGGAATACAAGCTAGCGTGGAATGGCGGCTGGCTAATAGCTGTGCCGCCACAGCACACCAGTCGCACGTGCCCTTGCTGCGGGCATGTATCTGCCGAGAACCGGCAGAGCCAGGCGAGCTTCGCCTGTGTGGCATGCGGCTATGCGAATCACGCCGACGTGGTCGGCGCGATCAACATTTTGGCGCGGGGGCACCGCGTTGCAGCCTGTGGAGAGTCGGCGTAGTCAAGCCGCTCTACGAAGCAGGAACCCACCGAAGTGACTACGTAGAGCATCACGTAGCGCCGTAGGAATCCTCGTCCTTTCCGCCGTAAGGCGGCAGCCGAAGGCTGAGGACGAGGAGGATGTCAACCCGGTGTGAGCGGCCGGATAGCGCTTAATGCAACCGGCCCCGCGCCACCAGCATCGTCAACGGCCGCGCCAGCAGCGTGCTGGCCAGCGCCATCAGCAACAGCCCGGAAAACGCCGCAGTGCTGATGATGCGCGCGTCCAGCAGCACGGTTAGCACCACCACCTCGACCAGGCCCTTGGTCTGCAGCAGCGTGCCCAGTGCCAGCGATTCGCGCCAGCCCATGCCGGCGCGGCGCGCGGGCAGCGCCACGCCGGCCATCTTGCCGGCGATCGCGATGGCCAGCGACAGCGCCGCGATCCACAGCGTCATCGGGTTGTCCAGCGAGATCTCGGTGCGCAGCCCGGCGGCCAGGAAGAAGAAGGGCAGCAGCACCACCACCGTGACCGGTTCAAGCTGCTGGCGCACACGCTGCGCCTCGCGTGCGGGCCATACCAGCCCGGCGACGAAGCCGCCCATAACATGGTGCAGCCCGGCCAGTTCGCCTAGGAATGCCGAGGCCAGCACCAGGAACAGCGCCGTCGCCAGCAGCAGCTCGGTCTCCGGCGCGCGGCGGCGCAGCAGCCATGCCAGGGCGGGGCGCACCGCCAGGAACATGAACGCCAGGTAGGCACCGGCGCGTGCCGCCACGGTGAGGGCGCTGGCGCCGTCCTGGCCGCCATGCTGCAGCAGCACCAGGGTCAGGAACAGCCACACCCAGGCATCGTTGACGGCCGCGCAGCGCAAGGCCAGCTGGCCCAGGCGGGTGCCGGTCAGGCGCATTTCGCGCAGCAGCGCACCCAGCACCGGCAGCGCCGTGACGGCGGTGCAGATGCCCATGGCGCAGGCAAACCAGTAGGGGCTGGCCAGTTCCCCGGCGACCGGCCAGCCGGCCGTGGTCATATACCAGCCGGCAGCGGCTCCCAGCGCGAACGGCGCGGCAATGCTGCCCAGCGAGATCTGCAGGGTCGCGCGCCAGTGCGCGGGCACGCTGTCTTCGCGCAGGTGCAGGCCGGTCAGGAAGCAGAACAGCGTCACCGCCAGCCACTGCAGGCCGGACAGCATCGGCAGGCGGTCGGGCCCGAACAGCGCGGTCCAGCCCTGCGGCGCCAGCTGCCCGAACACCGATGGCCCCAGCACGATGCCGGCCAGCACCTGCACGCCGACCAGCGGAAACACCGAGCGCAGGCCGGCACCACGCCACAGCAGATAGGGCAGCGCGACCACCAGCATCGCCTGCAGGAAGAAGATGCTGACGCCGTTCATCGGACCACGCTGGCGACGACGCGCTTCATCCGAACATCCCGCCGTTGACCGAGATCACCTGGCGCGTGATATAGCCGGCGTCGGGCGACATCAGGAAGGCCACGGTCGCGGCCACTTCGTCGGGCGTGCCGAGCCGCCGCGCCGGGATCATGCGCAGCGCCTCGTTGCGCACGTGCTGCTCGACCATGTCGGTGTCGATCAGGCCGGGCGCCACGCAGTTGACCGTGATGGCGCGTTTGGCAAGTTCGATCGCCAGCGCCTTGGTGGCGCCGATGATGCCGGCCTTGGCCGCGCTGTAGTTGGTCTGGCCGCGGTTGCCCACCAGGCCCGAGACCGACGAGAGCGTGACGATGCGCCCGGGCTGGCGCCGCTGCACCATCGGCATCACCACCGGGTTGAGCACGTTGTAGAAGGCGTCGAGGTTGGTATGCACCACCTCGTCCCATTCGGCGCCGCTCATGGCCGGGAAGGCCGCGTCGCGCGCCAGGCCGGCGTTGCATACCACGCCGTAGTAGCAGTCATGCGCGGCGATATCGGCCAGCAGCGCGGCGGCGGCTTCCTCGCGCCGGGCCACGTCGAAGCACAACACGCGGGCTTTGCGGCCGCAGGCGCGCACCGCGTCGGCGACGGAGTCGGCTTCGTCGCGGCGCGAGCGGCAATGCACCACCACGTCGTAGCCGTCGCGGGCCAGCCGCAGGGCGATGGCGCGACCGATGCCGCGCGACGAGCCCGTAACGAGCACGGTCGGATTGGTCATACCTGGTGTCCTTGAAAAAAGTCCTCTGCGGGCGCGGGCGCGGGCGCGAATGCGGAACGCATGCGGATGCGGCGCATCATACGCGGCAGAATTCTTCCAGCACCGCCAGCCGGCGGCGCGGCTCGGCCACGAAGGGGTTGCTGCGGTCCCACGCGTAGCCGGCCAGGATCGACGAGATCATGTCGCGGATCTCGGAGTTGGCATTGGGATGGAAGATCAGCTGCTGGAAGCGGCCTTCGTACCAGGCTTCGACAAACACGCGGAAGCAGTCCACGCCGGCCTTGAGCGGCTGGGCGAAGTCCTTGTCCCAGTCCACGGTGTCGCCGGCAAGCTGGCGCACCAGGCATTGCGCCGCCAGGCTGGCCGACTTGAAGGCGATGGTCACGCCGGACGAGAACACCGGGTCCAGGAACTCCCCGGCATTGCCGAGCAGCGCATAGCCGTTGCCCCACAACGACTTCACATTGGCCGAGTAGCCGGCGATCTGGCGCGCCGGGGTGTCCCACTGCGCGTTGCCGAGCAGCTTCGCCAGGCCGGGCTCCTCGGCCACCAGCGCCCGCAGCCGTTCGGTCTCGGTTCCGGTGTAGCGGTCCAGGAATGCTTTTTCGGCAACCACGCCCTGCGAGCAGCGGCCGTCCGAGAACGGGATGGTCCAGTACCAGACGTCCGGGTGTTGGGGATGCACGCTGATCAGGATCTTGTTGCGGTCGAAGGCGCCCGGCGCGATGCGGTCTTCCACGTGGGTGAAGAGCGCGCTGCGCACCGGGAAGCCCGACGGCGATTCCAGCTGCAGCAGGCGCGGCAGGATGCGGCCAAAGCCGGAGGCATCAAGCAGGAACTTTGCGCGCACCAGGTACCGGCTGCCGTCCGGCGCACGCACGGTCACCTCCGGCTGCGTGCCGCTGACGTCGACGTCCTCGACCAGGTGCGAGAAGCGCACCTCGGCACCCTGGCGCGCCGCTTCGCGGATCAGCACGTCGTCAAAGCGTGCGCGCTGCACCTGGTAGGTGGTGCCCCAGCCGGGCGAGAATTTCTCGCGGAAGTCGAAGGCGGTCTGCTGGTCGCCGCGCGAGAAGGCGGCGCCGTTCTTGTACTGGAAGCCCGCTTCCACCACCGCGCGCAGCATGCCTGCCTCTTCGATGTAGGCCATGCTCTGCGGCAGCAGGCTTTCGCCGATGGAAAAGCGCGGGAACGTCTCCTTCTCGATCACCAGCACCGGAATCCCATGCTTGCGCAGCAAGCCGGCCGCGACCGAGCCCGCGGGCCCTGCGCCGATGATGACGACATCCGTGGTTTCCGTTTTCATAAGGTTCGATTCTTCTCTTCTATTGCATGGGGAAGGCGGCGAGGGTCGGGAAAAGCGTCATCCTCACGCGGCAAACGCAAGAATATGACTGCAAATTGGCTCCCGTTGGCCGGCCTGCAACATATTGAAACCAATTCTCCCGGGCTGGATTATCGATGGGCCGCACAGAAAGCTTCAGGGGGCCAGCAAGCTACGCCAACTCGCGGCAAAATGTGGAACTGTGGTCACAGCCTGCCATTTCCGCCTGTGCCCTTTGCTTCTACCATCCCGACGCCATCCCACCCCATCCGAAGGAGCCACCATGCCTGCCACAACCATGCCCTACCGCCGCCTCGGCGCCAGCAACCTGCGTGTTTCGGCACTTTGCCTGGGCACCATGATGTTCGGCGACCAGACCGATGAGGCCGAAGCCGCCCGCATCGTCGCCAGCGCGCGCGACCACGGCGTGAACTTCATCGACACCGCCGACGTATACACCAAGGGCGCGTCGGAGCAGATGGTCGGGCGCCTGCTGACTGCCAACCGCCACGACTGGGTGCTTGCCACCAAGCTGGGCAACGCGATGCAGGCGGCGCCCAACCACGGGCACTATTCGCGGGTCTGGATCCTGCGCGCGGTGGAGGACAGCCTGCACCGGCTGGCGACGGACTACATCGACATTCTCTACCTGCACCGCGACTATCCCGGCACGAACCTGGAAGAGGCGGTGCGGGCAATGGGCGACCTGGTGCGCAGCGGCAAGATCCGCTACTGGGCGGTGTCGAACTTCCGCGGCTGGCGTATCGCGGAAATCGCACGCCTGTGCGGCGAGCTGGGCGTGCCGCGCCCGGTGGCGTGCCAGCCCTACTACAACCTGCTGAACCGGATGCCGGAGGTGGAGATCCTGCCGGCATGCGAGCACTACGGGCTGGGCGTGGTGCCCTACAGCCCGGTGGCGCGCGGCGTGCTGACCGGCAAGTACGCGCCCGGGCAGGCACCGGGCGAGGGGACGCGCGCCGGCCGTGCCGACCGCCGCATGATGGAAACCGAGTTCCGCGAAGAATCGCTGGTGATTGCACAGCAGCTCAAGGCTCATGCCGAAGGGCGCGGGCTGACGCCGGGCCAATTCGCCACGGCGTGGGTGCTGGCCAACCCGATCATCTCGTCGGTCATTGCCGGTCCGCGCACGCTGGCGCAGTTTGAGGACTATCTGGGCGCGCCCGGTGCCGTCATCACGCCCGCGGAAGAATCGATGGTCGACGCGCTGGTGTCGCCGGGCCATGCCTCGACGCACGGCTACAACGACCCGGGCTACCCGTTCGGGGGACGACCCGTGGCACGCGCGCAGGCAGCCTGATGACCGTTTCGGACAGGGGGCGCAATGTGGCGCAGGCGCTGCCTGGAGTGATGCCTGTATGCAACGGCACGATGCGCGTGCGCGCGCTTGCTGCAGGCTGCCTTTACTCCTACTAATATCAAGACAGGCGGCGCGCGGCGTGCGCGCGCCGCGAGAACATTGCGCTTCGAGCCGGTGCATGACAGCCCTTGCGCGCTGCATCGGCCCAACAGGGAAGCCCAAACGTGTCGCGTCGTGGCTGGATCTTCGCTGGCTTGGCGGTCGCCCTTGGTGGGGGCGCCTATGTCGTGTACAGCTTTGTCGCAAGCGAAGTGCGCAACTCGCACTTGCAGGCGCGGCTGATTGGCAGCCTGGGGCAGCGGCTGACATTCGAGATCCAGCCGGGTGCCAGCGACAGCATCCGTTTCCCGCATTCCGGCCCCTACGACGCCCGCATGGGCTACGGCCGCATGCCGCTGTTCGCGCAGCGGCTGGAGCAGCGCGGCTACGTGCCCGCCGAGCAGGCGCGCATGTCGCCCGACATGGTGCGGCTGATCGACGAAGGCCTGTTCACGCCCTACCGCGAGAAGAACCAGGCGGGCCTGCTGCTGCGCGACTGCAACGGGCTGACGCTGGCGTTCGAGCGTTATCCGCAGCGCCAGTACCCGGACTTCGGCGCGGTGCCGCCGCTGCTGATAAGCGCCTTGCTGTATGTCGAGAATCAGGGCCTGCTGAATCCGGAATACCCCAATATGAACCCGGCGCTGGACTGGCGCCGGCTGTCGCGCGCGGTGCTTGACCAGGTGATCCGGCTGGCCGACAAGTCGCATGACGCGCCCGGCGGCAGCACGCTGGCCACGCAGATCGAGAAATACCGGCACTCGCCCGAAGGCCGCACCGCGTCGATCCAGGAGAAATTCCGCCAGATGGCGTCGGCGTCGCTGCGCGCCTACCTGGACGGGCCCGACACCCAGCGTGCACGCGAGCGCATCGTGGTGGACTACCTGAACACCGTGCCGCTGTCGGCGCGCGAGGGCTTTGGCGAGATCAACGGCATCGGCGATGCGCTGTGGGTCTGGTACGGCGAGGATTTCGGCGAGGTCAACCGGCTGCTCAAGGACATGGACGTGCGCGCCCCTGAACCGCGCCAGGCGCAGGCCTTCAAGCGCGCGCTGTCGCTGATCATCTCGCAGCGCCGCCCGTCCTACCACCTGCGCCGCGACGATACCAACCTGGATGCGCTGACTGGCAGCTACCTGCGCCTGCTGGCGGCCAACAACATCATCACGCCCGAGCTGCGCGACGCGGCGCTGGCGCAGCCGCTGGACAAGGCCACGCCGCCGCAGCGCCCGCCGCAGGAGCCGTTTGTCACGCGCAAGGCCGTCAACCGCGTGCGCTCCGATATCACCCGGCTGACCGGGGTGGAGGGCCGCTACGACATGGACCGGCTCGACCTGACCGTGGACAGCACCATCAACCGCGAAGCGCAGCGCATCATCACCGAGACGCTGCAGCGCGTGAACAACAAGGCTGATGCGCGTGCCATGGGCCTGTACGGCCACAACCTGCTGCGCGACAACGACGACCCGTCGAAGCTGATGACCAGCTTCACGTTGTACGAGCGCGTGGGCAACGCCAGCGTGGTGCGCGTGCAGGCCGATAATATCGACCAGCCCTTCGATATCAACAGCGGCGCGCGCCTGAACCTGGGCTCCACGGCCAAGCTGCGCACGCTGGTGACCTACCTGGAGATCATCAGCGAACTGAACGCGCGCTACGCCGGCATGAGTCGCGACCAGCTGGCCGCCGTGCGTCTGGCGCGCCAGGATGCGCTTAGCCGCTGGGCGGTGGACTACCTGATGAAGGCGCGCAAGCCGGACGAGCGCGAGCTGATGCCGATGCTGGAGGCGGCGATGGAGCGCAAGTACTCCGGCAGTGCCGGCGAAGGCTTCTACACCGGCGGCGGCCTGCAGAGCTTCACCAATTTCGAGCGCTGGGAGGGTGAGCGCATCATGACCGTGCGCATGGGCTTCCAGCACTCGGTCAACCTGGTGTTCATCCGCATGATGCGCGACATCGTGCGCTATGAGATGTTCCATGCCAAGCCTGACATGGGCGACCTGTTCGAGGACCGCAACGCGCCCGGCCGGCGCGAGTACCTGGAACGCTTCGCCGACCAGGAAGGCAGCGCCTACATGACCGGTTTCTACCAGCGCTACCGCGGCAAGGATTCGGCGCAGCGCCTGGACACGCTGCTGGGCCGCGTGCGTATGACCATACCGCACCTGAATGCGGTGCGCATGTCGGTGACGTTGCTGAGTGCGCGGCCGACCCTGGATGAGGAAAGCTATGTGCGCATCATGCGCGCGCGCCTGGGCGACAAGCAGCTGGCCAAGGAAGACCTGCCGGCGCTGTACCGCAAGTACGGCAAGGACAAGTTCAACCTGAACGACCGTGGCTACCTGTCGCGGGTGCACCCGCTGGAGCTGTGGATGGTGGAGTACCTGGACCAGCACCCCAACGCCACGCTGTCGGAGATCCTGCGCGCCAGCACCGCCGAGCGCCAGGAAGTGTACAAGTGGCTGTTCAAGACGCACAGCAAGGCGGGCCAGGACAACCGCATCCGCACGCTGCTGGAGCAGGACGCCTTCGCGCACATTGCCCGGCGCTGGCAGCGGCTGGGCTATCCGTTCGATTCGCTGACGCCGTCCTATGCCAGCGCCATCGGCGCCTCGGGCGACCGCCCCGCCGCGCTGGCGGAACTGGCGGGCATCCTGATGTCAGGCGGGATGGCCACGCAGAACGCCGCGGTGTACAGCCTCGCCTTTGCCGATGGCACGCCCTATGCCACGCGCTACGTGCTGCAGCCGGCGCCGGGCAAGCGCCTGCTGCCGGAAGAAGTGACCGCGGTGGTGCGGCGCTCGATGATCGATGTGGTGGAAGGCGGCACCGCCAGGTCGATCCGGGGTGCCTTCACCATGCCGGGCCGCGATGGCACCACGCTGACGGTGGCGGGCAAGACCGGCACCGGCGATCAGCGGTTCCAGGTCTACGGGCCGGGCGGGCGGCTGATTTCATCGCGCTCGGTCAACCGCTCGGCGACCTTCGTGTTTACGCTCGGCGACCGCTTCTTCGGCACCGTGGTGGTCAATGCCAGGGAACCCTACGCGGCGCGCTACAGCTATACAAGCGCGCTGGCGGTCAGGGTGCTGCGCGCCATCGCGCCGCAGATCTCGGCGATGGCGCCAGGCGGCGACCGCGCACTGCTGCGTTGCCGCGATACGTCCCCAGGGCTGCGCGCCCCGCGCACGCCGACACTGACCGAGGCGGTGCCCGGCGCGCCGCTGGCCCAAGCACAGGTTGTGCCCAGGGTGTCGCCCGCGCCGGCCAATCCTGCCAGCCCGGTGCGCGCACCGGACACGCCGGCGCTGGCCGATGCGCAGGACGCCGCTGGCGTGCGCCGCGCCAGTCAGCCCTTGCGCCGGACCATGCCGTAGATCACCAGCAGCACGATCGCGCCAATCACTGACGCGATCCAGCCGGCCGGCTGGCCCGGCTGGTACCAGCCCAGGGCGCGGCCGACGTAGCCGGCAGCCAGTGAGCCCAGCACGCCCAGGACGATGGTCATGATCCAGCCCATCTTGTCGTCGCCGGGTTTGACCGCCCTGGCGATCAGGCCGACGATAAGGCCAACGAACACGGTGCCGATGAATGCCATCATGATGCGCTCTCCCGGTAGTGGTCTGAGTCCATGCCGGCCGCATGGGGCGGCCGGCTGCGCTTCATGATACACGCAGCACTCGGGTGCGTATGACGCTCAAGTGACAAGCGGCGGCGCTGCTGTCAGGCCTGCGCCAGCCGGAACTGGCCGACCGCGTGATGCAGCGCATCCGCCTGGTCTTCCAGCGAGGCCGCGGCGGCCGCGGCTTCTTCCACCAGCGCGGCGTTCTGCTGCGCCATCTGGTCCATCTGCGACACCGCCTGGTTGACCTGCTCGATGCCGCCGGTCTGCTCCTCGGTGGCCGCGCGCATCTCGGCCATCAGGTCGGTCACGCGCTTGACCGCGCCGACGATCTCGTCCATCGCCTTGCCCGCGCTTTCCACGAGCACCGCGCCGTCGTCGACGCGCTGCGCTGAGTTGCCGATCAGCGCCTTGATCTCCTTGGCGGCGGTGGCGCTGCGCTGCGCCAGCGTGCGCACCTCGCCGGCCACCACCGCGAAGCCGCGGCCCTGGTCGCCGGCACGCGCCGCTTCCACGGCCGCATTGAGCGCGAGGATGTTGGTCTGGAAGGCAATGCCCTCGATCACGCCGATGATGTCAACCACCTTGCCCGAGGCGTTCTTGATCTCGCCCATGGTGTCCACCACCTGGCTGACGATGGTGCCGCCGCGCACCGCAATGTCCGACGCGCCTTCGGCCAGGTGGCTGGCCTGGCGCGCGTTCTCGGCGCTCTGGCGCACGGTGCTGGTGAGCTGCTCCATGCTGGCGGCGGTTTCCTGCAGCGACGCGGCCTGTTCTTCGCTGCGGCGCGACAGGTCGGCGTTGCCCGCGGCGATCTGCTTGGCCGCGCCCGCGATCGAATCGGCCGAGCCGCGGATGCTGCCGATCGCGCCGGTCAGGCGCGCCTGCATGCGCTGCATCGCATAGAGGACGCTGTGCTCGTCGCCGGGGCGCACCTCGACCTGGCTGCCGAGGTCGCCTTCGGCAATGCGGCCGGCGATGTGCGCCGTGATGGCGGGCTCGCCGCCCAACTGGCGCTGCAGGCTGGCCGCCACGCGCACCATCACCAGCGACATCAGCAAGCCAACTCCCAGCAGGATGCCAAACGCCTTCATCAGCTCGGCGCGGAACGCCGCCTCGATGTCGTCCAGGTACAGGCCCGCGATGAAGTTCCAGTCCCACGGGCGGAAGTTGGCCACGTAGCTCAGCTTGGGCTGCGGCGCCTCGGCGCCGGGCTTGGGCCACAGGTATTCGATAAAGCCCTTGCCAGGCCCTTTGCCGATTTCGGCGATTTCGCGGAAGAGGTAGACGCCGTTGGGGTCCTTGGTGCCTTCCATGGCCTTGCCGTTCATCTCCGGCTTGAACGGGTGCATCAGCACCACGGTGTCCGAGCGCATCAGCGTGAAATAGCCATCGCTGCCGAAGCGCATCGCGCGCACGCGCTCGATGGCCTGATTCCTGGCCTCGTCCTGCGTCAGCTTGCCGGCCTTGGCCAGCGCCTCGTACTCGGCCACCACCGAGAACGCGGTGTCGGTGACGTGGGCCAGGTCCAGGCGCCGCTCTTCCATGCGTAACGTGCGGATCTGCCAGGCGTTCCACAGCGTGATGCCGAGCAGGCAGACCCAGCTCAGCACCAGCGGCAATAACAGCTTCTTCTTCAGGCTCAGGTTGTGCAGCATTGCTTCCACTCCTCCATTTTCCGCGCTCGGCGCGTTTCTCATCGGCGGCACGCCGGCGGCACCATGCATCGGTGGCGCCTGTCGCATGCGTGCGGGTCATCGCCTTAACGGCGGGGGAGGCAGCTAACTTGATTGGGGTAAATTCACCCCTTCGGGTGATATGGTTAATTGGTTGCATCGTGCCGACATGCTTGTACTTTGTACATCTCTTCCAGCGATTCAGATCGCCGACGACAAGTGATCCCGTCCCGCTGCTTTACGTTGTAATGCGCTGTAACCCAGCGCCCTCCCCGGATCGTTTGCGATTTCAAATGCGAACGATTATCCTTCTCTCTTCCGCACAGTCATTGTGCAGACAATGGCACACCTGAGCGCTATGTGATGCGCACAAGGGGCGCTCCAGCTATCCGTACACAGGGCAAGACCGGGCCGCCACTGGGCTGCGCCCGCCGACCAACCGCAATGACCGAAAC
Source organism: Cupriavidus necator N-1 (assembly GCF_000219215.1). Taxonomy (NCBI): domain Bacteria; kingdom Pseudomonadati; phylum Pseudomonadota; class Betaproteobacteria; order Burkholderiales; family Burkholderiaceae; genus Cupriavidus; species Cupriavidus necator. Next base: position 2,595,361 of record NC_015723.1, on the reverse strand, counting down.
CCAGCCGGCCTCCGGCCAGCAGCGCCGTGCCTTCTGGCTCAAGCATCTCCACCAGTGGCACTGGATCAGTTCCGCGATCTGCCTGATCGGGATGCTGCTGTTTGCCATCACCGGCTTCACGCTCAACCACGCCGCACAGATCGAGGCCAGGCCCGCGGTCGAGACCCGCCACGCCACCATGCCCACGCGCGTGCTCGACCAGGTGCGAGCCGAAGCGCCGGCGGGCGATGCCCAGGCGCGTGAAAAGAAGGCGCCGGTGCCGGCGGTGCTGGCCGACTGGCTGGCGCAGGCGCTGGACATCGACGCCAGCGGGCGCGAGGCCGAATGGTCCGCCGACGAGATCTACGTGGCGCTGCCGCGCCCGGGCGGCGACGCCTGGGTCAGCCTGGAACTCGACAGCGGCGAAGCCCAGTACGAGAAAACCACGCGCGGCGCCATCTCTTACCTGAACGACCTGCACAAGGGCCGCAACACCGGCGCTGCGTGGAGCCTGTTCCTGGATGTGTTCGCGCTGGCGTGCCTGGTCTTCAGCGTAACCGGCCTGTTCCTGCTCAAGCTGCATGCGGCCGGGCGCGTGGGGACCTGGCCGCTGGTGGGGCTGGGGCTGGTGGTGCCGGTGCTGCTGGCGATCCTGCTTATCCATTGAATCAACCGTTCCAACCGTTTTCCTTCCTGCATCTCACTGACGAGGTTTCTCCGATATGCGCCGACTGCTCTCCGTCACCCTGACCGGCATGGCCGCGGTTCCCCTGGCCGGCCCCGCGCTGGCCGCGGATCTCAGCGTCAAGGTCGACATCCCGCGCCTGACCGTGGCCGAGTACCACCGCCCCTACGTGGCGATGTGGGTCGAGCGCGCCGACCAGAGCCCGGTGCAGACCCTGGCGGTCTGGTACGACGGCAAGCTCAAGGACGGCGAAGGCACCAAGTGGCTCAAGGACATGCGCCAGTGGTGGCGCAAGGCCGGCCGCGACCTGCACATGCCGGCCGACGGCGTCTCCGGCGCCACGCGCGCGCCGGGCGAGCACAGCGTGAGCTTCAGCGACGGCAAGGCGCCGCTGGGCAAGCTGCCCGCGGGCAACTACCAGCTGGTGGTGGAAGCCGCGCGTGAAGTGGGCGGGCGCGAGCTGCTGCGCGTGCCGTTCACGTGGCCGCCGCAAGCCGCACAGACCGCCCGCGCCAAGGGCGAACACGAACTCGGCGGAGTGACCGTCGAACTGAAGCCGTAATCCTTCCGGAGCCAGACGATGAAACCTTCCCTTATTTCCGCCGCGTCTTCCCGCATGGCCACCCGCGTGGCCGTGCTCGCCCTGGCTGCCCTGGCCCCGCTGGCCGCGCACGCGCACCGCCAGTGGCTGCTGCCGTCGGCCACGGTGCTGTCCGGCAGCGATCCGTGGGTGACCGTGGATGCCGCAGTCTCCAACGACCTGTTCTACTTCGAGCACGTGCCGATGCGGCTCGACAACCTGCAGGTGACCGCGCCCGACGGCAGCGCCGTCAAGGCCGAGAACGCGGCCACCGGCAAGTACCGCAGCACCTTCGACCTGCACCTGACTCAGCCCGGCACGTACCGCGTGGCGGTGGTCAACAACGGCCTGTTCGCCAGCTACAAGGTCGACGGCCAGGCCAAGCGCTGGCGTGGCACCGCCGAGAACTTCGCCAGGGAAGTCCCGGCCAATGCGCAGGACCTGCAGGTCACCCAGGCCGAAGGCCGCATCGAATCCTTCGTCACCGCCGGCAAGCCCAGCGACAAGGGCCTGCGCACCGTCGGCCGCGGCCTGGAACTGGCGCCGATCACGCACCCGAACGACCTGGTCGCGGGCGACACCGCCAGCTTCCGCCTGCTGCTCGACGGCAAGCCCGCCAGCAACCTGAAGGTCTCGGTGGTGCCGGGCGGCATCCGTTACCGCGACCAGCTGCAGGAGTTCAGCGCCACCACCGACGCCGACGGCAAGTTCAGCGTCAAGTGGCCGGCCGCCGGCATGTACTGGATGGAAGCGGAGGTGAAGGACGACAAGACCACCTTCAAGCAGGCCAGGTCGCGCCGCGCCGTCTATGCGGTGACGGTGGAAGTGCTGCCGCAATAAGCCGGATGCCGGGTTTGAACCGCGTCCTGGTCCCCGTTGCGCTGACCGCGCCGCCGCAGCCGCCCGCCGCCGACACGCGGCTGCAGCGCTGGGGCGGCGTGACCATGGGCACGACCTGGTCGGTGGCGGCGCTGCTGCCGCCCGCGGCGGATGCTCACGGCATCGCCGCCGGCATCCAGGCCGTGCTCGATGGCGTGATCACGCAGATGAGCAACTGGGAAGCGGATTCCGACCTGAGTCGCTTCAACCGCGCGGCGCCGGGCAACTGGCACGCGCTGCCGGATGATTGCTTCGCGGTGCTGCAATGCGCGCTGCAGGTGGCGCGCGACAGCGGCGGCGCCTATGATCCGAGCGCCGGCCCGCTGGTGGACCTGTGGGGCTTCGGCCCCGCCCCGGCGCGCAGCGCGCCACCGTCGCCAGACGCGGTGCAGGCCACGCGCAGCCGCTGCGGCTGGGCCCGCATCGAAGTCGATGCGGCGGGCCGGCGCGCCCGGCAGCCAGGCGGCCTGTCGCTGGACTTCTGCGCCATCGCCAAGGGCTTTGCCGTCGACGCGGTAGCGCGCTACCTGTGTGAACAGGGCCTGGACCACCACCTGACTGAGATCGGCGGCGAACTGCGCGGCCATGGCGTCAAGCCCGACGTCATGCCGTGGTGGGTCGCGCTGGAATCACCACCCGGCCTGGACAGCGATGCCGCGGGGCAGACGCGGGTGGCGCTGCACGGCCTGTCCGTCGCCACCTCCGGCGACTATCGCCGCTATTTCGACAGTGACGGTCGCCGCTACGCCCATACCATCGATCCGCGCACCGGCTATCCGGCCAGCCACGCGCTGGCCTCGGTCACGGTCATCCATGGGCAGTGCATGCTGGCCGATGCGCTGTCCACCGCGCTGACCGTGCTGGGCCCGGAGGCCGGCATGGCGCACGCGCGCCGCCACGGCATTGCTGCGCGTTTCCTGGTGCGCACGCCGGACGGCTTCGACGAACATCTGTCGCCGGCCTTTGCCGCGATGCTGGCATGAGCGCGAAGGCCATGCCGTCCGCCATCGCTGGCGCAAGCTGGCTTGCCGTTGCCGGCGGCGTCGCGCTGTCCGTGCTGGGGCCGTCGCGCATGGCCATGGCGGCCGGCGTGGTGGCAGCCTATGCGGGCTTCTGCAGCGCGGTGCTTGCACACCATCGCCAGCGGCGCGCGCGCGTGGCGGCACTGGGTGGTACGGAAGCGGGTGCGACGCTGGTTGCCTATGCCTCGCAGACCGGGTTTGCCGAACAGCTGGCGCTGCAGACCGCCACCGCGCTGCAGGGCGCGGGCGTGCCGGTGCAACTGCTGTCGCTGGCCGATGTCGATGCGCGGCGCCTGCAGACATGCCGTCAGGCGCTGTTCCTGGTCAGCACCACCGGCGAGGGCGACGCCCCCGACAGCGCGTCCGGCTTTGCGCGCCGCTTGCTGGCTGGCGCGGATGGCCTGCAGTCCTTGCGCTACGGCATCCTCGCGCTCGGCGACAGCAGCTACGCGCGCTTCTGCGCCTTCGGCCACGCGCTCGACGGCTGGCTGCAGCGCCACCGTGCGCAGCCGCTGTTTGACCTGGTCGAAGTCGACAACGGCGACGCCGGCGCCCTGCGCCACTGGCAGAACCACCTGTCGGCCCTGAGCGGCGGCGCCGAGATTGCCGACTGGGAACGCCCGCGCTATGACAGCTGGCGGCTCGTGCAACGCCACCATCTGAACCCCGGCAGCCAGGGCGCGCCGGCGTTCCACCTGTCGCTGGCGCCGCAGGGCGATGCGGCAATGGACTGGCAAGCCGGCGACATCGCCGAGATCGGCCCGTGCCACGCGCCGGCCGAGGTTGAACGGCTGCTGGCGCGGCTTGGCCTGGACGGCGCCACGCCCGTGCGCTGCGATGGCCGCGACACCACCCTGGTCGAGGCCGTGGCCACGCGCATGCCATTGCCCGAACCGCACTTCGCGGCGATGCAGGGCCTGCCGCCGCAGCAACTGGTGGACACGCTGCCGCCGCTGCCGCACCGCGAGTATTCGATCGCCTCGCTGCCGCAGGACGGGCACCTCGAACTGCTGGTGCGGCAGACCCGCTACGGCGACGGCCGCCTCGGCCTGGCCTCCGGCTGGCTGACCGAGCACGCGGCCGTGGGCGCCCGCATCGCGCTGCGCATCCGTACCAACCGCAGCTTCCACCCGCCGGCCGATGACCGGCCCCTGATCGTGGTCGGCAATGGCACCGGGCTGGCCGGCCTGCGCGCCCAGCTCAAGGCCCGCGCCGCGGCCGGGCAGCGCCGCAACTGGCTGCTGTTCGGCGAGCGCTCGGCGCAGCATGACGCGTTCTTTGCCGGGGAACTGGCCGCATGGCAGGCCGACGGCACGCTGCGGCGCGTGGACCATGCCTGGTCGCGCGACGGCGGCGCGCCGCGCTACGTGCAGGACGCCCTGCGCGCACAGGGCGAGACGGTACGCCAATGGGTGGCGGACGGCGCGGCCGTCTACGTCTGCGGCAGCCTGCAGGGCATGGCCGGCGGCGTCCATGACGCACTGGCGGGGATCCTCGGCGAAGACGCGCTGCGCCGGCTTGCCGACGACGGCCGCTACCGGCGCGACGTCTACTGAGCGAACCCGCAGCGACACGCGCCGTGCGGAGATCGGCCGTATGGCTCGCGCGCTGGGCGGGGATGCACTATCTTCCGTGTGAACTGCAAGACATCTGCAGCCAATCACAACACCGAGGAGACCTGATGTTACGCACCCCCCGCCGCCTGATCGCTGCGCTGGCCCTGCTCGCCACTACCATCCCGGCCGCCATGGCCGAAGTCCCCGCCCGCAACAACCTGCTTGCCGTGCCCGGCCTGGAGAAGCCCGCCAGCGTGCTGGTCGACCGCTGGGGCGTGCCGCATATCTATGCCGGCACGCTCTACGACGCCTTCTTCGTCCAGGGCTTCATGGCCGCGCGCGACCGCCTGTGGCAGATCGACCTGTGGCGCAAGCGCGGACTTGGCGAGATGGCCAGGGATTTCGGCCCGGCCTATGCCGATGGCGACCGCATGGCGCGCGCGGTGCTGTTCCGCGGCGACATGTACCGCGAATGGCTGGCGTATGGCTCCGACGCCAAGCGCGTGGCCGAGGCCTTCGTGGCCGGGGTGAACGCCTATGTGGCGCTGACCGAGCAGAGGCCCGAGCTGCTGCCGCCCGAATTCCGCAAGCTCAACTACAAGCCTGCGCGCTGGCAGGCCGAAGACATCGTGCGCATCCGCCACCACGGCCTGACGCTCAACTTCACCGGCGAAGTCGAACGCGCCCAGCTCTATTGCCAGGCCAAACAGGACGCCCCGCGTGCCGACTGGCTGCGCCGCGAACTCGACCCGCAGATCGAGCCCAGGCTCAGTCCCGGCATCGACCCCTGCACGGTTCCCGCCGCCGAACTGCGCCGCGCCTACGAACTGGCCACCGCCGCAGCGCGCTTCCCGAAAGAGGCGTGGGGCAATGCGCAGGCCGCCAGCATCCCGCTCGACCAGCTCTACGCACTGGTGGACCCCAACAGCGACACCGGCCGCAGCCTCGGGTCGAACAACTGGGTCATCGGCGGCAAGCGCACCACCACCGGCCGCCCGATCCTGGCCAACGACCCGCACCGCTCGCACGGCGCGCCCAGCCTGCGCTATATCAGCCACCTGAACGCGCCGGGAATGTCGGTAATCGGCGCGGGCGAGCCGTTCCTGCCCGGCATCTCGATCGGGCACAACGGCACCATCGCCTTCGGCCTGACGCGCTTCTACATGGACCAGGAGGACCTGTACGGCTACGAGCTCAATCCGGCCAACCCGCATGAGTACAAGTACAAGGGCCGCTGGGAACCGATGGAGACCATCACCGAAGAGATCGTGGTCAAGGGCGAGTCCACCCCGCGCAAAGTCACCATCGACTTCACGCGCCACGGCCCGGTGCTGGTCGCCGATGCCGGCCGCGCACAGGCCTGGGCGCTGCGCGCCGCGTGGCTCGACTACGGCATGGCGCCGTACTTCGGCTCGATGGACTATATGCGCGCGCGCAACTGGGACCAATTCCGCGCCGCCATGAACCGCTGGGGCGCGCCCGGCGAAAACCAGGTCTATGCCGACACCAGCGGCAACATCGGCTGGATCCCGGGAGGGCTGACCGTCAAGCGGCCCAACTGGGACGGCCTCACGCCGGTGGCGGGCGATGGCCGCTACGAGTGGGCCGGCTACCGCAACATGGACGAGCTGCCGTGGGCCTTCAATCCCGCGCCAGGCTATATCGTCACCGCCAACGAGAACAACATCCCGCCCGAGCACCCCGCCGCGAAACTTGGCGTGGGCTACGAATGGAGCGACAGCTCGCGCGCGCGCCGGCTCAAGGCTCTGGTGGGAGCCAATGCGCGCAGCTCGGTGCAGGACTCGATGGCGTGGCAGAACGACACCGTGTCGCTGCCGGCGCAGCGCGCGGTCGCGATGCTGCAGGATGTGCGCAGCGATGACCCGCAACTGGCCCGCGGCCTGGACCTGCTGCGCAACTGGGACGGCAACGAGCGCGCGGACAGCGCCGCCGCGGCACTGTTCGAGGTCTGGTTTAGCAAGCACCTGCGCCAGGCCGTGGTGCGCGCCGCGCTGCCGCCAGAAGCCGCGCGGCTGGTGGGCGCGGGCGATGCCGCGCGCGTGCTGGCGGTGCGGGAGCAGCCCGGGCCGCGGATGCCGGTGGAGCGGCGCAATGCGGTGATGCTGGAATCGCTGAAAGCCGCCATGGCCGAACTCGAAGCCAAGCTCGGCCCCGATCCGCGCGCATGGCAATGGGGCAAGCTCCACACCGCCGTGTTCACGCATCCGATGGACCCGATCCTGAGCGACGCGGAACGCCAGCAGTTCAACGTCAACGCCGGCCCGATCGGCGGCTCGGCCTTCACGCCGATGAACACCAGCTACCGCAACACGGACTTCCGCCTGACCGCCGGCGCGTCGTTCCGCATGGTGCTGGACGTGGGCAACTGGGATGCCTCGCGCGTGGTCAACACGCCGGGGCAGTCAGGGAATCCGGCCAGCCCGCATTACCGGGACCTGGCGCCGTTGTGGGCGAAGGGGGAGTATTTCCCGCTGGTGTATACGCGCAAGGCGGTGGAGAAGGCTAGCCGGGAACGGTTGGAGTTGGTGCCGCAGTGAGGGTGGGGAACTCATGCGTCTGAAGTAGCCATGAAGCCTGGCAGCGCACCCCTCTCCCGCAAGCGGGCGAGGGGTGCAAGCCGGCGGGAACCGAGAGGCGGCAGCGGACGCGGCGCTTGCCGCTTTCTCTTACTTCAACATCTTCAACAACGCCTCCGCCACCGCATCAGACGATGCCGGATTCTGCCCCGTCACCAGTCGCCCTGCGACCACGACATAGCTGGCCCAGTCCTCGCCACGCGTGAACCGCCCGCCGTTGGCCTTGAGCATGTCCTCCACCAGGAAGGGCACCACCTTGGTCAGCTGCACGGCTTCTTCCTCACTGTTGGTGAAGCCGGTCACCTCCTTGCCCTTGACCAGCGGTTCCCCGTCCGCGCTCTTGGTATGGCGGAACACCGCCGGTGCGTGGCATACCGCTCCCACCGGCTTGCCGGCGCGGTCGAACTGCTCGATCAGCGCGACCGAGCGGTTGTCTTCGGCCAGATCCCACAGCGGGCCGTGGCCGCCCGGATAGAAGATGGCGTCGAAGTCTTCCGCCTTCACCTGGTCCAGCGTCAGCGTGCTGGCCAGCGCAGCCTTGGCGGCCGGGTCACTTTGGAAGCGCCGGGTGGCATCGGTCTGGGCGCCGGGATCGTCGCTTTTCGGGTCGATCGGCGGTTGGTCGCCCTTGGGCGAGGCCAGCGTGATGTCGGCGCCGGCGTCCTTGAAGACGTAGTAGGGCGCGGCGAATTCCTCCAGCCAGAAGCCGGTCTTGTGGCCGGTATTGCCCAACTGGTCGTGGGAGGTCAGCACCATCAGGATGTTCATTGTTCCGCTCCATGTCGGTTCACAAGCAGCCGGGCTGAAATGCCGCGGCACTGGCAACATCCTAGGCAGCGGACTATGATTCGAAAACTTCTATTATTCGATCTCTGCTATCCAAAAAATGAATATCGGCAGCAAGGACCTTAACCTGCTGTACGTGTTCCACGTGCTGTATCAGGAGGGCAATGCCTCGCGCGCGGCCGCGCGTATGGCGCTGAGCCAGCCGGCGCTGAGCCACAAGCTCAACCGCCTGCGCGACGAGCTGGGCGATCCGCTGTTCGTGCGTGCGCCGCGTGGCCTGACGCCTACGCCGCGCGCGCATGCGCTGGCGCCGCAGGTGCAGCGGCTGGTCGGGGACCTCGACGCGTTCTATGACGCCTGTGCCGGCCACGATTACCTGGCGCGCAGCGAGCACCTGCATATCTACACCACCGACTACATGGAGCAGCTGCTGCTGCCCGCCCTGCTGCCGCGGCTGCGCAGCCAGGCGCCGGGCGTGGTGCTGGTCACGCACAACACGCGCGGCGAGCTGCCGCGCGAGGAACTGGAGAAGGGCACCTGCGACCTGGCGATCGCGGGCTTCTATGAGAACCTGCCTGATACCTTCCATCAGCAGCGGCTATGCAGCGAGGACTTCGTGGTGCTGGCCTCGCGCGCCAATCCGCGCATCGCCGACGGCCTCGATCTCGACGCCTTCCTGGCGTGCGAGCACCTGCTGACCACGCTGACCGGCGACCTCAACGGCGTGGTCGACCGCGCGCTGGCCCGGCAGGGGCACAAGCGCACAGTAGTGGCGGGGTTGTCGAGCTTCCTTGCCCCGAGCCGGCTGGTGCGCGGCACGGAACTGCTGCTGACCTGCCTGCGCTCGGTCGCGGAAGAGGCGGTGGCGCGCGATCGTGAACTGGTGCTGCTGCCGGTGCCGTTCGCACTGCCCCAGGTCGACATGATGCAGATCTGGCACGCGCGCACCGATGCTGACCGGCTGCGGCGCTGGCTGCGCCAGCAGATCCAGGAGGTGGCTAGCGGCATCAGCGCGGCCGAGCCGGCCGCGCGCAAGCCCCGCGTCAGGCGCGGTTGACCACCGGCAGCAGCGCGCCTTGCACGGCGCGAGCCGCATCCGAGGCCAGGAACAGGATCACATCGGCCAGCGCGTCCAGGCTGACCCAGCGCGTGGCATCGGCATCCGGCATGGCCTGGCGGTTCTCCGGCGTATCCAGCACGCTGGGCAGCACCGCGTTGACGCGGATGCCCTGGTCGCGCAGCTCTGCCGACATCGATTCAGTCACGCGCGCCAGCGCGTCCTTCGAGGCGCAATAGGCGCTCATCTGCGCCAGCCCGCGCGCCGCCGAGTTGGCGCCCACGTTGACGATGGCGCCGCCGCCGGCGGCCAGCATGTGTGGCACCACCGCGCGCGCCATGTTCAGCACCGTGCCCACGTTCATGTCGAACAGGTGGTTCCAGGCGTCGGCGCTGGTTTCATGCACGCTTGGGCCCATGGCGAAGCCGCCGGCCAGGTTGCACACCACGTCGATGCGCCCGCCGGCCTGAACCGCTTGCGCGACGGCCTCGCTCAGTTGGGCGGCATCAAGCAGGTCCGCCTGCAGCGCCAGGTGGCCCGTGCCCGCTTCGGGCAGCGGCGCCACATGCCGGTCCAGCAGCACCACGCGCGCGCCTGCCTGCGCAAAGGCCTGCGCCACGGCGCGGCCCAGGTTGCCGTGTGCGCCGGTGATCAATACGTTCTTGTCGTTGAAGTTCATTGCGTGCTCCTGCGCCGTCGTGGCGCGCATGGTCGGGGTCAGCATCGCCCGGGGCCGGCTTTTGCCATCGTGGGCCGGGGCGAAAAACGCAAGCCAGTCTACGCACCGCTCCCCAACATTTCCTTGCGAAATTGCCTCGGGCTAACCCTTGAACGGCACAGGAAGTTGCGCGCCGGGTCGGCGTCATTGCCGATTGCGCCGTGGCTTGCGCACTGGCGCGGTGTCCGCGGGGGCGGCCGCCGCTTCCGCTGCCGCGGTCTGTTCAAGGAAGGCCACCAGCAGCCGCGCCGCCGGTGACAGCAGTTCCAGGTCGCGGAAGCAGATGGCAAAGCGCCGCCGCGCCCAGTCGTTGCGCAGCGGGATCACGCGCAGGCCGAAGGTGGGCGCGATCGGCGCGGCGATCTCGGCCGGGATGATGGTGATGCCCAGGTTGGCCCGCACACAGCGCAGCGCAGCGTCGAAGGTCGAGACCACCGCGCGGTAGGCAATGCCGCGCCCGAGGATGGCCGCATAGCGCGTCAGCATGGTCTGCACCGCGGTCTGGGCGGGCATGCCGATATGGTCGCAGTCCAGCGTGTCCTCGAAGCGGCAGTCGGCGGCCTGCGCCAGCGGATGCGAGGCATGTACCACTGCCGCGAGGTGGTCGGTGCGGTAGGGCCGGGTCTGGAAGCCTTCCAGGTCGGCCGCGTCCCAGCAGATCCCCAGCGGCGCCGAGCCCTCGCGCAGCGCGCGCACCACGTCGCTGCTCAGGCTTTCCTCGATGGTCACGCGCACGTCGCGGTTGACCGGTTGCTGCAGGAAGGCGGCAATATCGTCCGGCAGCGATTCGGCCATCGACGACACCGTGGCCAGCAGCCGCACCTGCCCGCGGATGCCGGCGCCGTAGTCGGCCATGTCCCGCGCGACGCGGTCCGCCGCCGCCAGCATGGCGCGCGCATGCGCCAGCACCATCTCGCCCGCGGGCGTCGGGATCACGCCGCGGCGGCGGCGTTCCAGCAGGGTTGCGCCCACGGTCTCCTCCAGTTGCGCCAACCGCTTGCTGATGGCGGATGCCACGATGTGCTCCTGCTCGCCCGCGCGCGCCATGTTGCGGGTTTCGCAGACGGCGATGAACAGGCGCAGGGTGGTGAGGTCGAGGTCTCGCATGGCTGTGAGGGAATGCGGGTTTCCGGAATGGAATGGTAAGCCCTCTTTGGTTGCCGGTAATCATGCATCCGGGAATTCCTGGATGTCGCTGTGCGGCGCCAGGCAGACATTCCGGTTCGGAATGTTGTCGTGCATAAATCACCGCTTCAGCTCTTTGGCAGAAACTCATAGAGTTCTTCCGTCGCCCCCACCGCGGGGCGCAAACCGGAAGCCCCTGAATCATGTCTGTTCCCTTTCCCCGCCACGCCGTTATCCGCGAAGTCGGATTGCGCGATGGCCTGCAGAGCATCCGCACCATCCTGCCCACGGCCAGCAAGGAAGCGTGGATTCGCGGCGCCTACGCGGCCGGCCTGCGTGAGCTGGAAGTCGGCTCGTTCGTGCCCGCGCACCTGCTGCCGCAACTGGCCGATACCGCGCAGCTGGTCGCGTTCGCGCGCACGCTGCCGGGCCTGTTCGTCTCAGTGCTGGTGCCCAACCTGCGCGGCGCGCAGGATGCGCTGGCCAGCGGTGCGGACCTGATGCTCGTGCCGCTGTCGGCCAGCCATGCGCACAGCCTGGCCAACCTGCGCAAGACGCCGGACGAGGTGGTGGCGGAAGTCGCCCGCATCCGCGCCGCGCGCGATGCCAGCGGCGCGAAGACGCTGATTGAGGGCGGTGTCGGCACCGCGTTCGGCTGCACGCTGCAGGGCCATGTCGATCCCGATGAAGTGCTGCGCCTGATGCAGGCGCTGCTCGATGCCGGCGCCGACCGCGTCAGCCTGGCCGATACCGTCGGCTATGCCGACCCGCGCATGGTGCGCGAGCTGTTTGCGCGCGCCGTCGATATCGCCGGCGATCGCTTCTGGTGCGGCCATTTCCACGATACCCGCGGGCTTGGCCTGGCCAACGTCCACGCGGCGCTGGAAACCGGCGTGAGCCGCTTTGACGCTTGCCTGGCCGGCATCGGCGGCTGCCCGCACGCGCCCGGCGCCAGCGGCAATGTCACGACCGAAGACCTGGCCTACATGCTCGGCAGCATGGGCATCGACACCGGCATCGATATCGGCCGCCTGCTGGCGCTGCGTGAAGACGTGGCTGGCTGGCTCAAGGACGAAACCCTGCACGGCACGCTGTGGCGCGCCGGCCTGCCCAAGACCTTCCCGGCCCAGCACGCTGGCGCCGCTGCCTGAGACGCAAGATGACCCAAGACAACAGAAACTCCCTGCCGCTGGCCGGCATCCGCGTGGTCGAATTCACGCATATGGTGATGGGCCCCACCTGCGGCATGATCCTGGCCGACCTGGGCGCCGAAGTGATCAAGGTAGAGCCGCCCGGCGGCGACAAGACGCGCAACCTGCCGGGCCTGGGCATCGGCTTCTTCCGCGCCTTCAACCGCAACAAGAAGAGCGTGGTGCTGGACATCACCACCGAGGAAGGGCGCGCCGCCGCGGCCGAGCTGGCGGGCCAGAGCGACGTGCTGCTGGAGAACTTCCGGCCCGGCCTGATGCAGAAGCTGGGGCTGGACTACGCCACGCTGTCGCGCGACTACCCGCACCTGATCTACGTCTCGCACAAGGGCTTCCTGCCCGGCCCGTACGAGAACCGGCTGGCGCTGGACGAGGTGGTGCAGATGATGGGCGGCCTGTCCTACATGACCGGCCCAAGCGGGCGTCCGCTGCGCGCGGGCACCTCGGTCAACGACATCATGGGCGGCATGTTCGGCGCCATCGGCGTGCTGGCCGCGCTGCGCGAGCGCGACCGCACCGGGCGCGGCCAGGAGATCCAGAGCGCGCTGTTCGAGAACTGCGTGTTCCTCGCCTCGCAGCATATGCAGCAGTTTGCAATGACCGGCGAGGCGCCGCCGCCGATGCCGTCGCGCGTGTCGGCGTGGAGCGTGTATGACGTCTTCACGCTGGCCGGCGACGAGCAGCTGTTTATCGGCGCCGTCAGCGACAAGCAGTTCGTGACGTTGTGCCAGGTGCTGGAGCACCCGGAGCTTCTCGACAAGCCCGAGTACGTCAGCAATGCCTCGCGCGTGGCGGTGCGTCCGCAACTGCTCGATGAGCTGGGCGCAATCCTGCGCCACCACCGCAGCGCAGAACTGGCGCCCAAGCTCGAAGCCGCCGGCATCCCGTATGCGCCGATCGTGCGCCCGGACCAGTTGCTCGACGATCCGCACCTGCTTGCCAGCGGCGGGCTGGTGCCGATGCAGGCCGACGATGGCTCGACCACGCCCACGGTGCTGCTGCCGCTGCTGATGGGCGGGCGCCGCCCGGGCGTGCGGCGGCCGCTGCCCAGGGCCGGCGAGCACAACGAAGAGATCCTGTCGCAGCTCGGCCAGGGCCGCAACGGCTGACCGGTACCACGACGGGCATGCCGCGGCACAGCGGCAGCCCGCAAAGATCCTACGATAACGATACGGAGACAACCCCATGGACCCCCGTCGCATCCTTCTCAAGTCAGGGCTGGCGCTGGCCGCCACCATGGCCGCCGCGCTGGCCGCGCCCGGCATCGGCGCGCTCGCGCAGGGCAGCACCGGCAAGGCGGTGCGCCTGATCCTGCCGATCAGCGCCGGCTCCGGCGTGGACACCATCGCGCGCGCGGCCGGTCCGGCCCTGGGCAAGGCCTTTGGCCAGCCGGTGGTGATCGAGAACCTGCCCGGCGCCGGCGGCATCACCGGGGCCGCGGCCGTGGTCAAGGCGCAGCCGGACGGCAGCACGCTCGGGCTGGTCTCGAACAACCATGTCATCAACCCGAGCGTGTTCCGCACGATGCCGTTCGATGCCATCAAGGACATCACCCCGATAAGCGTGATCGGCACCACGCCGCTGGTGCTTGTCGTGAATCCCAAGGTGCCGGCAAGGAACGTGAAGGAACTGGTGGCGCTGCTCAAGGCCAAGCCCGACGGCTACAACTACGGGTCGTCCGGCAATGGCACCATCATCCACCTGGCCGGGGAGATGTTCCTGGACGAGGCCGGCGTGAGTGCGCGCCATGTGCCGTACAAGGGCACCGGGCCGATGATGAACGACCTGATCGCCGGACAGGTGGAGCTGGGCGTGGTCGCGCTCAACGCAGTGGCGCCGCACCTGAAGGCCGGCACGCTGCGTGCGATCGGCGTGTGCGGCGACAAGCGCTCGGCCGCCGCGCCGGACATCCCCACCATCGCCGAACAAGGCTTGCCCCGCTACAACGTCGCCGGCTGGTTTGCCGTGGTCGGCCCCGCCGGCATGCCCCCGGCAGAGGTCAAGCGCGTGCATGACGCATTTGCCAGGGCCTTCACCTCGCCCGAAGTGCTGGAAGCCATGAAGAAGCAGGCCACCGTGATCGAGCCCGGCACACCCGAGGCGGCCGCCAGTTTCTTCCGCAGCGAGGCCACGCGCTACGCCGCCCTGGTGAAGAAGGCCAACGTCAAGGTCGAATAGCGGCGGCTGGGCTGAACCATCGGGCACGGCCTGCAGGCCGCGCGGCGAACGCCTAGAATGCAGCATCGCCCCCGTGACGATGCCCTGCAGGAGGACGCGCCATGACCGACAAGCCAGTCAGGATCCCCGGCCCCGACCACCCGATCACCATCACGCCGACTGCCGGCAGGGTGGTGGTCAGGGTGGCGGGCATTGCCATTGCAGACAGCGACGCGGCGCTGACCCTGCAAGAGGCGACCTACCCACCGGTGCAGTACATCCCGCGCGAGCATGTCGACATGACGCAGCTGGAGCGTACCGCGCACACGACGTACTGCCCATACAAGGGCGATTGCAGCTATTTCTCCATCCCCGCCGGCGGCGAGCGCGCGCGCAATGCGGTGTGGAGCTACGAGACGCCTTACCCCGCGGTGGCGGCGATCGCCTCGCACCTGGCCTTCTACCCCGACCGCGTCGACAGCATCGAGATCCTCGGCGCCTGAGCGCGCGCGCCGCCTGGCATGGTGGCAATAGCCATCTGCGGATTCGGCACGCCCCATGTGCTGGACATAGTCAGCGCCCTAGGGGCCGAGTGCCGCGTCGATCATGGCCACGGCCAGCCCGACCAGTAGCGCAACCGCCGACGCGATGAACCATCGCACGGTCTTGCGGTACTCATCCACTGCATCGTCCTCGATGCGCAGCGCGCGGTAGAGCGCCACGATCTGCAGCGACACCGCGGCCAGCAGCGATACCGCGGCGAACAGCGCGCGCAGGTTCCAGTGGCCGGGACTCTCGAAGCCCCAGAATCGCCAGAACGCCAGCGAGAAGCCGAGCAGCACTGTGATCGCGGTAATGATGCCCTGGCGGTAGCCGTTGGGCACCAGTTGCGGCGCGGGCTTGGGCGCAGCCGCTGGCTCGGGGGCATTCATCTGGCGCCTCCATGATAGTTTTGCGCGGCCGCAGTCCGAGCCGACAGCCCTGCCGGTACGCCGCGGGCTCAGCTTCGGTTCTCCGGCAACTGCACCACGGCCAACGTGGCATCGGCAGTACCGATGACCCTGCTGACATGCCCTTTGCCCGTGGTGTCTTCCAGCAGCAGGGCACTGCCCGCCGACAGCGGCCGCAGCTCTCCATCGCTGGCTTCGAACTCCATTGCCCCCGCCAACACGAAGATCCACATGCGCAGCGGCGACGGGTGCAGTGCGCCCACCCAGCCGGCCGGCACCAGCAGGAAGCCCTGGCGCGCGGCCTCGTCCAGCGGCGACACCCAGAAGGCGCGCGCGGGCGGTGCGAACAGGCGCTCGGTGATGGCAACGGAAAGGGGGCCAAAGTGGGATTCGCCGTCGGCATCCGCGAAAAGCCGTTCGAAGGCCAGCGGTGGACGGGCGGTTGTGACGGGTTCGGCAGTGACAGCCATGGCGGACCTCCCTGCGGCGCGTTGCGCGCGGCATTGTTATGCAGCCAGTCTAGGCTGCCGGGCGCGGAGTGCAATGCCGGTCACGGGGCGCGCGCTGGTGCCCCGCACCGTGCGTCAACCCTTGCTGAAGATGCTGTAGAAGTCCGGCGCGCCGCTGTCGGGCACGCTCAGGTCGAGCGAACCCTCGATGTGTTCCAGGTGTTCCGCCATCAACGCGCTGGCGCGCGCGGCGTCGCGCTGCTCGATGGCGTCGATCAGCTGGCGGTGCTCATGCTCGGCGCAGGCCGGCGCGCCGGGGCGGTCGTACAGCGTGATGATGAGGCAGGTCAGCGACACCATCTCGCGGATCAGCTTTTCGAGGATGGCATTGCCGGCCATCTCGGCCAGCAGGATATGGAATTCGCCTGACAGGCGGATCATCGCGGCGCGGTCGCCGCGTGCGCGCGCGTTGTCTTCTTCCATCGCGTGGCGGCGCAGGCTGCGGACCTTGGCCGGCGTGGCACGCTGGGCCAGTTCGGCTGCCAGCGCGGGCTCGACCACGCGGCGTGCCTGGAACACCTCGCGCGCCTCGTCCACCGTGGGGCTGGAGACAAAGGCGCCGCGGTTGGGTACCAGCGTGACCAGCTTCTCATGCGCCAGGCGCGCGAAGACCTGGCGGATACGCGCCCGGCTGGCGCCGGTCACTTCGCACAGCCGTTCCTCGACCAGCTTGGTGCCGGCCAGCAGGCGGTGCTCCATGATCGCGGTCAGCAGGCTCAGGTAGATCGCCTCGGTGGCGGAAGCCTCGCTGGTGGCGGCCTCCGGGCCGGCACTTTCCTCCGGCGCGGCATTGGCGGTGGCCTTGGGTGCCGTTTTCAGTGTTGCCTTGGACGCGGGCCGGCGCGGCGTTTTTGCTGCGGTGCCGGGCGCCGCCTTCTTCGATGTGGTTGCCATATCAGGGGACGGACATTCAGCCTGTCGCCGGAAATGGCGACGAAAGACGGCTATATCGTACACAAATATGGCGACACGGGCGCCATTTGTCAGGCCGGGGCAACTTCCTCGCGCATCGTGCCCGCGGCTGCGAACGGGTGCACCTGCGCCCAATGCCGGGCGATGTCGACACGGCGGCAGATCCACACCTTGTCGTGTCCCTGCACATAGTCGAGGAAGCGCTGCAGGGCGCGGAAGCGGCCCGGGCGGCCGAGCAGGCGGCAGTGCATGCCGACCGACAGCATCTTGGGGCTGTCCTGTCCGCTCGGGTCGCCTTCGTCGTACAGCACGTCGAACGCGTCCTTCAGGTACTGGAAGAATTGTTCGCCGGTATTGAAGCCCTGCGGCGTGGCAAAGCGCATGTCGTTGGAGTCGAGCGTGTACGGCACCACCAGGTGCGGCTTCTTCTTACCGCCGGTGACTTCGACTTCGGTCCAGAAGGGCAGGTCGTCGCCGTAGTAGTCCGAGTCGTACAGGAGGCCGCCGTGCTCCACCACCAGGCGGCGCGTGTTGGGGCTGTCGCGGCCGGTGTACCAGCCCAGCGGCAACTCGCCGGTCAGGTCCTTGATGATCTGCATGCCGATGCGCATGTGCTCGCGCTCGGTGGCTTCGTCGATGCCCTGGTAGTGGATCCAGCGCCAGCCGTGGCAGGCGATCTCATGGCCCAGTTCGACAAAGGCGCGGGTCAGTTCAGGATGGCGCTGCAGCGCCATCGACACGCCGAAGATGGTCAGCGGCAGGCCACGCTTCTCGAACTCGCGCAGCAGGCGCCAGACGCCGGCACGCGAGCCGTATTCGTAGATGCCCTCCATGCTCATGTGGCGGTCGGGGTAGGCCGCGGCGCCGACGATCTCGGAGAGGAACTGCTCGGAGGCGGCGTCGCCGTGCAGCACGCAGTTTTCGCCGCCTTCTTCGTAGTTGAGGACGAACTGCACCGCAACGCGCGCGCCGCCCGGCCAGCGGGCGTGCGGCGGCCGGGCGCCGTAACCGATGAGATCGCGTGGATAGCGGGACTGGAGCATGGCGGTGGAGTCGGAAATGGATCGGGAAGTCATACGGTTCAGTTCAACGCATAAGGGGCCAGCATGCCCGCATACGCCTTGGGCAGCGGCCGCGCCCAGTCGCCGCGCTTGCTGGTGCCCAGTCGCACCGAGACCAGCGCCTCGGCCATCTTGACCGCGCACACCACGCCGTCGATCACCGGCGCGCCGATGGCGTCGGCGATCTCGTCGCACAAGTCGGTCATGCCGGCGCAGCCCAGCACGATGCATTCGCTGCGGTCTTCAACCAGCGCCTGGCGGCAGGCCTCGGTGATGATGCGGCGCGCGTCCGAGCCCGGGCGCTCCAGTTCCAGCACCGCCAGGTCGCAGGCGCGCACGTTGTTGCAGAAGCGCTTCATGCCGTAGCGCTCGGCCAGGTGCCAGGCGATATTGCAGGTGCGCGCAAGCGTGGTCACCACGCTGAAGCTGCTGCCGACCACGCTGGCCATATGCATGGCGGCCTCGGCAATGCCGATCACCGGCCCGCGCGCCACCTCGCGCGCCGCGTACAGGCCGGGGTCACCGAAGCAGGCAATGACGTAGCCGTCCACGCCTTCCTGCTCGCCGGCCAGGATCTCGTCGAGGATGCCGGGCACGGACAGCGCCTCGTCATAGTGGCTTTCGATGGAAGCCGGTCCCATGCGCGGGCTGACCGCGCTGATGCGCGTGCCCGGTGCCGCCACGGCGACGGCGCACTGCCTGATCTTGTCGGTCATGCTCTGGGTGGTATTGGGGTTGATGATCTTCAGCTTCATGGGCGCGGCTTTGCTAGGTGCGGTCGAAATCGTGCAGTCGAAAGAATGGTTCGGGGATCAGGCCTGGCTGGCGGCGCGGCTGCCGAAGTGGCCGGGCATCATGCGCAGCGCCAGTTGCCGGTACAGCACCAGCGCGATGCCCATGCCGATAAACCAGCTGTAGTTGGCCGCGGGCTGCCACGCCGGCACCACCACGCACAGGATCGGGATGATGGCCGCCGGGATCATGGTGGTCACCGCCGCCGGGTTGAAGCCGTTGCGGTACCAGTAGCGGCCGCGCGGGTTCAGCGTGTACAGGTCGTCGACGTCGATATGCTGGCGGCGCACCAGGTAGTAGTCGGCAATCAGGATGCCGAACAGCGGCCCGATGAAGGCGCCCAGCACGTCCAGCGTGTAGTGGATCACCGCCGGGTTGTTGTACAGGTTCCACGGCGTGATGAAGATCGAAGCCACGGCCGCGATCATGCCGCCGGTGCGCCAGCTGATGTGCTTGGGCGAGACGTTGGAGAAGTCGAATGCCGGCGAAACAAAGTTGGCGACGATATTGATGCCGATGGTGGCGGTCATGAAGGTGAACGCGCCCAGCAGCATGGCGAAGGTGCTGTCGATATGGCTGACGGTTTCCACCGGGTCGGTGATCAGCTTGCCGAACACCGGTAGCGTGGCCGAGGTCGTGATCACGGTCAGCAGCGAGAAACCCAGGAAGTTGACCGGCAGGCCCCAGAAGTTGCCACGCTTGACCGACTCGAAGTCTTTGGCATAGCGCGAGAAGTCGCCGAAGTTCAGCATCGGGCCGGAGAAATACGACACCACCAGCGCAATCGCGCTCAGCATTACCGGCACCGCTTCCCAGCCGGTGTACTTGACAAAGCTCAGCGTGAAATTGACGTTCTCCCAGCCGGCCTTGTTCACCAGCCAGATCGCCAGCGCGATCATCACCACATACACCGCCGGGCCAGCCCAGTCGATGAACTTGCGGATGGTCTCCATGCCGGTCCAGAACACCAGCGCTTGCAGCACCCACAGCACCATGAATGCGGCCCAGCCCAGCGTGGAGAGCCCGGCAAAGCCGTGCAGCTTCACGTCGGCATACGGCGCCAGCGCGGGGAAGAAGTGCAGCGCCAGCACCAGGAAGGCGCTGGAAGCCAGGTAGGTCTGGATGCCGTACCACGCCACTGCGATCAGCCCGCGGATCACCGCCGGGATATTGGCGCCGAGCACGCCGAACGAGGCCCGGCAGATCACCGGATAGGGCGTGCCGGTCACCTGGCTGGGCTTGGCCACCAGGTTGCAGAAGAACTGCACGATCAGGATGCCGACCAGCAGCGACACCAGCACCTGCCAACTGGTCAGCCCCAGCGCGAACAGGCTGCCGGCGGTGATGTAGCCGCCCACGCTGTGCACGTCCGACATCCAGAAGGCAAAGATGTTGTAGGTGCCCCAGGTCTGCTTGCGCAGCGGCGCCAGGTCCTCGTTGGTAAGGCGTTCGTCATAGCTCGGCTTGATCAGGGCGTTGCCGTGTGCGGCACCCCCCGCCTGCACCTGCGGTGCGTCTGCGGTCGTTGCGGTCGTTTGCATCATCTGAGTCTCCTGGCAGATGTGTGTCTTGACGATAGGCGACGTGCGGCCGTTGGGCTCTTTGGTGTGCGCCGATGGGAAGCTGGTTTCTGCTGTCTACTAAATTGTCTACAAAAGGTATTAAGTGTGTAGACGATGTTGTAGATCACGGATTGGTGATTGTCAACATTCGATTTCCCTGAAGTCGCCCCGGGGGCGGGAAGCCAGTTTTCGCTGGACCAAAAAAGAACCCCGCTCCGGAGAGCGGGGTTCTGCGAGGCATCGTTGCGTTCGGGTGAACCTCAATACGCAATCCTGGCCGTCAGGCTCACGCTGCGCGGATCGGCCGGCTGGATGTAGTTCTCATACTGGAAGCCCCAGTAGCGCTTGTTGGTCACGTTGTTCAGCGCGGCGCGCAGCGTCAGGTCCTTGCCGGCGACGCGGGTGTTGTAGCTCGCGCCGAGATTGAACACCGTGTAGCCGCCGGCCTCCAGCGTATTGCCCGCGTTCAGCTTGGTATTGCCGGTGTACTTGCCATCGACACCAAGGCGCAGGCCCGGTACGAACGGCACGCGGTAGCTGATGCGTCCGGCCAGCACCAGGTCAGGCGCACCGGCGACGCGCTTGCCGTTGTTGGCCATGCCCTTGTCGTAGTACGAGTCCAGGTACATCGCGCTCGCGCCGAATTCCCACTGCGAGCCCAGCCGGTACACGCCAGCCAGCTCCAGCCCCTGGTAGATCGAGGTGCCGTCCTGCTGGCGCGTCGGCACGCCGCCGTTGATGTTGTCGTACTCGGCGCCGCGCTCGATGCGGAAGGCGGCGGCGGTGGCGCTCCAGGCGGCCTGGTCGGCCTTGACGCCGATTTCAT
Source organism: Cupriavidus necator N-1 (assembly GCF_000219215.1). Lineage (NCBI taxonomy): Bacteria > Pseudomonadati > Pseudomonadota > Betaproteobacteria > Burkholderiales > Burkholderiaceae > Cupriavidus > Cupriavidus necator. The sequence goes on along the minus strand of NC_015723.1, from coordinate 2,574,400 downwards.
ACTGCTTGCTGCGGATCGGGCTGAGCAACTGGCGTGCATTGGTGTAGCCATCCGGCACGATCGAGCCGGGCTCCAGCGCTTCCACGTAGCTGGCGTAGACCGTGGCCGTGGGCACCGGCTTGAACATCAGCGCCAGCGTGGGCGTGACCACGCCGTTCTTGCTGTAGCTGGAGGTCACCGGCACGTAGCCGTTCTGCTCGAAGTTGGTCACGCGCAGGCCGGCCAGCACCGACCAGCGCTCGCTCAGCTGCACGGTGTCGCTGGCGAACACCGACTTCTGCGTAATGTCGCTGTTGCGCACCTTGTTGAAGGCGGTCGAGCTGTAGTACGTGTTGGTATTGGGCTCGAAGATGTTGCCGGTGCCGATGACGGCGCCGAAGCCGTTGTTGTCATAGCGGTCGATCTGCTTCTGCCACGACAGGCCCGCTACCAACTGGTGCCCGAACGGCCCGGTGCGGAACTTGCCTTCCAGCATCGCCTGCCATTGCCCCACCTGCTGGTTCTGCGCGGTGTCGTAGCGCTGGTCGTTGTAGTCGCCGGCCTGGTTCAGCAGGTTGTAGGTGCTTTCGTTGCGGCTGCGGTTGACCTTGGTGAAGCTGTACTTGGTGCTGACCGCCCAGTCCGGATTGAGCTGGTAGCGCAGGCCGGTGCTGTACAGCTGCAGGTTGGTGTTCAGGTGCTGGTCGGCACCGGCGAAGTTGCGGATGCGGCCGGACACCGCGGCCGGCAGGGCCGTGTCGCCGTAGCTCCACAGGCTGAACGACGGCATCTGGCCAGTGGCGCGGCGGTCCTGGTAGATCGAGTCGAAGGTCCACGTCAGGTCCCTGGTCAGGCGCGCATCCAGGCCCAGCGAGACGCTGTCGCGCTGGATATTGCGCGCGTTGTAGGGCGTGCCTTCCTCGTGCGTCACGTTCAGGCGGTAGCCGAACATATTGCTCGGGCCGGCGCGCCCGCCCAGGTCGACGTGCTCGCTCCAGACATTGGCGGCGCGGTAGCCCAGTTCGAACGAGGCGGTGAAGGTGTCGGTCGGCTTCTTGGTGACGTAGTTGACGATGCCGCCCGGGGTGGCAAAGCCGTACATGAAGCCCGGCAGCCCCTTGAGCAGTTCCACCTGCTCCATGTGCTCGTAGGGCAGCGTGATGCCGTAGGCCACGAACGGCAGCCCGTTGATCTTGAAGCCGTTCTGCCAGTCGATCTGCAGGCCGCGCACGCTCAGGTAGCTGGACCAGCTGTTGTAGCCATTGCCGTTGTCGCTGACCGACGCATCCATCGCAAACACATCGCCCAGCTTGGCCACCTGGCGGTCGGCCAGGTCTTCGCCGGTGACGATGGTGGTGGAGTACGGGGTGTCGAGCTGCGTGCGCGAGCCCAGCGCGCCGGTGCTGGCCTTTTTCTCAAGCTGCAGGCCGAAATCGTCGACCGCCGAGGCGCTGACGGTCACTGCAGGTAGTGATTGCGCATCCGCTGGCGCCGCGGCTTGCTGTGCCAGCGCGGCGGTTGCCGGAAAGCCGGCCAGGACGGCCAGTTGTGCCAGCGCGGCGAGGTGGCAGGGTTTGGGTGCGCGCAGGCGCGCGGCGCGAATGACTTGGCGGCTCATGAGGGACAACAGGAGGCAGGCGGGTCTGTATGTAAATACAAATGCGACTTATTCGCATTTGCGAAAAGCCGAATGATGCCTACGCTCGTTGCGGTGGTCAAGGTGTGGGAGGGGGTGTTGCGATGAAAGCAACGGTGGCTGGCGTAGCCGGTTCGCGCTAGCCTCCCTGCTCCCCTATCGATTGCTGGAGCCTGCCATGGCCATGTCGAACATTCGTGTCCGATTGACCTGCGAACCAAGGAAGAGGCTTCTGCCGTGCTGGAAGCAATGGGCCTGCCGGTGTCCGATGCAGTGCGCATGCTGCTGAAGCGCATAGCGACAGACAAGGCACTTCCTTTGGCGTTGATGACGCCAAATGCGGCGACTATTGGTGCGCTGAGGGAAGCACGGGCCGGCGGGTTGCGCAGGTTCGAGTCGCTGGACGATCTAAGGGCCGATCTCTGTCGTGCAGGCGACTGATGCGGTCAGTTAGCTCCTCTCTCCCGCGTGCGGGAGAGAGGAGTGCTAGCCATGGCTAGCTGGTGAAATTCGCCGCGTGCGCGCGGGATGTCTGGGAAACGCTCAGCGCTTGCCGTCCTTCACGTACACCCGCTCACCCGCCACCCAGGTCTCCAGCACTTGGGTCTTCCAGATGTCGGCAGGCTTGGCATTGAACAGATCCTGGTCGACCAGGATGAAGTCGGCCCACTTGCCGGCTTCGAGCGAGCCCAGCGTCTTCTCCTGGTGCTCGGCATAGGCCGCATCCAGAGTGAAGGCGCGGAATGCCTGCGGCAGGGTCATGGCCTCTTCCGGATGCCAGCCGCGGATCGGGCGGCCCTCATGGTCGGTGCGGGTCACCGCGGCGTGCAGGCCGTAGAACGGGTTGGCCGATTCCACCGGGAAGTCCGAGCCGCCCGCGATCACGGTGCCTTGCTTGAGCAGCGTCTGCCAGGCATAAGCGCCCTTGATGCGGTCCTTGCCGACGCGGTCCTCGGCCATGTTCATGTCGCTGGTGGCGTGCGTGGGCTGCATCGAGGCGATCAGGTCCAGCGTCTTGAAGCGCGGGATGTCCGGCAGCGCGATCACCTGCGCGTGCTCGACGCGGTTGCGCAACTGGCGCCCGCCCACATCCTTGTAGGCCGCTTCCATGGCATCCAGCACCTGGTGGTTGGTGGCATCGCCGATGGCGTGGATATTGACCTGGTAGCCGGACTTGATCGCGGTCTTGACGGCGGCCTGCATGGCTGCGTCGCTCATGAAGAGCAGGCCGCTGTGCACGTGGTCGTCCGAATACGGCGCCATCAGCGCGGCGCCGCGGCTGCCCAGGGCGCCGTCGCCGTACAGCTTGACCGCGCGCAGGTAGTAGCGGTCGTTGCCATAGCCCACCAGCGGCCCCTTGGCCGAAAGCGCCTTGAAGTCGTCGCCGGTGTCGCGGATCATGCCATAGATGCGCGTGGTCAGCTTGCCCTGGTCGGCGAACTCGCGGTAGATCTTGTCTTCGGCAACGGTCACGCCGGCGTCGCCCACGGCGGTCAGGCCGAGCGCGTTCATGTGCGCCAGCGAGGCGGCCAGTGCGGCGCGGCGGTCGTCGTCGCTGTACGGCGGGATCACGCTGTTGACCAGCGCCATGGCCTTGTCGACCAGCACGCCGGTGGGGTTGCCGTCGGCGTCGCGCTCGATTCGCCCGCCGGCCGGGTCCCTGGTGTCGCGGGTGATGCCGGCGGCCTGCAGCGCCTTGGTGTTGAGCCACGCGGCGTGGCCGTCCACGCGCACCAGCCGCACCGGGCGGTCCGACACCGCCGCGTCCAGCTCGGCCGCTGTCGGGAAGCGGCCCAGCTTCCAGTTCACCTGGTTCCAGCCATAGCCCAGCAGCCACTTGCGCTGCGGGTTCTTGTCGCCGTAGGCGCGGATCATGCCTTGCGCCTCGGCCAGGGTCCTGGTGCCGGACAGCGAGATCTCGGTGGTCTTGAAGCCCAGGCGGAACACATGGCCGTGGGCGTCGATCAGGCCCGGCAGCAGGGTCTTGCCCTGGCCGTCGATGCGTCTGGCATCGGGGTACTGCGCGCGCAGCGCGGCGGCGTCGCCGGTGGCCAGCACCTTGCCCTGGTCGAACACCAGGCCGGTGAAGCTGGTGATCTTGTCCTGCTTCAGGGTGTAGCCCTGCACCGATTCCACCAGTGTCGGCGCGGCATGCGCGGACAGGCTCAGTGCCATGCCGGCGCCAAGCGCCAGCATGCTCATGCGGATTGCTCTCTTCAAAGCGATGCTCCTTGTTGTTGTGCTTTCTTGCTTTTATGTACTGCTGCTTGTGAGCGCCCGGGAATGGCGCTTATTCACCGGTTGCCGGTACGGCGGCGCGCGCCGGGGCGGCATCGCGTCTGGCCGGCAGGGCGGGGAAATGCATCTCGGCATAGGACACGAAGCGCGTCTTGCGCGCAATGCGGTAGCCCAGCCAGATCAGGAGGAAGATCGGGATGCCGATATAGGTGGCGGCCACGCTGACCCAGTCGATCTTGCCGCTGGTGAAGGCCTGGTAGTTCTGGCCCAACGTGACGATCAGGCACAGCGCAAATGCGAAGACCGGCCCGTAGGGGAAGAACGGCGAGCGGTAAGGCAGCCGGTCCAGGTCAAGCCCCTGCGCGACAAAGCCCTTGCGGAAGCGGTAATGGCTGACCGCAATGCCCAGCCAGGCGATAAATCCGGTCATGCCGGACAGGTTCAGCAGCCACAGGTAGACCGACCGGCTTTCGAACAGCGAGGTGAGGAAGCACAGCGCGCCCACCGCGGTGGTGGCCAGCAGCGCCATCAGCGGCACCCCGTTGCGCGTCAGCTGCGCAAAAATGCGCGGCGCGCGGCCTTCGGTGGCCAGGTTGTACAGCATGCGGGTGGAGGCATACATGCCCGAGTTACCGGCCGACAGCACCGCGGTCAGGATCACCGCGTTCATCACGCCTGCCGCAAAGGCCAGGCCCGCATGGCGGAACACCAGCGTGAACGGGCTTACGCCCACGGTCTGCACGTCGTTCTTGAGCAGGTTCGGGTCGGTGTAGGGGATCAGGATGCCGATGATCAGGATCGCCAGCACATAGAACAGCAGGATGCGCCAGAACACCTGGCGCACCGCGCGCGGGATGTTTGTGGCGGGATCGGCCGATTCGCCGGCGGCGACACCGATCAGCTCGGTGCCCTGGAACGAGAAGCCGGCGATCATGGCCACGCCGATCAGCGCCGGCAGGCCGCCGACAAAGGGCGCATCCCCGATGGTCAGGTTGGCCAGCCCGTGCGTGGCCGATACATCGCCGCGCAGGATGCCGAAGATCATCAGCGTGCCGATGCCGATAAAGGCGATCACTGTCACCACCTTGACCAGCGCGCACCAGTACTCGGCCTCGCCGAAGCCGCGCACCGAGATCGCGTTGAGCAGGAACATCAGGCCCAGGAAGAGCGCGCTCCACAGCACGCCGGGCGTGTCGGGGAACCAGTACTGCATCACCAGCTGGGCCGCGGCCAGCTCCACCGCGATGGTCACCGCCCAGTTGTACCAGTAGTTCCAGCCGAGCGCGAAGCCGAAGCCTTCATCGACATAGCGCGCGCCATAGGTGGCGAACGAGCCCGACACCGGCATGTAGGCCGCCAGCTCGCCAAGGCTGGTCATCAGGAAATAGACCATCGCTCCGATCAGGATATAGGCGGCCAGCGCGCCGCCGGGGCCGGCCTGCGCGATGGTGGCACCCGAGGCCACGAACAGCCCCGTGCCGATCGAGCCGCCGATGGCGATCATGGTGAGATGGCGTGCCCGCAGGGTGCGGCGCAGCGTCGGCGCGGGGGCGCCGGAAGAGATGGGCTGGGAAGGTTGGCTTGACATCAGGATCCGGTCTGGGCGCGCGTCAGGACTAAAGGCGCGAAGGGGGCGCAACTATGCCGGCATCGCCAAGAGGCGGCAAGCTGCGCCAAAGCGCCAGCCGCATGGGTCCCGGCGGCCCGCCGCCAGTGCCACCTCCCGGTTCTACCGGCCGGTATATTGGGCGGCATCATAAGAGAAATCGCTGTGCAGGGAAAGCCGCTGCGCGGGCCGTGCGCCGTCATATGTGCGGCATTCGCCGCGTGGCGCCTTGTTTGTCCATGAGGTGTAGGACAAACACCCGGCGTGGAACAGGAATGGCACCGCTGTTGCGGCCACGGCGCACGGTATATCGTGCGAAGTAGCAGGCGCTGCATGCCGGCCGGTGCGCGGAGCCAGCCCCATCCCATCCCGCCGCAGGGGGACCTCACGGATGTTCCAGACGCTCTGCCATGTCCCGTTCGATGCCCGGCCACTCAGTGCCGCGGGGCATGCGGGCGCCAGCCGCTGCCGGGGCCTGCGCCGGATGACGGCGCTGATGCTGGTGTCCGCGCTGGCGGCCGGGGTGCTGGCAGGGTGCGCCAGCCTGCCGGCCTCGGCGCAGCGCACCCCCTCGAGCGCTCCGGCCAGTACCGCCGATACCCCGCTGGGCAAGGTGCTGGCGCCGCGCCTGGCGCAGCGCCCCGGCGAGTCGCTGTTCTATCCGCTGTCGTCCGGGCCCGACGCGCTCGCTGCGCGGCTGGCGATGGCGCGTGCGGCGCAGCGCAGCCTGGACCTGCAGACCTATATCTTCGAGACCACCGGCACCGGCGCCGCCGTGCTGGGCGACATCCTCGACGCGGCCGACCGCGGCGTGCGCGTGCGCATGCTGCTCGACGACCTGCATACCGGCGGCATGGACCAGATCCTGTCGGCCATCGATTCGCATCCCAATATCGAAGTGCGCCTGTTCAATCCCTTTGCCAACCGCAGCGTGCGCTGGCTGGAAATGCTGGCCGGCTTCAAGCGGCTGGACCGGCGCATGCACAACAAGTCGATGACGGTGGACAACCAGATGTCGCTGGTGGGAGGGCGCAATATCGGCGATGCCTACTTCTCCGCGCGCACCGACATGGACTTCAGCGACCTCGATGTGCTGATTGCCGGACCGGCGGTGCCGCAGGTGTCGGCCGTGTTCGACGAATACTGGAACGACCAGTCCTCATATCCGGTGGTGGCGCTGATCCCGGCAGGCAAGGAAGCGCCGGTTGAGATGCGCAGCCTGCGCAAAGGTTTGGAGGCACGCGGCGACCAGGCTATCGCCAGTCCCTACGTGAAGGAATTGCTGGAGTCGGGCCTGGCCAAGAGCATCGAGAGCGGCCATATGCCTGCTTACAGCGGCAACGCAGTCGTGGTCTCCGATTCGGCCGCCAAGATCACGCACCAGACCGATGACGATCCCGGCTACGCCACCGCCCGGCTCGAGAAAATGATCAACGGCGCGCAGAAGGAAGTGCTGCTGATCTCGCCGTACTTCGTGCCGGACGACGACGGCGAGGCCTGGCTTATCGCGCTGGCAAAGCGCGGCATCCGCGTGCGCATCCTGACCAACTCGTTTGCCGCCACCGATGTCAGCCCGGTGCATGCCGGCTACGCCCCGCACCGGCTGGCCCTGGTGGCCGCGGGCGTAGAGCTGTACGAGCTCAAGCCCAGCGCCTACGCCGAACTGGCAAGCAGCGGCAAGGCCGCGCGCGGTTCACGCTCGCGCTCTTGGCTGTCGTCCAGCCGCGCCAGCCTGCACGCCAAGAACTACATCGTCGACCGGCGCCTGGTATTCATCGGCTCGCTCAACATGGACCCGCGCTCGGCCAAGCTCAATACCGAGATGGGCATCGTGCTGGACAGCCCCGCGCTGGCCGAGCGCATGATCAAGTCCACCGAGAACGCGCTGCTCGACATGACCTACCGCGTCGGGATGCAGACCGATGGCGACGGCGGCAACCGGCGCCTGACCTGGACCACGCGCGAGAAGGGGCAGCTCATGGTCTACGACAGCGAACCCGGCATGGGCCCGCTGCAGCATCTGGGCATCGGCGTGCTGCGCGTGCTCCCGATCAAGGAAGAACTGTAGCTGGCGCGCATCAACAATGCCTTCGACGAACTGCGCCGCGGCAAGCTGGTGCGTTCGGTGATCCTGTTCGATTTAGGGTCGCCGCCCACAGCGCCATTGTTCGCGCTGTGGGACAATCGCGGCGCACCGCAATGACGAGGCGCCGCATGAAGACAATCGAATGGAAGGACTGGGAGATTTTTTGCCGCGTGGTGGAAGGCGGCGGCTTCACCCAGGGAGCCGAGCTGGCCGAGGTACCCAAATCTTCCGCCAGCGCCGCGGTGGCGCGGCTGGAAAGCCAGCTTGGCATCCGCCTGTTCGAGCGCACCACGCGCCGCGTGCGCGTGACCGAACGCGGCCAGCGCCTGTATGAGCGCGTGGCGCCGCTGTTCGCCGAACTCCATGACATCAGTGCCGAGGCCACCTCGGACAGCGCCGAAGTCAGCGGCCTGCTGCGCATCTCCACCCCTTATGAAGTCGGCTCCCAGCATTTGTCCGAAAGCCTGACGCGCGTGCTGCGCGCCCACCCGGGCCTGCGCGTGCAAGTCGATGTCAGCTGGGACCAGCCCGACCTGATCCGGCACGGCTACGACCTTGCGTTCGTGATGACCGACACCGCGCTGCACGACACCTCGTTCGCCAGCAAGCGCGTGGTGCTGATTGAACGCGCTTTCTATGCCGCGCCGGCACTGATCAAGGCGCGCGGGCTGCCGCGCACGCCGCAGGACCTGCAGGGCTGGCCGACGCTGGGCAACGCCGACGACCGGCACTGGGAGTTCCTGCGCGACGGCGTGGAGATTGCACGCCTGGATGTCGAGCCGCGCATCTGCACCCATAACGCCGAGCTGCGGCTCAAGGCGGCGCTCGACGGGCTGGGCGTGACGCGGCTGTCGCCGCGCTTCGTGCAGGATGCGGTCGGACAGGGGCAACTGGTGCGCGTGCTGCCGGGCTATGCCTCATCGCCGCTGAAGGTCTACGTGCTGATGCCGGCGCGCAAGCTCATGCCGGCCAGCGTGCGGCTGCTGCTGGACGTGCTGGAGCAGACGCTGGGGGTGCCGGAGGCGCGGCGCCCGGCCGGCAAGCGGAGGGAGAACGCTTAGCTGCCGCGGCCTCCGCTCGCAGGCATCGGTCAATAAGGCTGCTCGGCCGGCCGCACATCAAAGTGCAGCACTTCGGCAAGATCCAGCATCTCCTCATCATCCTCGCTGCGCGTGATCCAGCCGCCGTAGGCATCGCCGCCCGTATCCCAGTTCCACAGCGTATAGCCGGCCACGCGCAACTGGTTGTGCGCCAGCTCCATCAGTTCGGGCACGCTGGTGGTCTCCAGGAAGGCTTCTTCCTCGGGGTCATCGCTGCCCCAGTTGATCTCCAGGTCGATCCGTTCGCACAGCTGGTTCAGGCAGCCGATAAAGGACTGGGCATCCTTCCAGTCGACAAAGAACCCGGACTGCCAGTCGATGACCTCGCGGATCACCCACAGCAGTTCCTGGCCATCGGTGTCATCGTCCTCGGCATCGAGCAGGGCATCTTCAAACATCGACTGCTGCGCCGAGGTCTGCGCGCTGTCGCCAAGGTTGATCAGGGCGAAGAAACGCGCAATCGCGTCCTGCGTGTCGTCGTCCAGTGGTGTGGCCATCTACTTTCTCCTGTTGCTGCGGTCTTCTAGGCCGCGATGCGCATGATCTCGCGTTGGCCGGCCGGTGTCACGCGCAACGCGCGCGAGGTGCGCGTAGGCTCGACCCAGCCGAGCGCCAGCAGGCTGCCCAACAGCGCCGCGCCGAGCGCGCCGCCCAGATGCGGCTTGCGCTCACTCCAGTCCGGGCAGGTGCAGGCAAACTGGCGCCGCTTGCGCCGGGCGGCCTCCACATCCACGCCCAACCCTGCCAGCGCCTGCGCGCCGTCGCCGCTCAGGTCTACGCGCTGTCCGTCCAGCATCAGCCAGCCTGAATGCGTCATCCGCTCGAACAGGCCCACCGCGAGTTCTCCCGCAAGGTGGTCATAGCACGTACGCGCCTGGCGCAGCGCCGGTGGAGCGGTGCGCGATACCGGCACGTCGCGCAGCCGCGGCGGCTGGCTGGCCAGCGACGCCGAAGCCAGCGCCTCGATCGCCACGCCGATCTCCGGCGCGGCCAGGCGGTAGTAGCGGTTGCGCCCGCGCGTCTCGGCCACCAGCAGCCCGCCTTCGGTCAGCCGGGCCAGGTGGCCGCTGGTGGAAGAGGCCGACAGCCCCGCGATCAGCGCCAGCTCGCCGGCGGGCCGGGCGCTGCCGTCCATCAGGGCCCACAGCATGGCCGCGCGGCCGGGATCGGCGAGCAGACCGGCGAGGTGGCTGATGCCGGGCGTGTAATCCATGGTTTGGCTCCGGATGAAATGTGTCATGCGGAGTATAGGAGATGGGCGGGTCGTTGACCTCGGACATTCGCTGAGTCAGGCTTGGCGACATGACATGTCTGGACTTAACACGATTGTTCTGCGCCGCCGAGCCAGACTTCGAAGAGGCTCCGGAGTGGGGAGATAAGGGATGCGACGAGAGCCAATTGAATGGCCGGCCTTCGGTGAAATAGTGGCTGCCATTAGCCGGAATAGTGATCTGCAACAGCTGCTGATAAATGCGGGGCTTGCAGCGTCGTGACGCGCAGTCGAAAAACGTGGAAGCGAAGGTGGCTCGGGGGATCTGGTCAGGGGGAAACAACTATCGCTATAGCGCCTCGCGGCGAGCCTGTCAGATTTCTTGTGTGTTGAGGTCATGAGACGATATCGAAAGAAACGCCCTTATGACCGAAACAACAAGCATGACCAAGAAGAGCAAGAAATCGAGCGCGCCGAAGCTGTTTCCGGATGAGTTGATCGATCAACTGCTGGCTCAGGTACAGAACAAGGACGCCGAGTCGATTCTCGGTGAATCAGGCTTGGCCGGCCTGCTCAAGAAGCAGTTGGCCGAGCGTATGCTTGCCGCCGAACTGACGCACCATCTGGCCAGCGAGGCCAAGCAAGGCAAGAGCGGCAATCACCGCAACGGCAGCAGTGCAAAGACCGTCATCACGCCCAACGGCGAGCTGGAACTGGACATTCCGCGCGACCGGCAAGCCACCTTCGAGCCGCAACTGGTCGCCAAGTACCAACGCCGGCTGTCCGGCTTCGACGACCACGTAATCAGCATGTATGCACGCGGGATGAGCGTGCGTAAGATTCAGGGCCATTTGCAGGAACTGTATGGGCTGCAGGTCTCGCCTGACCTGATTTCCACCATCACCGACGAAGTGCTGGCCGAGGTCGAACAATGGCAGCAGCGCCCGCTGGAGGCGATGTACCCCATTGTCTACTTCGACGCGCTGCGCCTGAAGATCCGCGACGAAGGCACCGTCAGGAACAAGGCGGTGTACCTCGCGCTGGGCATCCGCGCCGATGGGCGCAAGGAAGTCCTCGGCCTGTGGATCGAGCAGACCGAAGGCGCCAAGTTCTGGCTCAAGGTCTTCAACGAACTGAAGAACCGCGGCCTGGAGGACATCCTGATCGCCGTGGTCGATGGCCTGCGCGGCTTCCCCCAGGCCATCGAGGCCGTCTACCCGGCCGCGCAAATCCAGACCTGCATCGTCCACCTGATCCGCAACTCGCTCAACCTGGCGAGCTGGAAGGAGCGCAAGGACCTGGCGGCCGCACTCAAGCCGATTTACCAGGCTGCCACGGCCAATGCCGCTGCCACTGCGCTGGATGCCTTTGCCGGCAGCGACTGGGGCCGCAAATTCCCGACGGTGGCCGACATGTGGCGGCGGCAATGGGAGCAGGTCATCCCGTTCTTCGCCTATCCGCCGGAAGTGCGCAGAATCATCTACACCACTAATGCCATCGAGAGCATGCACATGCAGTTGCGCAAGATCGTCAAGAACCGGGGCCACTTCCCCAGCGACGAAGCCGCCAGCAAGCTGCTGTACCTGGCCTTGCGCAACATCGAGAAAGATTGGAAGATGCCCCCCATCACCTGGAAACAAGCGGCCAACCAGTTCGCCATTCTCTTCGGTGACCACTTCACCAACGCCCTACGCTGAGATCTATTTAACCGACCTCAGCACACAGAATTCCTGACACCTCCCTCGCGGCGGCCAGTCAGGAACCAGGTATGCACTGCACCGACCCCCTTTGCCACGATGATGCCGCGTTCTTCGAACTGAAAGGATTCTCCCAATCGATTGCGAGTTGCGTCGGTAACTTGAATCCGTCCAGCCAGACTATGGGATTCCATCCGACTGGCAGTGTTGACGGCATCGCCCCATAAGTCGTAAATGAACTTGCGCTTACCGATAACGCCGGCCACGACCGATCCACTATTGATGCCAATTCGCATTCGGAGGTTATAGCCGGTGCGTCGATTGAACAGTCTGAGCGCGTCTATCATGTCCAGTGCCATGTCGGCAGCGCGGACAGCATGGTCAGAAACTGGTTCCGGTAGCCCAGCTGCTGCCATGTAAGCGTCCCCGATTGTCTTGATCTTCTCAAGTCCGCGACGATCCGCGATTGTGTCGAATTCGGTGAAGATCTCATTGAGCACTGCGACCAGGCGCTCGGCGCTCATGCCCACCGAGAAACGGGTGAATGCCACGATGTCCGCAAACAAGACCGTCACTTCCGGGAAGCTGTCGGCTATGACTTCAGGAATGCTGTTGGCTACGATTTCCGGACGTGCTTTCAGTCGTTCAGCTATCGGAGAGGGCAGCAGGTTCAAAAGCAACCGCTCCGAAAGCGTCTGTTCGACCATGAGTCGATCGTAAAGACTCTGAAGTTCATCGCGCTGACGGCAGATTAGATCCCAGCTGGCTTGAAGCTCCTCGTTTTTCCGCGCAAGCGCTGCTTCGGTGCGCTTCTTTTCCGTGATGTTGCGCCCTTCAGGCAGCAGGAACACCACCTTGCCATCCGAATCTCTAATAGGTAATAGCGAGAAGTCGACAATGATCGTCTCCTCGCCCATCTTTTGGCCGTATACCTCGAAGTCACCGCGGACGAACTCGCCTTGGCTTGCGCGCCGGATCAGCTCTCGCAAGACGCGCTGGGTCTCCCGAGAGATGACCCACCATCTGGCCTCCCAGAATGGCATTCCGCGAATGTCATCCATTTGAATGCCGATTCCCTCGAGCGCTGCGCGATTGATCTCGAGCATCTTGCCGTCGACGTCTAGCAGGCCGACGAACTGGTACATTGCGTCCAGCATGATGCTTGCAAGCTTGGCTCGCTGGGTTTGGAAGTCGTCGTGTGCGGAAAGCGTTACATCTCGCACCTGAATTTGCGGGCTGGCCGAGAACAGCTGGCGGCTAATAAGGGCCATGCTTCACCTCTTCCGCTCCGCCGCAAATTCATACAGGAGTCAGCCTGACGGGCTGGCTTTCGACGGCAGGGCTTTTGCTATTGGAGCATATCTGCAACGGCGCGGCACGCCCTGACCGGCAGGCCACGTTGCCGTTCGCACCGAGGCGAAAATCAGCGCCGTCTTCTCGCATGGCTACAGAAGCACAGCACAGGGCCTTGCGGGCCCATTCCGTCAGAAAGCGGTGACCACCTTGACCCAGAATTTGTCGCCGCCAAACCGGTTCCTGGCATACGCTTCATGCTGCCATTGGGTGATGAAACTAGTTCCCTTGGCGTTGGTGTAGGAGACGCTGGGGCCGATAGCCAGCACCTCGCCGCGACGGCCACGGCTCCACACCCCAGGCACTTCTGGCACCACGGCGCCATTGAACTTGTCGTCCGTGACCTGTTTCAGGTAGTACCCGCTCAAGCCGACAGTCCACGGGCCGATGTGCTTGCCCAGGGCGTAATCGACGTGCAATTCCTGTCCGGACTGGTAGCTTCCTGTCATGCCGCCGAAGTTGGAGTCCTTGTTCTTCCCCTTAATGTTGTACATGAACTTGGCAGAGATTTCCCAGCCACTCTGGTGCAGCCAGGTGAATGCCGCAACTGGCTCGAAGGCCCAGTAGTTCGCGCCGATGCTGGCCCTGGGATCATTCTGGTCGTAGCGGCCCGTGGGCGCGTAGATGTCCAGACCCGTCGTGACATGCCAGTTCGCACCATGCCAGCCGAGCACTATCGGGTCGATCGTGATGTCACCCAAGCCGGTGGCGTTGCGACGGCCGCCCATCTGGGGCAAATTCATGGACTGGTAGACGAGCGGAACGATGGCCTGCATGCCCCAGCTCGCGCCAAGAAGCGTGATGTTGGTGACCTTCACCACCCGCAACGCGTCGAACCAGGCGTCAACCTTTGCAGGATTGCCGGCGATGTTTGCGTTGTCGCCGTTGCCGTCTTTGAGCTTACCGCCGTAATAGCCGGTGTAGTTGAGGAGATAGGTGCCGGGCGGGGGCAATGCTCCCGACATCCAGCTTTCAGCTCCATTGGGATACTGGTCTGCGCCCTCCTTTGCGAGCGCCTGATTGCCGACTAGCGCAAGCGAACCGGCCAGTACGGCCGAGATTGCTCGTTTCTTCACTTCGTTCTCCTCCTTTTTGTGGTGATGGGCGGGTTAGCGGAATATCAGCCGGGAATAAGAGCCAGGACGCGAAGCGGGCTGCCTGAACCGTCCTTGATCTTCAGCGGGGCGGCGACAATCAATGCACCCTGCGGCGGGAGTTGGTCGAGATTGGTCAGGCATTGCAGACCGTAGCGGTTGTTGCCATGCGTGAGGTAATGGCACGGGAACGGTAACTCCCAGCCATAGGACTGGCCCGCGTCGGTGCCAATTGCTTCGACGCCAAATCCATGGACATCGCGCTGTTCAATCATCCACTGGACGACGCCCAGGTCAGGGCCGGGTGTGTGCATGCCGTCGTCACGCGCATTCAGGTACGCCTCGGGACTATTGCGCTTGGACCAGTCGGTGCGCATCAGGACCCAGGAGCGCGGAGGGATGCGGCCATGCCGTGCTTCCCAGGCTTTGACGGCGTCGACAGTGAGCAAGTAGTCCGGGTCTTCCGCGGCCTCCCTCGAGCAGTCGATGACGCAGGCGGTGGCGAAGAATTTTTCGGCAGGGATGGTGTCGGTCGTATTGTCCGGCAAGTCCTTACCAGAGATCCAATGGACTGGTGCGTCGAAGTGGGTCCCGGTATGTTCGCCGCAGGAGAAGTTATTCCAGTACCAGTTCGGTCCGCGATCGTCGTAGCGCGAGATGGTTTCTTGCCGGAAGGGCCAGGTCTGGCCCATCTCCGGAGGCAGCGAGATGGTCGGAAATTCAGAACTCAAGGTCAGCGTCAGATCCACCACGCGGATGCGGCCGGACAGCAGCTCTGCTGCAAAGTGGGCGAGGCTGTTGCTCATGGTTGTTGTCTCCTGTGGTTGCTTCACTTATGAGTTAGATTTCGCCCGTTTCTTTGCGAGCGCGTTTGCGACGTGGTAACCGGAGGTACCGCCAAGACCGGGGCCTGGATGGGTCGAGGCGCCGATGTGGTGCAGATGTTTAACCGGGGTAGCGTGATCCTTGACGCCAGGGACCGGACGCCAGAACATGAACTGGTCGATGCTGCATTCGCCGGAATAGGGATCACCGCCGACGAGGTTGACGTTCATCGACTCAAGATCCGCCGGGGAGAGGACCGTACGCCCGACGACGCTCGCCTTGAGATTTGGAACCTGGCGAGCAATGCGGTCGATAATCCGGTCGGCGTAGCGCTCACGGAGTTCGGCGGTCCAGCGACCATCCGCGGGAACAGCGATCTCTCCAAGCGCATCGCCTTTGACTTGACGCGGACACTCCGGAACCTGAATCCAGAGCACCCAGCCTCCGGCCGGGCTTCTGGAAGGGTCAACAGCGCAAGGCTGGGCAACGCAAATCGTGCCTTCGGCTGGAAGCAGGCCTCGCTCTGCTTCGCTGACTGCCCTGGAGACACCGTCCAGACCCGAGGTAAGGTGCAGGTAGATGACGTCGCGCAGATGTTCTTGGGGCCAGTCCGGAGGGGCGGACAGCGCCAAATGGATCTGCATGTTCCCCTTGCCGTAGCGGTACTCGGCCGCCTGCTGACGTAGGCCAGGGGGAACGTGCTTGGCGGCCAGCAGCTTTCCGTAAAGCTGGCCGGGCGTGACGTTGCAGATGATCTCCTTGCCCATGAAAACGCGGTTGTCCCGCGTCCTAACGCCGCGCGCCGAGCCGCCCTCGACCAGGATGTCCTCGACGTCGGCATTGACGTGGAAAGCACCACCCCTGCTCTCGATGATTCTGCGGAAGGCGTCGACAGTACGGGCATTGCCTCCTTGGACGATAGGCAGGCCAACCGCCTCCAGCGTGAAGGCGACGACTTTTCCCATCAATGCAGACATGGCGCTTTCCGGGCCAAGGCCTGTATGCAGTACCCACGGCGCGAGCAGCGCCTGGACCAGGTCGGATTTGACCCGGGTCTCCAGCCAGCTGCGGCAACTCATCAGTGCAGGGGAAAAGAAGGCGACGGTGTCATGCACGCCTTGTTTCCACAGGCGGCCGGCCACGGTCTTTGCAACACCGGCACTCCACAGTTCGTTGCCAAGCAGCGAGAACACCAGGCCGGCGTTTTGCTCGACCTCTTGCATGGCGGCCTGAAAGGCATCACCGTCGCCGCTTGCCAGCGTATTGAATGTGCTGACATTGCGCTCACGGGACGTGCTCAGAACCAGCGAACGGTTATCGGGTAACAGTACGCCAGTGGGTGTACTGTTATTGCGGTAGCTGAGCCCTGCCTGATGAAGTTCATCCTTCAGCTCCGCGTAGCCTGGCGATGTGACAAACAGCGGATGTGCCGTGGACAACGTGTCGTGGAGATAGCCCGGTGCATTCAGGGCCTCCGTGCGAATGCATCCGCCCAGCGTGCTATTGCGTTCCAGCACGCAGACACGCTTGCCGCGTCTGGCTAGGACGGCAGCGCAGACGAGCGAATTGATACCACTGCCGACAATGACGGCGTCATACGTACTCATTGGATTATCCCGGGGGCAAGGATAAGAGAGGCGGGCAAATACGTTCGGTCGCGGCGTTGGCCAGCTTCCTTTAGACGAATTGCCGCGTGCGGTACCGGAATCAGGTCGCGGCGACGTATTCGGTGCGGATCAGCTCTGACAGCTCCGTAAGAGCGTTAGCGGTACGCGCGTAGTTTCCCTTGTAGAAGAGCAGGGATTCCCGATCCGATGTGTCAAAGTGCCGGACCTCGCCCAGGAAGATGATGTGATCGCCGCCGTCATACTGATGCGTGTTTCGGCATTGGAATACCGCTGCGCAACCTGACAGGACAGGCGAGCCATCGATGCCATCCGTGCAGGGGACGCCCGAAAACTTGCCTTCCGCGCCTCGTGCGAAGCGGTTGGAGACATGTTCCTGGTCGGCTGCCAGGACGTGGATCACGAAACTCCCGGTCTTCTGGAATGCCTCGAGGCTGTAGGACTTCTTGGCGAGGCTCCACAGCACCAGGCGAGGCTCCAGCGATACCGAGCTGAAACTATTCACGGTCACGCCCCAGGGTTCTCCGTCGGGGGTGCGCGTTGTGACGATGGTTACGCCCGTGGCAAAGCGGCCGAGGGCATTCCGAAATTCGCGAGCGTCGGTCATGGCTGTCTCCTGTCGCCTGCTCAACCGTTGCACGGTGAGCAGGCTGCTTGCTTTCGTGTGGGTGATCTTTTTGCCTCAGGCGGCCTTGGACTGCGACTCTTCAGCGATCCAGGCCTCGGTGGCTTCCTCGTTGAACCAGTAGCTGCCATAGTCGCGCGGATCGTTGAATCCGTTGGCGATGCGCTGGGCGATGCGCGGCGCGTGCTGCGCTGTGGCCAGCAGTTTGACGATGTGGTCTGGCGGCGGGAAAAGCAGGGAATTTGTCCAACGGATGACCGGTTCGGCATAGCCTTCGTAAAGGCCGTCGAAGGTCTGCTGCATCCATGCCTTATCGAAGGGCTTGTCCCCATGGCGCAGGATGGCCTCGAAATAGTGCAGAGCGCCCTTGGTGGCGTTGTTCGAGCCCTGGCCGGTGATCGGATCGTTGACCATGACCGCGTCGCCGAGCCCCATTACATGCCGGCCGGAAGGCAGGGAAAGAGTAGGGTTGCGCACGGTCGGGGTGACGCGTCCGCTCAGGATCCCATTGGCATCGGTGAGTCGTACATTGGCACAGCGCTCGCTTTCCCACGGCAGGTAGTCGCGCAGGATGCCCAGGCAGACATCCAGATGCTGGTCGGCGGACTTGATGTCTGCCCAGCGGTCCATCGGGCCGCCAGGAATGGCTTCGAAGACCATGATGTCGCAGGCTTGCGTTTCGCAACTGCCCTGGGTGGTGAGGGCCGGGAAGACAAAGTACTCGCCGATGCCGGGAATCAGATTAAAGTTGACGCACTCAAACGGACCACTGCGCTGCATGCCCGTCACGTAAGCCAGTGCCAACTGGCGTTGGGGATGACGAACAGGCGAGCGTGCATCATTGCGTGTCAGCAGATTGACGATCTCTCCCTTGCCACCGGCCAGGAGAACAAGATCATGAGATTCGGCCAAGGCTTCAAGCTGGGGAATCTCGACATTTTCGATACGTAGAATGCCGCCACGGCTTTCGAACTCCGCCATCCAGCCTGGCATCTTTACACGTTGATCAACAGACTGGGCGTAGGAATTCAGGCGGGCGCGCCAGTGGATGGCAACTTCGCCCTTGCCGTCGTCGGTGGGGATGGTCAGGCCGATGCCGTCCACCGTGGGGCACTGCCTTTCCCATTGATTCATCCGGAAATTGCGCTCGATCTGGAGTGCTTGGTCGAAGATGCACTGGGACGACATCACTTTGCCGCCCCATACCTCGTCAGCGGTGCGGTTTGTCACTAGCGTGACCTCATAGCCTTGATCCAGCAGGCCGCACCCGAGCAATAGTCCTGCCTGACCCGCGCCAACAATCGCAATCTTGCGTGGCGTGATCTTGTCGATGGAATGGGGGATCATGTGTCTCTCCTGTGGGATTGTCTTGTGTGCAATTCACTTCGTGCCGGGCGAACCGAGGTCGCCCGGAATCACCGGCCGGTTTATGCCGTCAGTCGGTTGATGGCTGCTTGCCGACCCTCGGGGCCGAGGGCGCCGTATCCGCCGTCACATGCATAGTCGGCGCCGGTAACAAAGGCGGAAGCATCTGACAGGAGGAAGCGAACCACTTGCGCGACTTCTTCTGGCTTGCCGAGCCGGCCTAGTGGGTGAAAATCTGCAGCGATACCGTCGGCTTTCGCCTTGTCGCCGCCGCTCAGCGCGCTGATGACGGAGGACCACGTCCAGCCCGGCGAGACGGAGTTGACTCGAATGTTGTCCGGGGCTAGATCCAATGCGGCGCTACGTGTGAATTGCTGCATCGCTGCCTTGGTAATCGGGTACAGCCAGCGCCCCGACTGCGCCACGCCCGCGGAGATCGAGGCAAAGTTGACGACCGCTCCGCCGCCGCGCTTTTTCATCTCCGGCACGCACGCCTTCAGCATCATCGCCGCGCCGACTACATTGACGTTGTAGGACTCCAGCCACTGCTCGCGTGTGGAATCGGCACCGTTATCCACGTAGGTGCAGGCGCAGTTGACGAGCAGGTCGATGCCGCGGAAGGTCTCCATGGTGTCGGCGATGCAGGCAGCGATGTCGGCATCGCTGGTCACGTCCACGGCCACATAGCGGCAGCGCTCCGGATGCCGCTCGGCAACATTGCGGCCGCCTTGCTGGTCGATGTCGACGACAACGACGTTGGCGCCAGCCGAGACCAGGGCCGATACCACGGCCTCGCCAATCATGGTCGCGCCACCGGTGACAATCGCCGTCTTGCCTTCGATTCCTTGCATGTCCGTCTCCACTTGTTGTATTGGCTCGCATGTAGCCATGTGCAACGTAGTTTGGTGTAGCGGTGATGACGCTGCTATCCACAATCCGCCGGCCAATATCCAGATAACGAGCCGTCGCTGGCGGACCGGGAAAAGGAGGCGGTGGAGTCAGGAAAAGGTGGGGCGGCAGCCTTGCCGGATGTCCGGGCGTGCAGGTATCCGTTCACCCGCGAGCGCGGCCTGGCGTTGTTGTATCAACGACTGCAAGTCAGTGAAACGGGTCGATGCCGCAGGGGTATTGCGAGGTCTAAAGAGCCCGCTGATTATCAACGCCCGGCATCGCTGACATGGCGCTCCGCTGCACCCCTGCGCAGGGTCGCCGACGGAGAAACGCCGAAGCGCTTCTTGTAATAGGCCGCAAACCGGCCGAGATGTGTAAAGCCAAAGCGATATGCAAGATCCGTGATGGAGGCCTGCTCCGCTCCGGCGGCAGCAATCAACGCTTGTCGGACGCAGTCCAGTCTCGCATCCCGCAGATAGGCTAACGGCGTCGTATTGAGATGGCGGCGAAAGCCTTCTTCCAGCGCCCGGATACTCACGCAGGCGACTTGCGCCAGGTCGGCGACGGTCAGCGGTGTGTCGGCATTCGCGCGGACATAATCTATCACCCGCTGCATATGACGTGGCCTGGCGGGCTCGGCGCTGCGCGCAAGGAGATAGGTGTGGGTGTGCGGTTGAAGCAGCAGCAGCGTCCGCAGCAGGTAGTCCTCCATCGACGCCACCGCGGCCGGGAACTGGAGCCAGTTGGTGCCGTGCTGGTCGATATTCCTGGTAAGGTCGAGTACGGACTGGCTCCATGCGTGCTGGGGCAGCGCCGGATCGAATGAAAGGGGCCCGCTGGGATCGCGCCCGGTCAGCAATGCGAAACGTTGCTCGATGGCTTCCTTCTGAATCCAGAGCAAGACTTGCGCACAATCCTCATGCCAGTGCATTCGGGTTGGGGTGTCTGGACTCAGCAAGCTGGCGGTGCGGACGTCGGAAAGTATCTCCTGCGAGCCACACTTGATTTCGGCATGGCCCGCAACCGGGATCTGGGCGAGATAGAAGTGCTCTAGGCAGCCAGGGTCGATCTCTACATGGGCGCCATAGGCAAGGAAGTTGAGTGCGGTCTCATGCAGTCGTACCAGGTTGTGCTGGACATGCAATTGCTGCAGTGCACCGACCACTCGCAGTTCATGCGGGCAAAATACCGAAGCGATCTTGCCCTGGGCCTCCTTCACATCCTCGGAGCGGAATGAGGGGTAGTTCGCCAGCATGCCTTGCGGCGCGCAGTTGTGGTCACGCGCCGGAGAAGACGGGATGTCGGCGGGTGACTGGGGGGCGGTCTGCATCGTCTCACTCCTGCAGGATTGCAGCGTGCCTGGCTCGCCTGCGAAGCGAAGGAAGCCCGCGCAATCAGTTACTTTATACCTAAACTTCCTGCGCGCGCCAAGAAGGCGGCCGGGCTGCCCTGTTGGCCGACCGCCAGGGAATCTCTGCGCGATCGTCGCCACGCTCCTTCTTGTCCATATAGTTTAGGTATAAAAATATGATTATGGAAATATGCGCTTCGAGCCGACGCGGGTAATCCGGTCGGCGCCTCGACGGGAGGCGCAGGGGGCAGATGCCGCTGGCGGACCTGATGCAGGGCATCCTGCGCGGGCGGTATTTCTCGCTGCTGGAGAACCAGGAATAGGACTGGTGCAGGTTTGCTTGCGGAGGAGGGAGGCCGCCGTCGGTCTCCGGGTTCATGGTCTATACTTAGATATGTGATATACAATATATTACGTGTGCATAACGCCTCCTGCCGCCATGCTTGATCCCTCGCTGTTCGGTCGCCTGTCATTCACCTACGCGGATCCCGTCGACGGCCCGCTGCCACCCGGGCGTAACCCGCTGGGCGTGGCCCCGGAGCGCGATGCCGTGCTGTTCGTTCCGGACGGCCTGCCGGAGAGCGGGCCGGTGCCGCTGCTGGTGATGTTCCACGGCGCGGGCGGGTTTCCGGAAAAGGTGCTGCCGCATATCGAGCCGCATGCGCGGCGCCACAAGTTCCTGGTGCTGGCGCCGCATTCGCTCTACCCGACCTGGGACATCGTGATCGGCGGCAACGGCCCCGACCTGGAGCGGCTGCGCCAGGCGCTGATCGCGGTGACATCGCGTTACCGGGTCGACGCGGGCCGGCTGGCCTTTGCGGGCTTCTCGGACGGGGCCAGCTACGCGCTGTCGATCGGCATCACCAACGGCGACATTGCCAGCCATGTGATTGCGTTCTCCGGCGGCTTCATGTCGGTGTTCATGCAGGAGGGCGCTCCCAGGGTGTTTGTCGCGCACGGGCTGGCTGACGAGCAACTGCCGGTTGTCACCAGCGGCCGCGCCCATGCGGCCAGGCTGAAGGCCGCGGGCTACGACGTGCAGTACGTCGAGTTCGATGGCCTGCATGTCATCCATCCGCCCGTGGTCGAGCGCGCGATCGATTTCTTCCTGCAGTGAAACCCCGGCCGCTGGCCGGCGCGGCCACGCCATTCAACGGGAGTGCGGTACATGGATTTCGAGATTCCAGAGGCGCTGATCCACCCCCTGCTGGCGATGATCGAAACCGGGTCACGGTTGGCGCGGCAGTTGCAGGAGCACGGCGTCTGCCACGGCAATATGCTGGTGTCGAGCAAGCTATTCGATGCGCAGTCGCTGAGCTCGCTCTACACGCTGAGCAAGACGCAAAACGAGCGCGCGCTGATGTTCCAGATGCTGGCGCTGGACAATGTCTACAACGCGCCGCAGGCGCGCGTGATTCCGGGGCTGGACCAGCTGGTGGCGGGGCTGGCCGCCTACCTGTCGCGCGATGCCATCGATGGCTGGCTGTACCAGCGCAGCCGCGACGGCGTGCTGCTGCCCTGGCTGGTGCGCCGGATGCGCTATGTGTCGCCCGAGCAGGGCATGCCTTATGTGGTGGTGGACATGCTGGCCAACACCATGCAGTCGGCCAACTCCACGCTGACTGACCACCACCTACGCCGCTCCGGCATGACCACGTCGATGGTGATCACCCGCGACGACATCGCTAACCGCACCATCCCGGAGTTGCTGGCCGAGTTCGGCTTCTACAAGGAGTGCGCGGAATTCCGGCACGAATACGAGCAGCATGCGCAGCGCTTCGTGCGCTACCAGCGCCGCTTCGGCGCGCAGTTTGTCGCCACCCGCGCGGCGTTCTCGCTCGATGCCAAGGGACCCGCCGAGCTGACGCCGATTGCCGACACCGCGGGCGCGCGCTGCGTGAATGATGAGGAACGGCTGGAGCGCCGCTTCGAGATGACCTGCGACCCGTCGTTCTGGCGCGATGCCGGGGTCATGGAGGGCTTTGAGCGCGTGCCGCTGCATGGCTACGTGCACCTGTTCCACCTGGAGTGGCATCGCAACATCTGGGTGCATGTGCAGCACCTGACCGAGTATCGCTACCAGCCGGCCCTGCGCGACAAGCTGGTCCTGCCCGCGCATCACCGCGACCTGATCGATATCCTGACCTCGCACATGGACATGCTGGTGCCGGACTTCGTGCCCGGCAAGTCCGGCGGTACCACCATCCTGTGCCAGGGCGCCCCAGGCCTGGGCAAGACGCTGACCGCGGAGATCTACGCCGAGGTGGTGGGCAAGCCGCTGTACCGCGTGCATTCCGGGCAGCTGGGCACCACTGCCGCGTCGGTCGGTGCCACGCTGATGACGATCCTGCGCCGGGCCATGCGCTGGAACGCGATCCTGCTGCTGGACGAGGCCGACGTCTATATCCGCTGCCGCGACAACGACCTGGAGCACAACGCCATCGTCGCGGAATTCCTGCGCACGCTGGAGTACTTCAACGGCCTGCTGTTCATGACCACCAACCGCATCGGCGACGTCGACGATGCCATCCTGTCGCGCTGCATCGCGACCATCCATTACGAAACGCCGTGCAAGCAAGACGCCATGCGGCTGTGGCGCCTGCAGGCCGGGCAGTTCGGCGCGGAACTGGGCGACGCGCTGATCGATGCGCTGACCGCCGCCTACCCCAAGGCGAGCGGACGCGACATCAAGGAGCTGCTGAAGCTGGCAACCCGCTACGGCAAGGCCAAGGGGATCCCGCTGTCGGAAGACGTGTTCCGGCTGTGCGGGCAGTTCCGCGGGATAGGGTAAGGCGCCGGTGCGCGGGTATCATGGGCCATCTGTGCAGGCAACCGCGCCCCGATCCCCGATGAGCCTCGACCCCGCCGAACTCCAGGCCATACGCCCCTACCTGCTGCGCTTTGCCCGCCTGCAGCTGCGCGACGAGGCGGTGGCCGAGGATGCCGTCTCGGAAACGCTGCTGGCGGCGCTGGAGCACCCTGAGCGCTTCGCCGGCCAGTCAACGCTGCGCACCTACCTGGTTGGCATCCTCAAGCACAAGATCATCGACACCCTGCGCAGCGGCAAACGTGAGGTCAGGCTGGCGCTGGCCACCGATGCCGAAGGCCAGCCGCAATCCGACGACGATGCCTTCGATGTGCTGTTCACGCGCAACGGCCACTACCAGGACCCGCCGTCCGACTGGGGCAACCCGGAACGCGCCTTTGAGCGCCGCGAGTTCTTCGAGATCCTGCAGCTTTGCGTGGACCGCCTGCCGGAGCGCACCGGCCGGATCTTCATGATGCGCGAGTGGCTGGAGCTGGACACCGAAGAAATCTGTCAGCATTTGCAGATCAGCGCGACCAATGCCTGGGCGATGCTGTACCGCGCCCGCATGCGCCTGCGCGGATGCCTGGAACTGCACTGGTTCGGCCAGCGCGGCCGGCCCGGCAAGGCCGGTTGAGCCCGGCCCCCGCCCATGCAACGGATAAGTCACTGACCTACATGCCAGATTCCCGCCCCTCCCGCCGCCTGCTGCCGAACTGTGAAGAGGTGCATCACCTCACCATGAAGGGCCTGGACCGGCCGCTGTCATGGGGCGAGCGGCTGCGCATGCGCGCCCACCTGGCGATCTGTGACGCCTGCACCAGCTTCAGCGCCCAGATGCGGACCCTGCGCGAGGCCATGCACAGGCTGGGGCGCGACGAATGACAAAAGGCCAGCGGATCCGCTGGCCTTCTTGCTGGCTGGGTGCCGGTATCGCTCAGGCGCGAGCGCCTTCGCCGTAGGGGTCGAAGCGGCCAGCGCGGCTGCCTTCGGTAAAGGTGTCGAAGCTGCGCGACGGCGATGCCGACACGCCGCTGCGCTCCAGCCCGGCCACCGTGCGGGCGCCGTCGACAAACGGATCGGCCTTGCCCACGCGGGCGCCTTCCGTGAACACATCGTGGCTGCGGAACTCATAACCATACTTGTCGCCGGGCACGGTGCTGCGGAAGCTGTAGCCGTACTTGTCGCCGGGCAGCTGCTCGGCGACGGTGGCGGCTTGCGCGGCGCCCAGGGCAGCCAGCGACAGGAGCAGGGCAGTAGCGAGGCGGGTGGTCTTGGTCATGATGGTTCTCCTTAAGCTCGTTGAATTTGTCAGAAGGCTTTGCGTTGTGTGCGTGCCGTTCATGTACAGAACTATAGAAGCGCCATCGATACGGAAACAGGCCAGTTGCCGGACAAGTTATTCAAAAAAATTGAAGTTACGGCCGAGGGCGGAAGCGGCCCGTGGCATGACGCAAATGTAATGTCCCCGTCGCCGGAATGCCCGGCGCGGCTCGGTTAAACTTGCGGCTCGCTGCAATCCCCCGTTGCCTGATGCCAGGCGGCCAGGGCAGCTGCCACTTCCCTTATGCAACGGCTCATCCTCATCCTTCTTGCGCTCGTCCTGCCGCTCCAGTTCGCCTGGGCGGGAGCCGCCGCGTATTGCCGACATGAGGTGGCGGCTCCGGCCAAGGCCCATTTCGGGCACCATGAGCACCAGCACAAGGCCGACAGCGGCAAGCAGGACCAGCCCGCGCAGAAGGCGCAGGACAAGGCCAAGCTCGGCCTGCCCGATCCCGACTGCGGCGTCTGCCATATCGCTTCGCTGCCGTTTGCACGGGCCGACGCGCCCGACGTGCACGCCATGCGCCGGGTGGAACTGGCGCCACCGGCGCCGCAGCCCAGCTTCTCTTCGCACAGTGCGCGGGCGCCCGACCGTCCGCAGTGGCCGCGTCTCGCTTAACCGGCGAGACGACGCTTCCATTTCATGGTCTTCCTGATTTCCTGACGTCAGGCGTCTCGCCGAATTCTCCCGGTTTCTTTCCTGGTGCAATTCGATGCGAAGACTTTTGCTGCCGCTTGGGCTGGCGGCCGTTCTATTCAGCCCACATGGCGTCGCGCAGACGCCGCCCCCTGCCATGGCGCAGCCATCGGCATCCTTGCCGGCCTCGGGCCAAGAGCCTGCCGGCACGCTGAGCCTCGACGCCGCGCTGGCGCTGGCCGAAGCCGGCAGCTTCGCGTTGTCCGCGGCGGGCAAGGAGCTTGACGCCACCGAGGGCGATGTCACGCAGGCGCGCGTGCTGCCCAATCCCGAACTGGCCGTGTCGATGGAAGACACGCGCAAGGCCACGCGCTCCACCACCGGCCAGATCAACCTGCCGATCGAACTCGGCGGCAAGCGCGCCGCGCGCATCGGTGTGGCCGAGCGCGGGCGCGAACTGGCGCAGGCCGAGCTGGGCGGCGCACGCGCCGAGCTGCGCGCCGCTGTGATCGCACGCTTCTTTGGCGTGCTGGTGGCGCAGGAACGCGTCAAGCTGGCCGAAGGCTCGGTCGGCATCGCCAGCAAGGCGGCCGCGGCGGCCGGGCGGCGCGTGGCCGCCGGCAAGGTCGCGCCCCTGGAAGAAACGCGCGCCAGGGTCGAACAGGCCAATGCCGAGCTGGAACTGGCCGAGGCTACCGGCGCGCTGCAATCCGCACGTCAGTCGCTGGCCACGCTGTGGGGCAACGCCTTGCCGCACTTTGCGCAGGCGCAGGGCGACCTTGACGCACTGCCCTCGCGCCCCGCGCCGGCAGCGCTGCAAGCGGCGCTGGAAGACTCGCCTCAACTGGCGGCAAGCCGCCTCGTGGCCGAGCGCAGCCGCGCCGAAGTCGCCGTGGCGCGCAGCCGCCAGTATCCCGACGTGACCGTGAGCCTGGGCGCCAAGCGCGACAACGAGGCCAACCGCAATATGGCCGTGCTGGGCGTGGCGATCCCGCTGCCGCTGTTTGACCGCAACCAGGGCAACCTCTACGCCGCATTGCGCCGGGCCGACAAGGCGCAGGACACGCACGCGGCCACGCGCATCCGCCTGGTGGGTGAGCTGCAGCAGGCGTCGACGCAGCTGTCGGTATCGCGCGCCGCGGCGCAGACGCTGCAGGCCTCGGTGCTGCCCGCGGCGGAGCAGGCCTATGCCGCCGCCTCGCGCGGGTTCGAGGCCGGCAAATTCAATTTCCTCGATGTGCTGGATGCCCAGCGCACGCTGTTCCAGGCGCGCATCCGCTACCTGGACGTGCTGGCCCGCACCTATGACGCGGCGGCCAGCATCGACCGCATCCTCGGACACTGATACGGACGCCGAAGACATGGCAATGAGCAAGCAACAACGGGCCGCCGTGGTGGCCATCCTGGTCGCGGGGCTGCTGGGCGGCGCGGCGATCCTGTTCACCGGCAAGGGCGGCAGCGCCACCGGCGAGGCCGGGCACGGGCAAGCCGAGCATGGCGACGAGCACGAACATGGCAAGGAAGGAGACAATGCGGCCGCGCACGCTGACGCCAGCGCTCCCGCGGCGAAGCCGGAAGCCGAAGGCAAGCCGCACCTGATCGCGCTGACGCCCGCGCAGATCCAGCAGGCCGGCATCGGCATCGCCACCGCCGCCGCGGCGCCGCTGCGCAGCAGCGTCGATTTCCCCGGCGAGATCCGCTTCAATGAAGACCGCACCGCGCACGTGGTGCCGCGCGTGGCGGGCGTTGCGCAGGCGGTGCCGGCCAACCTTGGCCAGCAGGTACGCAAGGGCGAAGTGCTGGCGCTGCTCGCCAGCACGACGCTGGCCGAGCAGCGCAGCGAGCTGCTGGCGGCGCAGAAGCGCGAGGCGCTGGCGCGTGCCACCTACGCGCGCGAGAAGACGCTGTGGCAGGAGAAGATCTCCGCCGAGCAGGATTACCAGCAGGCCCGCACGGCGCTTGAGGAAGCGCAGATCGCGGTCCAGAACGCGCGCCAGAAGCTGACCGCGATTGGCGCCACGGAGAAGAGCGCGGGCAAGGGCGGCAGCCTGAACCAGTTTGCGCTGCGTGCCCCGTTCGATGGCATCGTGGTCGAGAAGCACCTGGCGCTGGGCGAAGCGGTCCAGGAAGCCACCAGCGTCTTCACCGTCTCCGACCTGAGTTCGGTGTGGGCGGAGTTCGTGGTGTCCGCGCGCGACCTGGACCAGGTGCGTGTGGGCGAAGCGGTCACGGTGCGCTCGAGCGCCTCGGACACGCAGGCCGAGGGCAAGGTGTCCTACGTCGGCGCGCTGCTGGGCGAGCAGACGCGCACGGCCAAGGCGCGCGTGACGCTGGCCAATCCCGGCATGGCGTGGCGCCCGGGGCTGTTCGTCACGGTCAGCGTGCTGGGCGCGCCGGCGCAGGTGCCGGTGACGGTGGCGGCCGACGCGGTGCAGCAGGTCGACGGCAAGAGCGTGGTGTTCATCGCCGTGCCGGGCGGGTTTGCGGTGCAGCCGGTCAAGACCGGGCGCGCTGGTGGCAAGCTGGTGGAGGTGACCGAGGGCCTGCAGGCCGGCGCGCGCTACGCCGCGGCCAACAGCTTCATCCTCAAGTCCGAGCTGGGCAAAGCCAGCGCCGGGCATGAGCACTGAGCGGAGGCACGCATGTTTGAACGCCTGATCCGCTTTGCCATCGAGCAACGCTGGCTGGTCCTGCTGGCGGTGCTGGGCATGGCCGCGCTGGGCCTGTACAGCTACACCCGGCTGCCGATCGACGCGGTGCCCGATATCACCAACGTGCAGGTGCAGATCAACACCGCAGCGCCGGGCTATTCGCCGCTGGAGACCGAGCAGCGCATCACCTATCCGGTCGAGACCGTGATGGCGGGCCTGCCCGGGCTGGAGCAGACCCGCTCGCTGTCGCGCTACGGGCTGTCGCAGGTGACGGTGATCTTCCGCGACGGCACCGATATCCACTTTGCGCGCCAGCTGGTCAACCAGCGCATCCAGGAAGCGCGCGACAAGCTGCCCGCCGGCATCACGCCCGCGATGGGCCCGATCTCGACCGGGCTGGGCGAAATCTACCTGTGGACGGTCGAGGCCGACCCCGGCGCGCGCAAGCCGGACGGCACGCCGTATACGCTGTCGGACCTGCGCGAGATCCAGGACTGGGTGATCCGCCCGCAGCTGCGCAACGTGCCCGGCGTGACCGAGGTCAATGCCATCGGCGGCCATGCGCGCGCCTATGTGGTTGCGCCCAGCCTGGAGCGCATGGCGTCGTACGGGTTGTCGCTGGCCGACGTGGTGAGCGCGCTGGAGAAGAACAACGACAACGTCGGCGCCGGCTATATCGAGCGCCGCGGCGAGCAGTACCTGGTGCGCGTGCCGGGGCAGGT
The DNA here is from genome assembly GCF_000219215.1 of Cupriavidus necator N-1. Classification (NCBI taxonomy): domain Bacteria; kingdom Pseudomonadati; phylum Pseudomonadota; class Betaproteobacteria; order Burkholderiales; family Burkholderiaceae; genus Cupriavidus; species Cupriavidus necator. Next base: position 2,545,580 of record NC_015723.1, on the reverse strand, counting down.
GCGCTCGCTCGACGATATCCGCGACGTGATCGTCGGCACCGCGCAGGGCCAGCCGATCCGCGTGCGCGACGTGGCCACCGTGCAGACCGGCGGCGAGCTGCGCACCGGCGCGGCCACCGAGAACGGCCGCGAGGTGGTGCTGGGCACCGTGTTCATGCTGATCGGCGAGAACAGCCGCACGGTGTCGCAGGCGGCGGACCGCAAGATGGCCGAGATCAACCGTACCCTGCCCAAGGGCGTGCAGGCCGTCACGGTGTACGACCGTACCACGCTGGTCGACAAGGCCATTGCCACGGTCAAGAAAAACCTGCTGGAAGGTGCGGTGCTGGTGATCGCCATCCTGTTCCTGTTCCTGGGCAACCTGCGCGCGGCGCTGATCACCGCGCTGGTGATCCCGCTGTCGATGCTGTTCACCTTCACGGGCATGGTGCAATACCGCATCAGTGCCAACCTGATGAGCCTGGGGGCGCTGGACTTCGGCATCATTGTCGACGGTGCCGTGGTGATCGTCGAGAACTGCGTGCGCCGGCTGGCGCATGCGCAGGAGCGCCACGGCCGGCCCCTCACGCGCGGCGAACGCCTGCATGAAGTCTTTGCCGCGGCGCGCGAGGCGCGCCGGCCGCTGTTGTACGGGCAGCTGATCATCATGGTGGTGTACCTGCCGATCTTTGCGCTGACCGGGGTGGAGGGCAAGATGTTCCACCCGATGGCCTTCACCGTGGTGCTGGCGCTGCTGGGCGCGATGGTGCTGTCGGTGACCTTCGTGCCGGCGGCGGTGGCGCTGTTCATCGGCAACCGCGTGGCCGAGCGCGAGAACCGGTTGATGGCCTGGGCGCGCCGCCGCTACGCGGTGCTGCTGGAGCGCTCGCTGGCCGCGACGCCGGTGGTGCTGACGTTTGCCGGCGTGGCGGTGGCATTGTGTCTGGCCATTGGCACGCGCCTGGGCAGTGAGTTCGTGCCCAGCCTGAACGAGGGCGACCTGGCGATCCAGGCCTTGCGCATCCCCGGCACCAGCCTGACGCAATCGGTGGCGATGCAGCAGCAGGTGGAAACCGCGCTGAAGGCCAAATTCCCGGAGATCGAGCGCATCTTTGCGCGCACCGGCACCGCGGAGATCGCCTCCGACCCGATGCCGCCGAATATCTCCGACGGCTACATCATGCTCAAGCCTGTGTCGCAATGGCCCGAGCCCCGCCGCACGCGCGACGAGCTGATCGCCGCGATCCGCGATGAGGTGGGCAAGCTGCCGGGCAACAATTATGAGTTCTCGCAACCGATCCAGCTGCGCTTCAATGAGCTGATCTCGGGCGTGCGCTCCGACGTGGCGGTCAAGGTGTTCGGCGACGACAACGCCGTGCTGGAGCAGACCGCCAATCGCATCGCGGCAGTGCTGCAGGGCATCCCCGGCGCGGCCGAGGTGAAGGTCGAACAGACCACCGGCCTGCCGATGCTGACGGTGCAGATCGACCGCAACAAGGCGGCGCGCTACGGCCTGAACCTGAGCGATATCCAGGATGCGGTGGCGATCGGCATCGGTGGCAAGGTGTCGGGCACCTTCTTCAGCGGCGACCGGCGCTTCGACATCGTGGTGCGCCTGCCCGATGCCGTGCGCGAGGACGTGGAAGCGCTGCGGCGCCTGCCGGTGCCGTTGCCGAAGGAGGCAGCGGCGCGCACCAGCTATATCCCCCTGAGCGAAGTCGCCAGCGTGGAGATCGCGCCGGGCCCCAACCAGGTCTCGCGCGAGAACGGCAAGCGCCGCATCGTGGTCAGCGCCAATGTGCGCGGGCGCGATATCGGCAGCTTCGTGCCCGAGGCCGAGGCTGCCATCCGCGCGCGCGTGCAGATCCCGGCGGGCTACTGGACCAGCTGGGGCGGCACCTTCGAGCAGCTGCAGTCGGCCACCGCGCGGCTGCGCATAGTAGTGCCGCTGGCGCTGGGCATGGTGTTCGTGCTGCTGTTCGCCATGTTCGGCAACGTCAAGGACGGGCTGCTGGTCTTCACCGGCATCCCGTTCGCGCTGACCGGCGGCATCCTGGCGCTATGGCTGCGCGGCATTCCGCTGTCGATCTCGGCGGCGGTGGGCTTTATCGCCTTGTGCGGCGTGGCGGTGCTCAACGGGCTGGTGATGCTGTCGTTTATCCGCTCGCTGCGCGAGGATGGCCATGGGCTGGATGCGGCGATCCGCGATGGGGCATTGACGCGGCTGAGGCCGGTGCTGATGACGGCGCTGGTTGCCTCGCTTGGCTTCGTGCCGATGGCCTTGGCAACGGGCACGGGTGCCGAAGTGCAGCGCCCGCTGGCGACAGTCGTCATCGGCGGCATCCTGTCGTCGACGGCGCTGACCTTGCTGGTGTTGCCGGTGCTGTACCGGCTGGCGCACCGGAACGACGAGGCGGTGGCGGACGCGGCGCAGGGGGAGGGGGAGTTTGCGCGGGTGGAAACGTAAGCTGCGAAGCCACGTTGAAGCCACTGGGTTTCCGCGAAGGCGGGAACCCAGTGGCTTCTGCAAAGGCAATCGACCTTTCATGACGCCATGAAGCGTTCACCCCCGCGCACGCGGCAAACTGGCAGCACATCCAGTCCCCAACGTGCCGCCATGCAGACAGCCACCCTGCCCGATACCGGGATCGACCCGCTTCGCGCCGTCACCGATCCCGACCCCTACCCGTACTACCGGGAGCTGGCCACCCGCCAGCCGTTCTACCGCGATGACCGTCTCGGCCTGTGGGTCGCCGCCGGCCCGCGTGAAGTGGCGGCAGTGCTGGCCCATCCTGACTGCCGCGTACGCCCGCCGGCGCAGCCAGTACCGCCCGCGCTGGCCGGCACCGCAGCCGGTGACCTGTTCGGCCGCCTGATCCGGATGAACGACGGCGCTGCCCACGCACCACTGAAGCAGATCCTGATGCCGATGCTGGCGGGCCTTGACGCGGCCGCCACAGCGCGGCGCGCGGCGGCGATGGCAACGATGATCGATGCTGGCGCTGCCGCCGGTACGTCTGGCGAGCGCGTCAACCGCTGGCTCTTCACATTGCCTGTGGTGACAGTGGCCGACCTGCTCGGTTTGCCCATTGCCGAAGGTGGCAAGGCGGCCGAGGTCGCACAACGCGTCGCGGCCTTCGCCGCCGCGCAGTCGCAGCTGGCCGATGCGCACACCGTCCGTGCCGGTGCTGACGCCGCGCAATGGCTGGGCGCGTGGCTTGCCGGTGCCACGCCGGGCGACGGCCCGCTTCCGGCGCTGCATCAAGCCGCGCATGCCGCCGGCATCGACGCGCAGGCTGTCGCCGCCAACATCATCGGCCTGCTGGTGCAGGCCTGCGAAGCCACCGCGGCGCTGGCCGGGAATACGCTGCTGCGGCTGGGTCGCGACACGCCGCAGTCAGAGTTGCCGCTCGATGCCGTGGTGGCGCGGGTCGCCCGGGAGGATCCGCCGGTGCAGAATACGCGCCGCTTCCTGGCCGCCGATGCGCAACTGTGCGGCCACGCCGTCAAGGCCGGCGATGCGGTGCTGGTGCTGCTGGCCGCGGCGTCGTGCAGTGGTGCCGCAGCCGGCGAGCGGCCATGGACCTTCGGCCACGGCCGCCATGCCTGTCCCGGTGACCGCGTGGCGCAGGCGCTGGCTGCTGCCACGGTGGCAGCGCTGCGTGCGCGTGGTGCCGATCCGGCCGCGCTGGCGCAGGCGTTCCGCTATCGTCCGTCGCTAAACGCGCGCATTCCGCATTTCCTTTGATCCCCGCCATTGCCCCAGGAGACAACATGATCGCAGTCATCTTCGAAGTCGAGCCCGCAACGGGCCGGCAGGACAACTACCTCGACATCGCCGCGCACCTGCGCCCGCAGCTGGAAGCCATCGACGGCTTTATCTCGGTGGAGCGCTTCCAGAGCCTGACCAACCCCAACAAGCTGCTGTCGCTGTCGTTCTTCCGCGACGAGGCCGCGGTGATCGCCTGGCGCAATACGCTGGCGCATCGCCAGGCGCAGGCGGCCGGTCGCGGCCGCGTGTTTGCCGGCTACCGGCTGCGCGTGGCGCAGGTGCTGCGCGACTACGGGCTGAATGAGCGCGACCAGGCGCCGGCGGACAGCCGCGCGGTGCATGACCACAAGGCGGGCTGAAGGAGGCGCAGCGATGACGATGGAAGCGATCGGCACCCAAGCCGCCTTTATCGGCCTGACGTTCTTGCTGGCAGGCTTTGTCAAAGGGGTGGTGGGCCTGGGCTTGCCCACGGTTGCGGTGGGCATGCTAGGGCTGGTGATGCCGCCCGCGCAGGCGGCGGCGCTGCTGGTGGCGCCGTCGATGGTGACCAACGTGGTGCAGCTGTTCAGCGGCGCGCGCTTCGGGCAACTGATGCAACGGCTGTGGCCGATGCTGGTGGCGATCTGTGCCGGCACCTGGCTGTGTGCGGCATGGGTGCCGGCCGGCATGATGACGCACGCGACCTCGGCCTTGGGTGTGGCGCTGGTGCTGTACGCGGTGGTCGGGCTGGCCGCGGTGAAGCTGGTGGTGCCGGCGGGGGCGGAGCGGTGGCTCGGGCCGTTGATCGGGCTGGTCACGGGTGGCATTACGGCGGTGACCGGTGTGTTCGTGATTCCCGCCGTGCCTTACCTGCAGGGGCTCGGGCTGGACAAGGAAAGCCTGGTGCAGGCGCTCGGGCTGTCGTTCACGGTATCGACCATTGCGCTGGCGGTGAGCCTGGCCATGGGCGGGTCGCTGCTGCATTTGCCGGTGCTGGGCGCCTCGGCGCTGGCGCTGGTGCCGGCGCTCGGCGGCATGTTCCTGGGCCAGTGGCTGCGCCACCGGATCAGCGCCGAGCGCTTCCGCAAGCTGTTCTTCTGCGGGCTGCTGGTGTTGGGCGGCGAACTGGCGCTGCGAGGGCTGTGATCAAGCCCCCATGCTCCCCGCCCTGCACGCTCAGTGGCTGGCCTGCACCGTGCGGCCGTTCAGCGGCTGCACCGGACGGGCGTTCATCGGATAAAGCTGGCGGAATGCGGCCAACTGCGCAGGCGACACTTCCACCGGCGTCTTGAGCACCTGCCAGCGCACGTCCTCGCTGCACGGTGGCGTGGTCAGCGAGCCGGTGAAGGCCCAGTACGACTGCCGGGCCGGCAGCAACGCCGCCACATCCAGCGGCGCCGTCAGTTCACGCGACTCCCCGGCCTTGGCCGGCAGGCTCGCGAAGACGGGTTTCAGCGCCGCATTCTCCCGCCCGGACTTGAACAGCACCGCCACCACCGCCAGCTTGCCTTCTGCATTCTGGTGCACCAGGTGCGCGACCAGCGGATAGGTCTTGCCGTTGATCTTCTCTTCGCTGGGCGTATGGAAGTGGAACTGCAGCAGCTTGTAGGCCACACCGTCGAGTTCGATCTGCCCCGCGGCGGGCAGGTTGACCTGCACGGTGTGGCCGTTGTTGACCACGGTGGCGGGCGCCGCGGCGTAGCCAAAGCCGATCGGCTTCAGGTCCGCGGGTTGGGTCTTGCCGGTGCGGATATCGATGGGCGACTGGTGCTTGCCCAGCGCACAGGTCTTGTAGTCCTGGTCGAGCTTGGCCCAGTGGCTGGTACCGGTTGGTCCGATATAGCTCCAGTGCGGGTCATTGCCGGCCCACGCGGCAGGTGCAAGCAAGGCGGTGCAAACGGTGATAATCGGCAGCCTGATGTTCATTGTCGATGCGTCCTAGTGTTGGTAACCCCTTGGTTTCCGACGTGGTGTTATCAAGCTGTCCCAGTCTTGAGTGCCGGGTCTTTGCCCGGCCGGGAATCATGCAGCAAAACTGCCGTCCAGCGAATAAGGCATTGCTGAATTCCGGTCTGCACTGCATTTAACAGGGGTATGGACTGCATGCACGCATGCGATTGATGCATGCCGCGCATGCCGTCATGGAACGGACACGGCGCCGACATCTCACGTGGCACGCTCCACAGGCATCCCCGCTCAGCCGGGGATGCCTGCCTGCCACCGTTTGTCTCGGGATTTCAGCCAGGCCGCGCGCCGGCCTGGTTCGACTCCAGTTGCGCGCGTACCGCGGAGATATGGTCGCCCGCGGCATCGACGGCGTTCTCCAGGTCGCTGGTGCTGCAGCCCAGCTCCCGGCACCAGTACTGCACTTCAAGCGGATCCATCAGGTTGATGCGGCCAGGATCCAGCGGCCTGAACTCGTTTGTCACATCGCTCATGCTTGCCTCCTGTCCATGTCTCGGGGCGACACGGCCCTTGCATTGTAGGCAGTCATCCGGCGCGCGTTGCATGCAAGACGGCCTGAGCTTGCGCATATGATGTACGGGTTACCCCAGCCGACAGGACGCCGCATGCCCCGCTCATCCGGTGCAAAACTCTGGTCCACGCTGAACAAGGCCGCGGCCCGCAATGCGCGCCGCATGCAGCGCGCCGTCAACCAGAACCTGACCAAGCCGATGACCGAGGCCATCGTGCGCAACGCGGTGAAGCAATCGGCTGCAGTCACGGCCGCCACCCAGCGCGCGCTGTCGGGCGTGGTATCGCCGGTGCAGGCGCCGCAGAACCGCGGCAGCGGGCGCTGGGAGGAAGGCGCATGGGGCGCGCCACTGGCACCGCGCCGCTACCGCATCTTCGTGCCGGCCGGCGTCACGGCGTCGCGTCGCGCGCCGATGCTGGTGCTGCTGCATGGCTGCGGCCAGGACGCCGCCAGCTTTGCCGCGGTCACGCGCGCCGCCGCCGTGGCGCGCGAAGCCGGCTGGGTGGTGCTGCTGCCCGAACAGACCTCGCAGGCCAATGCACAGCGCTGCTGGAACTGGTTCCGGCCCGCCGCGCAGGGTGGCGTCGAAGCCGGGCTGCTGATGGCGCTGATCGACCAGGCTTGCCGCGGCCATCCGGTTGCCGTCGACCGCGTCAGCGTGCTGGGGCTGTCCGCGGGCGGCGCGATGGCGCTGATGCTGGGGCTACGCTACCCGGAGCGCTTCGCCGCGGTCGGCTCGCACTCCGGCGCGGTGCCCTGGAGCGCCACCAATGCCGCCCAGGCAGCGCGTGCCATGCGCGGGGGACACGGGCCCGATGCCAAGGCCATGCAGGCGCTGCGGTTCGGGCTGGCGGGGCACCGCCCGCCGCCGTTGCTATTGCTGCATGGCGATGCCGACCACGTGGTCGACTTCAGCAATGCCACCGCCGCGGCGGGCATGTGGATGCACCTGCAGCCGGAGGATGTGCACCCGCTGTCCGCGGTGCCGGCACGGCGCATCCAGCGCGGCATGCGCCGTGCCATGGATGTCTTCGACTGGATGGAGGGAAAGTCCCCTTACGTTCGCCTAGTGCGGATCGAGGGTCTGGGTCACGCCTGGAGCGGCGGGGCAGGCGGCCAGGCGTTCTCCGATCCGGCGGGGCCGGATGGGTTGAAGCTGGCGTTGCGGTTTTTTCTGGCGGTTTGGGGGTGAGAGAGTAGTCTTGACGCCGCACAACGGGTGAGGTTCTCTTCAGGCCTGAGACCTACCCCAGCCTGACAGGCTCAATCACCACATCACTGGCCGGACAAGCCACACACGGCAGGATCAGCCCCTCTTCCCTCTCATCCAGACTCAACCCCGGCCATTCGATCCGATAGCGGATCGTCCCCGCATGCAGCCGGCTGGCGCAGGCGCGGCAGGTGCCATTGCGGCAAGAGTTGGGCAGCGCCACGCCTTCGAGCAGTGCAGCTTCCAGCAGGCTCAACGCCACCGGCGCGGCGAAGCGGGTATTGCCTGGCAGCACGCTTGCGGTGAATTCCGCGCGGTCGTCCGGCGCAACCGGCTCGCGTTCAGCCATGGGCCTCATCCTCCGCTTCCGGGAATTGGGCGCGTCCGTGGGTCGCGTCGCGCAGGGCATCGCGCGCGGCGTCGAGCTGGGTTGCGGGCATGCGCAGGACCAGCGTGGCCTGCGCGCCATAGGCGGTGCCGGCCAGCGTGCAGCCTGGCTGCGCTTCATAGTCGAGCCAGCGGCGCACGCGCGGCTCGTCGGCATAGTCGACTGACACCGTCAGGGTGCCGTAGGCGATGCGTTCCACGCGCTCGGCCTTTTTCAGCGCGGCCGCGATGGCATCGGTGTAAGCGCGCACCAACCCGCCCGCCCCCAGTTTGACGCCACCGTAATAGCGCACCACCGCCGCCAGCACGCCGTCCAGGTCATGGTGGCGCAGCACTTCCAGGATGGGGCGGCCGGCGGTGCCGGAGGGCTCGCCATCGTCGGACATGCCCGAGGCGCCGCCAGCCAGCAATGCCCAGCACACGTGGGTGGCGGTGGGGTGCTCGGCGCGCAGCGCCTGCAGTGCCGCCAAGGCGGCGTCACGGTCGGCAACGGGCAGCGCCAGCGCCAGGAAGCGGCTCTTGCGGATTTCGATCTCGGCCTGGACGGGGGTGGCTAGCGTGTATGTGGGCAAGCGGCAGGGCGGAAGGGGGGCAGAAACGGAGGCTGCCGGCATTCAACGGATCCGCGCCTGTGGAGCCGCGGATGCAAAGGGCGAGTGTACCGCAGCGGCATCCGGGGCCTGGCCGAAAGCGCCGCTTTTGTGTCGTATCGTCAACTTGTTGTCACAAACTGCGCCTACGATCCGCTCCGGCCATGCGCAATGCCGCCCGCCGCCCGCCTGTGCCAACAGGTGCCCGGTCCCACCCGCGGGGGCCGGCGCAAATACGCAGTGAACAACATATCCCTTCCTCTTCCCCGGATCGAGAACATGCTTGAACAACCCAATGCTGGCCGCCGCAAGGCCCTGAAGCTCCTGGCCGGCGCGCCGATGCTGCCGCTTGGCCTTGCCTCCACCGGCCTGCTGGCAGGTTGCGGCGGTGGCGACGACGCTGTCGCCGCGCCGCTTCCGCCGGCCCAGGCCGCCACGTTCACCACGGCCGAGTTCGTCGGCATGAGCGCGCCGACGCTGGCTACGCCGGACGCGATGGCGACAACCACGGTGGGCTCCAGCCTCAAGGTGTCGTTCAGCGACGGCAGCAGCCAGACCTACAAGCTGGCCTACCAGCCGTTCTTCATCACCGGCGACACCCTGCCCGACGGCAAGGGCGGCACCATCCTGGCCGGCGGCTACTACGACATCAACAACAAGCCGATCATGGACACCTCCGTGGCCGGCAAGGAACGCCAGTTCTTCTCCGACGCGCCGGACGGCAGCTCGCTGCTGACCCTGGCCAACCCGACCGTGCCCGGCGTCAAGGGCAAGACGGTGTTTGCGGTGGTGCAGTTCGAGTACACCACGCGCAACCAGGGCAATGCCAGCATGTACGGCCTGCTGCCGTCGCCCATCGCGGTGGTGACGCTGGACCAGGACCCGGCCACCGGCAAGCTGACCCCGGTCAAGTACCACAACGTCGATACCTCGGGCGTCAACGGCCTGTGGATCACCTGCGGCGCCAGCCTGTCGCCGTGGAACACCCACCTGTCGAGCGAAGAGTACGAGACCGACCTGCTGAACGCCAGCGCGGTCACGCAGCTGCAGGGCTACAGCCAGAACCTGTACGGCGACCCGGCGCGCGCCAACGCCTACAACTACGGCCACCTGCCGGAAGTCACGGTCAACCCGGACGGCACCGGCACCATCAAGAAGCACTACTGCCTGGGCCGCATCTCGCATGAACTGGTGCAGGTCATGCCTGACGAGCGCACCGTGCTGATGGGCGACGATGCCACCAACGGCGGCCTGTTCCTGTTTATCGCCGACCGCGCCCGCGACCTGTCGTCCGGCACGCTGTACGTGGCCAAGTGGCACCAGACCTCGGGCGTGGGCCCGGGCAGCGCCACGCTGTCGTGGATCAGGCTGGGCAGCGCCACCAGTGCCGAAATCCGCGCGCTGGTCGACGGCGGCATCAAGCTGGCCGACATCATGGACGTCAAGACCGCCGATCCGGCTGATGTCAGCTACACCCGCATCCTTTACAACGGCAAGCCGAACTGGGTGAAGCTGATGCCGGGCATGGAAAAGGCCGCGGCGTTCCTGGAAACGCACCGCTACGCCGCACTGGTCGGCGGCAGCCTGGGCTTCACCAAGATGGAAGGCACCACGGTCAACATCAAGGACAAGAAGGCCTACTCGGCAATGTCGCGCATCGAGTCGAGCATGCTCACGGCCAATGCCGCCAACGCCGGCGACATCCAGGTGGAAGGCCCGTACTCCGGCGCCGTCTATGAGCTGAACCTGAAGGGCGGCCAGGCCGACAAGACCGGCACGGCCATCAACAGCGAATGGGTGCCGGTCGACATGGCGGCGGTGCCGGCGCTGGTCAGCGAAGACCTGGGCGGCGGCAAGATGAAGCAGCAGGATGCGCTGGGCAACTTTGCCAACCCTGACAAGGTCGCCACGCCCGACAACCTGAAGTTCTCGGAAAAGCTGCGCACGCTGTTTGTCGGCGAGGACAGCAATACCCACGTCAACAATTTCCTGTGGGCGTACAACGTCGATACCAAGGTGCTCAGCCGCGTGCTGTCGTGCCCGGTCGGCGCCGAATCCACGGGCCTGCACGCGGTGGACGAGATCAACGGCTGGACCTATGTGATGAGCAACTTCCAGCACGTTGGCGACTGGGAATCGCCGCTGCACGACAAGGTCCGGCCCGCGCTTGAGGCGAAGGTGATGGCCAACTACAAGGACCGCTTCGGTGCCGCCGTGGGCTACCTGACGGGCGACCCGACTGGCGTCAGGCTGGCCAAGGCCTGACGCGGTAGCGCAGTGCCTGGATGAAGGCGGCGGGCTTCGGCCCGCCGTTTTTTGTTGGGGCGCGATCGTCTAACATGGCAACTCCGGCATCATGCCCAGCCTCCCGCCCGTCATGCCTGACCAGCTTCCGCACATCCACTCCGCGCGCCTCAGCCTGCTGCCCTTTCGCGGCGACGACGCAGCCGAGGCCTTTGCCTGCATCACCCCGACGCTTGCGCGATTCATGGACTGGGAGCCATCGCCCACGCCGGCGGCTTTCGAAGCCGTGTGGCAAGGCTGGCTGATAGGCATGGCGCGAGGTTCGGAATGTGTGCTCACCATCCGGCGTGCCGACGACGGGCTGTTCCTGGGGCTGGCGGGATTGCACCACGCCGACACGCCCGCGCCGGAACTCGGCATCTGGATCCGCGAGGACTGCCACGGCCATGCCTTCGGCCTGGAAGCGGTCACCGCGCTGGCGCAATGGGCGCAGGACAACCTGTCGCCGGCGCACCTGGTCTATCCCGTGGCCGAACAGAACTGGCCCAGCCGCCGGATCGCAGAGTCGCTTGGCGGCACGGTCGTGGGCCAGGCCACGACCCTCAAGTTTGAGCGCTTGATCTACCAGATCCCGGGGCGCCGTTGAGGTACAGCGGCATCGCATCCTGCCCAGGCTGCCGCCCCTCATCAGCTGACACGCTGCCCCTCAGGGCGGAGCGCCCCCCGGCGGGCCGATTCTGCTACGCTAGGCGCTTTCCCCCGCTGAGCATGCCATCATGACCGGCTCGACCCAAGACCCCGACGCACGCCGCATGGCGCCCGCCACCGAGCGCAACCGCGAGCCTATCCTTGCGGTGTTGCGCAACGTGCTGCCCGCCAGCGGCACGGTACTGGAAATTGCCAGCGGCACCGGCCAGCATGCCGTGCACTTTGCCGCAGCGCTGCCGGGACTGACCTGGCAGCCAAGCGATCCGGAAGCCGCCGCGCGCGCGTCGATCGCAGCCTGGACCGCGCATGCGGGCCTGGCCAATGTGCGCGCGCCGCTGGCGCTGGATGTCTGCCGCCAGCCATGGGGCATCGATGCCGCGGATGCGGTGGTGTGCATCAACATGATCCATATTGCCCCATGGGCCGCGGCCGAGGCGCTGTTCGAGGGCGCCGGCAAGCTGCTGGGCCCTGGCGGCGTGCTGTTCCTGTACGGCCCCTATCGCCGCGGCGGCGCGCATACGGCGCCGAGCAACGCGGCCTTCGACGCGCAATTGCGCGCCACCGACCCCGACTGGGGCGTGCGCGACATGGAAGCCGTGATCGCGCTGGGCGAGGCGCAGGGCATGCGCTGCGACGAGCCGGTGCCAATGCCGGCCAACAACTTCAGCCTAACGTTCCATGTCAATGGAATCAAATAGTTAGCGTATTTTCTTGGGTGCGGCACAAGCGCCATCAGAACGCCTTGCTGATTTCCAGCCCGCCATAGAATGCGCGCGGCTGCCCACCGGTCTTCTTGACACCACCATAGAAGCCAAGCTTCACGGTCCGGCCGAGCGAGATGCCGGTCAGCACCAGACCGCCCTGCGTGGAGTGGTAAAACGGATCGCCATGCTTGATGACCTCCGCGCCGGCCCACGCATCGCCGAAAATCTTGTAGAGAATCCGGCCGCGCGCCCAATACGCCTTGGGCCCGATGTTGTAGCTCGCGATCCCGTTGACGGCCCAGTGTTGCGCGAACTCCTGCTGGCCGAGGACTGTCAATGCCAGGCCCCATTCGCCGCCGTCGGCACGGTTATCGGCGCCTTCTGGCGACACGCGATTGTAGCGATAGCGCGCGCCGGCCGTGGCTTCAACCCAGCCGGTCTTCCAGCCCTTCTGTACGCCAAGCGCCGCCTCGGCCGACTGTCCGTTCACTGACACCGTCGTGCCGTTCGAGCCGTACTTGTAGTGGTAGTCGCTGACGACGAGCTTCTGGGTGAGGAAGGGCACCGGCAGCCAATTGCCGGTGACACCAGCGTATTCGCTACGCTCACCTCCACCGGCGAAGCTTGCCCCGCCGAACAACGTGCCCGCCATAGCCGGCAACGGGACGATGGCCGCGCCACAGAGGGTTACGATGGCGAGCGCACGGTCGGCCCGAATATTCTTGCGCGTGTCCTGCGTCATGCGGCCTTTTTCTTTCATACCGTCGTCGCGTGCGGCGTAATGTTGTAAAGGTGGAAATCGCCGGTTGGCGTCGCTAGCCTGCCCGTGGGCGTCAGCCTGACCGCATGTTCCGTGGCCATGCCTTTCGCTGTGCGACGCAACGTGGCACCAGTGTCCAGATCGAGTTCGATACTGCTGAACAGCAGCGGCGCCGCGCCCTCGATCGTGGCAATGACCACCGGCAACACACCGGCGCGCAGCGGCTGCATCAGCAGTCCCGGCGCCCAGTTCTGCGTCAGCAGTGGCGCGCCCCCGTCGCGGCTCAGCAATTCAGCCAGGCGAGTAAGAGGCGGGGTCTCGGTTTCGGAAAGGTTGCCCATTTCAAGCTGCAGCCGACTGCCGTACAGGAACGTCTCGAGTGCGCCGGTGTTGCCCTGCGCATCCCAGTTGAAGCGCAGTCCCACTGTGGCCTCCCCGGCGACGCCCGCCGCGGCCTTTTCCGCCCAACCCGCAGATCGGTTTACGAACGTTGCGGCGGCCGCATCGCATACGATCAGATTGGGCAGGTGGATGGCTATGTTTACCGTGTCGCCGCGGGATAACGTTGGAATTGGCTCCCCGATGTAAAGCGCGCCGTTGGGGGAAAGGTCCGATGTCAAGCCAAGGTATGACGTGCCATCAAGGGTCAGCGTGATCGGCAGCCGCAGCGGGAAGCGGTACTCGGTGCGGCGGTTGCTTGCATGGCGGTGAGCGTACACGATCACCATTGCTGCCGTGAGAAGGGTCGCGCAGGTCCATATGAGCGTGACGACGCCTGCACCGACCGGAATGCTCCCTGTATGCATCCGGTACAGGCCTGTCGGCACGCTGATTGCCGTAATCCCCGCCAGCACCAGCACCGGCGACATCCAGAGCCACATCCTGCCAGTATCGGAAAGCTGCTTGTCGGTCACGGCAAACGGGATGTTGCGACGAAACAGTCCAACGCTCGTTGACATGAAGGCAAAGAATCGAGTCATGGCGTACTGCTCGCTGAGAAGCAGCGAGTTGTAGCCGCGTCCCAGCTCAAGGTGAACCAACATCGACAGCAGGTAGTACAGGCAGAACAGCAGCAGGAAGGTGTTGAGCGATGCGACGATGGGTAGGTCGCCCGAGAGAAATACTGCCGGCGGTGTCAGAAAGAAAACAAGCTTCTGCCAACCTTCGAAGAAGTAAAGTGCCGACGCGAAATAATTGAGTCGCTGGCCCAGCGTCAGGCCTCGGCTGAAAAGAATTCTTTCGCGCCGGAACACCTGCATCGCTCCCATTCCCCAACGCATGCGCTGCTTCAGGTAGGTGTCAATGCTGTGCGGCGCCAGGCCAAAGGCGAGTGATTCGGCGTAGTACACAGACTTGAATCCCAGCTTGTGCAGCTTGACGGCCGTATGGACATCTTCCGTAACGGTCTCGGTGGCGAAGCCGCCGATTCTCTCCACCGCGGAACGTCGGATCACCGCACAACTGCCGCAGAAGAAGGCCGCATTCAGTGCGTCCTTGCCGCGCTGTATGACTTTGAAGAAGAGCGCCTGCTCATCCCAGACCCGCTTCTTGCCGATGCGGTGGTTGAACGAGTCGATATTGAAGAAGTCCTGCGGTGTCTGCACGAACGCAACGTCTGCATCGTGGAAGAATCCCAGTGTCTTCACCAGGAAATCCTTGCGAGGAGCATGGTCGGCGTCGAAGATCGCAATGAATTCGCCTTCGCAGAACTGCAGCGCGTGGTTCAGGTTGCCGGCCTTGGCGTGGGAGTTGTTATCGCGGGTGAGGTAGCGGCAGCCCAGATCCTCGGCCAGCTTGCGCATGTCTGGCCGCCGGCCGTCATCGAGTAGCCAGGTAACATGCGGGTACTCCATCCGCGTGGCCGCCAGCAGCGTACGGCGCAGCAGGTCCACGGACTCGTTGTAAGTGGGCACGAATACATCGACCTTCAGTCCCGCTGGCGGCGGTACTACCTCCCGCACGCTGAGCCGAAAGGTCATCAGCACGAACAGAAGTCCGCTCAGATAACCGTAGACTTCAGCGGCATACAACGGCAGAGACAGCCACGGCGCGTCCATGTTGACGGTTCCTACGCGCCAGGCGAGATACGCGAATCCGCAAGACACGTAGACGGCCACTAGCAAGGCGATATAGCGTTTGGGCTGCTCAGTCTTCATGTTGGCTTCCAATGGGCGCCTTGCCCGTCGAGCTACAAGCGGAGACCTATATCGGCATAGTCATACGACTAGTCCGCATGGTGCCATAGGCGGGAGCTCTTTGACGACTTCATGTCGCATCAGACGGTTGTTGTTTATTTCTGATATGAAGATCATTTAAGGCAGGGGCGGGGACGAGCTGGCTAGTGACCAAAATCTACGCGCAGATTCCACGGTTGCGTGAGTTGATCGCCGAGCGCCTGCGCGATAGAGCGGTGGCCTGCGCAGGGCATACGGTCAATGGTTAAGGAGGGCATTGCAGACGATAGGATCCTGGCATGAAGCGTTCCGCCTGCGTGGCGCTTTGCTCTAGAATCGTCCCGTCATTCGATCCTGCGATGCCAGTGCCTTACAGGCCTGCGGCATCGCGCCCGCCACGGAGAACAAGATGAAGGTCCAGAACATCCTGCAGACGATCGGCAATACCCCGCATATCCGCATCAACCGGCTGTTCGGCAACGGCCACGAGGTCTGGATCAAGTCGGAGCGCAGCAACCCCGGCGCCTCGATCAAGGACCGCATCGCGCTGTCGATGGTGGAAGACGCCGAACGCCGTGGCGTGCTCAAGCCGGGCGGCACCATCATCGAGCCGACCTCGGGCAATACCGGTATCGGCCTGGCCATGGTGGCCGCGGTCAAGGGCTACAAGCTGGTGCTGGTGATGCCGGACAGCATGTCGGTGGAGCGCCGCCGCCTGATGCTGGCTTATGGCGCCACCTTTGACCTGACCCCGCGCGAGAAGGGCATGAAGGGCTCGATCGCGCGCGCCGAGGAACTGGTCGCCGCCACGCCAGGCGCGTGGATGCCGCAGCAGTTCGAGAATCCGGCCAATGTCGACGTGCACGTGCGCACCACCGCGCAGGAAATCCTGAACGATTTCCCCGAGGGGCTGGATGTACTGATCACCGGCGTCGGCACCGGCGGTCACCTGACGGGCTGTGCCCGCGTGCTCAAGGACAAGTGGCCGCAGCTCAAGGTGTTCGGCGTCGAGCCGGTGGCCTCGCCGGTGATCTCCGGCGGCGCGCCGGCGCCGCACCCGATCCAGGGCATCGGCGCGGGCTTTATCCCGAAGAATCTCGATACGTCGTTGCTGGACGGTGTGATCCAGGTCGATGCCGAGCCCGCGCGCGAGATGGCACGCCGCTGCGCGCGCGAGGAAGGCATCCTGGTCGGCATCTCGTCCGGCGCCACGCTGGCCGCGATCGCACAGAAGCTGCGCGAACTGCCGGCCAGCGCGCGCGTGCTGGGCTTCAACTACGATACCGGCGAGCGCTACCTGACCGTCGAAGGGTTCCTGCCCGCATAAGCAGGCATGAGCGCCCTGGCCCGTGCGGCCCGGGCGCTCAGAACGCTTTGGGCAGCCGCTCAGCGCGACGACAGGCCGTGCCGCTTGTGCCAGTCCGCCAGCGATTCCTTCGGCCAGGTGTCGCAGTGCACATGGCCTTTGCCCTTGGGCACGTCGACCCAGGGCGCGACAGAATCCAGCGCAGCCTCCACCACCTCCGGCGGGCGCGGCAGCGCTGTGTCGATGGCCGATGCATGCGGATGCACCAGCTCTGGCCAGCGCGGGTCCCAAAGCCACAGCGCGCTGCCGCACTTCACGCAGAAATGCCGCTGCGCCGGCGAGCGCCGCGCGCGCTTGCCGGGCTCGCGCAGCACGGCGTGATAGATGCCAAGGTGCTTGCGCCCGCGCACGCGCAGCGTGGCCGCATCGCCGCCCAGGTTGATCGCGTAGCCGCCACTCCCCGCCGTCTTGCGGCAGATTGAGCAATGGCAGTGCATATACGGGTAGGGCGAGTCGGATTCGAGCGAGAAATGGATGGCGCCGCAATGGCAGGAGCCGTCTAGATGCATGGTGTGGGCCTTTGCACGGTGGCGTTCAGGACAGTCCATTGACTGTAGAAAACCCCCGGCAAAGCGCCAAGGCGGCGGTGATGGCTAGAGCGCCTTGCGGAATGTCAGGTTGATGCGCAGCCGCCCCAGCAGCGGATGGTCGCCATCGGCCAGTGGCGCCACGCCGTGGAAGGCCAGTCGCGACGGCCCGCCCCACACCACCACGTCGCCATGCGCCAGCCGCACCCGCTGCGGACGGTCCGCGCGGCGCATGCCGCCGAACAGGAACACCGCGGGCAGCCCCAGCGAGACCGAGACGATGGGCGCGCTGAAATCGCGCTCGTCGCGGTCCTGGTGCAGCGAGAGCCGGGTGCCCGGCTCATAGCGATTGATAAGACAGGCATCCGGCTCGAAACCGGCAAAGCCCGCTTGCGCCGCCGCGGTGGTGGCCAGTTGCCGGAAACTCGCCGGCATCTCCGGCCACGGCTTTCCGTTCAGCGGATCGACGGGGTCATAGCGATAGCCGCGCGCATCGGAGACCCAGCCGACCGTGCCGCAGTTGACCATCGCCACCGACATTCTCAGCCCGCCGGGGGTGATCATGTGCCGCCAGGGGGCAAGCGCGATGACGGCCTGGACGTCGGCCAGCAGCACTTCGGCATCCGCACGGGCCAGGCCGCGCAGGACTACGGCGCCGTCGGCGAGGGGTTCGATGGCGGGGCTGCCGGAGCCGCTCGGTGGCAGGTCGTCGAACAGGTCGAAAGTCATGAGATGGAGGATTGCGGACGCCTTGGCGCGGTCAGGCGACCGTCAGTTCCAGCCGCTTCCCCAAGGCCCGGAATGCAGCCTCGATCGTATCGATCTTGGTCGCATGGTCCAGGTCGACGATACGCTGCACCTCCTGCTTGCGCGTATGCAGCCGGCGCGCCAGTTCCGCCTGCGTCACGCCCTGCGCGATCATCTCGTTAAGCAGGAGCACCTTCGCCGACACGCTGGCCGGCAGTTCTACCAGATGCTGGCCGCGTCTTGCCTTCGACGGCAGCGGCACCGGGCGGCCATCTTCGAAATAGAACTCCATGGCCGTAGCGAGCGCATCGGCGGCCATCTCGCGGGCCTGCTCGATGGTGTCGCCGCTGGTCAGGGCTTCGGGGATATCGGGAAACGACACAGCAAAGCCACCGTCGTCCGGGACGATGTTGGCAGGGAATCGCAGCATATTGGGACTCCTCCTGCGACAACGGATGCCGGGTGTATGGTAAGCAAAAATGTTTACTGATTCTAGCAGCAATCCGTTAAATCTGGTTGCAGGATTGTGAGCGAAATACATGAACCGGCCGCCGCTGACATGACAAAGGCCGCCCGTCGGGCGGCCTTGCATTCTTCCTTGGCGCAATCACCACGCGCTGCGTAGCGCGAACTCAGGCAAACGTATCGATCTCGCCACGCCCAAGCACGCGTGCGGGACGGGCCGTCGTACTGGCCACCGCCGCCGGCTCAACAGCCGCCAGCGTGCCGGCACCAAAGCTGGTTTGCCCGCGCCCATTCTCCGGTGCCTGCTGTTGCTGCCCGTTGCCATTGCCCGCCTGGCTGGCAAAGCCGTCTGCGCCCACCGAAGTCTGTCCAAGCTGGATGCCGCTTTCCGACAGCGCGGTGCGCAGCTGCGGCAGCGCCGCTTCCACCGCGGCGCGCACGGCCTGGTGGGGCGAGACGAACTGGGCCTGGGCCTGGTCGTTGACCACGTTGAGCACGACCTTGAGCGGCCCGAGGTCGGGCGGGTTCAGCTGCAGTTCGGCGCTTTGCTGGCCTTGCGTGCTCATGCGGATCATCTGCTGGCCAAGGGCCTGCGGCCACTGGCTGTCATACAGCGGCGGGGTGACCACGGGACGGGCGGAGGCGGCTGCAGCGGCTGCAGTAGCCGACGGGGTGGCCTGGCCGGCCAAGGCGGCGGCCGCGGCTTGCGTGTTGTCGGGGCTGGCGGCGGTAGCCTCGCCGGTGCGGGCGGCAGCCTGTGCGACGGCGAACGGTGTTGCCACGGGTCTGGTATCCGCCGTGCCGGGGTTGGCGGCGAGCGGATCGGCGCGGTGCTGGGCGATGCCGCTGTCGGGGCGATTGCCCGATCCGCCGGCAGACTGGCCGGTGGTGTCCTGCTGCTGGACGGCCAGTACGTCGCCCGGGATGGCCTGGGCCGTGCCGGCCTTGCCGTCGGTGCCTGCGCTGGTGCCGGCCTGCATCGCGGCGCGCTGGGATGCGATGGTGGCCAGCGTGTCGGCTACCGAAGGCTGTGCGGGCCGGGCTTCGGTGGTGACGACCTGCAGCGTGTCCGGCTGCGGCGTGGCGGCCGCCGGCATGGCATCGGCCTGGACATCTGCCGTGGCCGGCTGCGTGGCATTTGCCAGCGCCGCCTGCAGTGCGGCGCCGCCGCCGGTGTCGGCAACGCCCGCGAGGGCGGAACCTGGCGCGCACGGTGCGGCAGCAGGGCTGGTCGGGGCGGCGGCAGGCAGCATCAGTGCCAGGGCCGCTGCGGCAGCGGCTGCGGCGTCCGTCGGCGTGGCTGCCGTGGTGTCGTCCTGGTCCTGGTCTTCATCCTTGTGGCCGGCCGTGGGCTTCTTGCCGGCCGCGGCGACTGGCTGCGGCTTGCCGGCATCGGCCTGCGCCGCGGGCTGGCGCGATGCGGGCTGGTCGCGCGCGGTGGTTTCCCTGGCCGGCGGCGCGGGGGCCTTGCTGCTTTCGCGAGCGCGCGACAGCGCGTCGCCGAATCCGCTTGCGGTTGCGTCGGCGGTGGCGCGCCTGGCGCTCTCGACCGCATTGGCGGCGCTGCTGACAATCTGGCTGATATCGATCATGGGGTTGGCTACGGGTGTGGCCCGGGTCAGGCTTCGCTGAGGCGGCTGGCCGTGGTGCGGACCAGGCGGGCTGCGTATTCGTCGTTGGCGCGCTGCTCGCGGCGCGCGGCAACCTGGTCTTCCTTCGCTTCGGCGCGCGCGATCAGCGTGTCGAACGAGTTCAGGCGGCGCTTCTGGTGCTGCCAGTGGTTGCGCCCTGCCAGCAGGTCGGCCTCGGCCTTGGCCAGGGCCGCGCCCTGCTGGCGGATGGCATGGTCGAGCGAATCGAGAAAGCGCGAGAAATCCTGCCAGCGGCTCGAGGTCATGCCTTCGGCGGCCACCACCTGCATGCGCGCGCGGTACTCATGGCGGTACTCGGTGAGCTGGTTGAGCTGCTGCTCAGCCTGCGTGCGCAGTCCCTGCAGCCTGCCCAGCTCGCGCGCGGCGGCGTCGGTATCGTTCTGGGCGAGGTCAGCCAGCGTATTAAGCGGTGAATGCCTGGGCATGTTCACTCCTGTCGAAGAGGCTGTGAAGCTGGGCGATGGCGTCGTCGTAGCCGGCGCGCTCGTGGATGTCTTGCTGCAGGAAAGCTTCCATGCGCGGGTGCAGGCGCATCGCCAGGTCCAGCTCCGGGTCGTTGCCCGGCACGTAGGCACCCACGCTGATCAGGTCGCGGTTGCGCTGGTAGCGCGACATCAGCTGCTTGAAGCGGCGCACCGAGCCGAACTGGGCGGCCGGGATCAGCGCGGTCATGGCGCGGCTGATCGATGCTTCCACGTCGATGGCCGGGTAGTGGCCGGATTCGGCCAGGCTGCGCGACAGCACGATATGGCCGTCCAAGATGGCGCGCGCGGAATCGGCGATCGGGTCCTGCTGGTCGTCGCCTTCGGTCAGCACCGTGTAGAACGCGGTGATCGAGCCGCCGCCCTCGGGGCCATTGCCGGTGCGCTCGACCAGCGTCGGCAGCTTGGCAAAGACCGAGGGCGGGTAGCCCTTGGTGGCCGGCGGCTCGCCGATGGCCAGCGCGATCTCGCGCTGCGCCATGGCGTAGCGCGTCAGCGAGTCCATGATCAGCAGCACGTGCTGGCCCTGGTCGCGGAAATACTCGGCCAGCCGCGTCGCATAGGCGGCGCCCTGCATGCGCAGCAGCGGCGAGGTATCGGCCGGCGCGGCCACCACCACCGAACGTGCGCGGCCCTCGGGGCCAAGTATGTTCTCGATGAACTCCTTCACTTCGCGGCCGCGTTCGCCGATCAGGCCGACCACGATCACGTCGGCGCTGGTATAGCGCGCCATCATGCCGAGCAGCACGCTCTTGCCCACGCCCGAGCCCGCGAACAGCCCCATGCGCTGGCCGCGTCCGACGGTCAGCATGCCGTTGATGGCGCGCACGCCGGTATCGAGCACAGTCTCGATCGGCGCGCGCATCAGCGGGTTGATCTGCTCGCCGGCCAGCGGCACCTCCATGGCGGCGGTGATCGGGCCCAGCCCGTCGAGCGGACGGCCCGCGGCATCCAGCACGCGGCCCAGCAGGCCGGCGCCAACCGGCAGGCGCTTGGAGCCCTGCTCGCGCGGCGCGGTGATGCCGGCCGGCTGCGGCGATGGTTCCAGCGGATAGACGCGCGCGCCCGGCAGCAAGCCCACCACATCCGATTGCGGCATCAGGTAGAGCCGGTCGGCGCCAAAGCCCACCACTTCCGCTTCCGCGGTGCGCGGGGCATTGCTGTCGGTGGTGAACTGCCCGGCGGGCAGCTCGATCAGGCAGTCGCTGCCCACCGGCAGGCGCAGGCCCACGGCTTCCAGCACCAGGCCCGCGGCGCGCGTCAGACGGCCGCAGCTGCGCTTGCTGTCGAGCCCGGCGATGCCGGCCGCGGCGCTGTCCAGCGCGCCGATCCAGCGTTGCGCATGAGCCAGCGCGGAATCCGGCGCGGGCGTGGCTTGCTCGGCGGCATCAGGCATGTGGCGGCTCCCACGGATCGTCGCGGCCCAGCGCCTTGACCACGCGGGTCCAGCGCGTAGGCAGCGTGGCATCGCGCTCGCCGCTGGCGGCACTGGCGATGCAGCCGCCGCGCGCCACCGACGGATCGGCGCGCACGGTCCAGCCGGCGGCCGCCAGTTCGCCATGCAGGTGGGTTTCCACCAGCGCCACGTCGTCGGGATGCAGCAGCAGGCTGGGCGATCCGCACAGCGCTGGTTCGCTTGTCAGCAGCTCGCGTACGGCCGGCAGCAGCACTGCGGGGTCGTTTGCCAGGGCGGTGCGCACCAGCTGGCGCGCCACGTCCAGCGCCAGCGACACCAGCGCGCGCGCGACCTGGTCGTCCACGCCGCCGAGCGCGCTGCGGAAGTTGGTGGCCAGCGCCTGCAGCTGCGTGGCCTCGTTGCGTGCGGCTTCCAGGCCGCGGGCGTAGCCTTCGCGGTGGCCGTCGCCGTAGCCCTGGGTCTGCCCCTGGGTGTAGCCCTGGGCATAGCCTTCCTTGCGCGCGCCTTCGCGCATCGCGTCGAGCGCCTCGAAGTCGATCGGCGGCGGTGCGGGCTCGGATGGCATGGCGGCCAGGGCTTCGGGCGGCTCCATATCCCGGGGATCGAGCGAGCCCATCTGCCAGCGCTGCCAGCCGGCTGCGCCGCCACGCGCGCGGCGCGGGGGCTCGAACGGCGCAAAGCCGCCAGGATCGGCGGCCGCGCCGTTGCCGGCAAGGGAAGAGAGCGGGTCGCCGCGCGGCGTGCGGCGTGCGGCCTGGCCGCGCTCAGGGTTTGCCTCAGACATAGGCATCGTCGCCTCCGCCGATCTGCACTTCGCCCGCATCCGCCAGGCGTCTTACCACCTGCAGGATTGCCTTCTGCTCGGCCTCGACCTGCGACACGCGCACCGGGCCCAGCGCGTCCAGGTCCTCGCGCAGCATCTCGCCGGCGCGGGTGGACATATTGCGGATGAACTTGTCGCGCAGCTCCTGCGGCGCGCCCTTGAGCGCGACGATGAGCGACTCGGTGGCGATTTCCTTGAGCACGCGCTGGATGCCGCGGTCGTCGACCTCCAGCAGGTTCTCGAACAGGAACATCTCGTCGATGATCTTCTGCGCCAGGTCGCCGTCGTGCAGGCGCACGCCGTCGATGACGGCCTCTTCGTGCGCGGTGCTCATCAGGTTGATGATCTCGGCCGCGGTGCGCACGCCGCCCATGCGGCTGCGCTTCAGGCTCTGGCCCGCCAGCAGTTTGGTCAGCACGTCGGTCAGTTCCTGCAGCGCGCCCGGCTGCACGCCGCCGAAGGTGGCGATACGCAGGATCACGTCATTGCGCAGGCGGTCGGTGAACAGCGCCAGCACTTCGGAAGACTTCTGGCGGTCCAGGTGGATCAGGATGGTGGCGATGATCTGCGGGTGCTCGTCACGGATCAGCTCGGCAATGGCCGTGGCGTCCATCCAGTTCAGCGAATCGATGCCGCCGCCCGGATCGCGTGATTCCAGGATGTCTTCGATCACCGACTGGGCGCGTTCCTCGCCCAGCGCCTTGTTCAACACGCTGCGGATAAAGGCGTTGGAATCGACGTTCAGGGCCAGGTACTGCTCGGTCTCGGAGCGGAACTCGCCCAGCACCTCGGCCATTTCCTCGCGGGTGACCGAGCTGAGCGTGGCCATGGCCGAGCCCAGCTCCTGCACTTCACGCTGCGACAGGTGCTTGAACACCTCGGCCGCGGCATCCTCGCCGATCGCCATCATCAGGACGGCGCTCTTTTGCAGGCCAGATTCGGACATGCCCTTAGCGGTTGTCATTGGCAATCCAGTTCTTGATCACGCTGGCGACCAGGCGCGGGTCGCGCTGTGCGGCGTCGCGCACCAGCGCGAGGTCGCTTTCATACTTGGCGGCAAGCCGCAGGATTTCCGGGTTGGCGGGCTCGTCCGGCGGCAGCAGCACCGCCTCGGTCTCGTCCCTGGCTTCCGGCGCCGGCAGCGGCGGCGAGGTGTAGCGGCGCAGGATCGGGCGCGCCACCTTGAACCACACGAACAGCGCCAGCACTGCCAGCAGCAGGTAGCCCGCAAGGGTCTTGCCCAGCTCGATCATGTCGGGCTGCTTCCACAGCGGCACCTCGGGCGCGGCTTTCTCGCGCTCGGCGGTGAACGGGCTGTTGACCACGTTGATGGAGTCGCCGCGGTCGGCCGAGAAGCCCATCGCTTCCTTGGTCAGGTTCTCGATCTGCGCCAGCAGTGCCGGCGGCAGCGCTTCGGCCACGAGCTTGCCCTTGGCATCGGCCTGCTGGCGGTAGTTGACCACCACCGCCACCGACAGGCGGCGCACGCCGCCCGGTGCCTGCTGCACGTGGCGCACGGAGCGGTCCAGCTCGTAGTTGACGGTGGAGTCGCGCCGATTGCTGCTGGGGCCGCTGGAAGCCGTGGAATTGGCGCCCGGGGCCCCCTGGCCTGGCTGGGCAGCTTGCGCCGGCTGTCCGGGCTGCCCGGCAGCCGGAGCACCGGCCTGTCCCGGCGCCTGGCCCGCACGCGGCGTCTGCGGCGTGGTCACGGGCGCGGCGGCGGCGGCCGGCGGCTGGTTCGACAGCGCGCCGGGCACGCCGCCCGGCGGCGTGGCACCCTGCTGGGTCGATTCGCTGGTCTGCTGGCTGCGGATGGCCGAGCGGGTCGGGTCCTGATTCGGCTTGTAGCTCTCGTCGGTGTGCTCGACGATGGAAAAGTCCACGTCGGCGGTCACCTGCGCGCGCACGTTGTCCTTGCCGACGATCGGCGTCAGGATCGCTTCGATGCGCTTCAGGTAATTTTGCTCCAGCGCCTGGACGTACTTGAGCTGGGTCGCGTCGAGCATGCGCTCGTTGCCGGTGTTCGACAGCAGGTTGCCGTGCTGGTCGACGATCGAGATCGACTTGGGCGTCAGCTCCGGCACGCTGGACGACACCAGGTGGCCGATGGCCGCGACCTGGCCTTCATCGACGGCGCGGCCCGGGTACAGCTGCAGCACGATCGACGCGGTCGGCTTCTGGCGCTCGCGCACGAACAGCGTCGGCTTGGGGATGGCCAGATGCACGCGGGCGGACTGCACCGCGGCGATGGATTCGATCGAACGCGCCAACTCGCCTTCCAGTCCGCGCTGGTAGTTGACCTGCTCGGCAAACTGGCTGATGCCGAACTTCTGGTTGTCCATCAGCTCCATGCCGGCGGTGCCGCTCTTGGGCAGGCCCTGCGATGCCAGGCGCAGGCGGGTCTCATGCACCTTCTCGGCCGGCACCATCACCGCACCGCCGCCTTCGGCGAACTTGTAAGGCACGTTCATCTGCTGCAGCGACTGCAGCACCGCGCCGCCGTCGCGCTCGGAGAGGTTGCTGTACAGCACCTTGTAGTCCGGGCTGCGCGACCACAGCACGCCCACCGCGATGGCCGCGGCCAAGGCTGCGCCGCCCAGCATCAGCGGCAGCTTCGGGTTGGCCTTCAGGCGCTCGAGCACTTCTGCCGGGCGCCCGGGCAGTGCCACGGCCGCGGTCATGCGCGTGCTCCGGATCCGGCGCCGCGATGCTCGCGACGGCACGGGCGATGCTGACCGCCTTGGTCGTCGGCGCGGCTCACGGCACGGCTCACATTACGCTGCAGAGAAAACACGCGTACTCCCGAATCGATGGTTGTCTGGTGATTTCCGGAGCCAGCACGGGACGACAGCCCGCGCTCTTCCGGCACGGTGGCAATGATCGGCCAGACTTGAGCGCGACAATCCGGCGAACAGACGCGGTTTTTTGTCCGATTTCGGCCCATGGGAGAGCGGAGGCGGCGGGTACTCTGCGGGGGCTGAAACTGGCTGCGAACCGCCTGAGGCCCGCCTGCCGGTAGGCCGTTATGTGATGCAAGGGCGCGCCACAAGACGAACTCTGCCGGTGGACCGGCATACGACGAGCCAAATGACCACTATCTCTTCCATCGAGGGCATGCTGCAGCAACTGCGCGGGATGTCCCAGGTTGCCTCGGGCAACAGTGCCAGCCAGTCCGCCGCGCCGGTCGGCGGCGGCTTTGCCGGCGAGCTGCAGCGTTCGCTGGGGCGCATCAACGCCGCGCAGGAGCGTGCCTACGGCCATGCCGAGGCATTCGAGCTGGGCAAGCCCGGCGTGGCCCTCAATGACGTGATGATCGATCTGCAGAAGGCCAATGTGTCGTTCCAGACCGGGGTGCAGGTGCGGAACCGGCTGGTGGCGGCATACCAGGAAATGATGAATATGGCGGTGTAAGCCTACCGGCCTGCCCAGAAAGCAAAGAGCCCCTGGCGCGCGCAAGCGGTCAGGGGCTCTTGTCGTCCGGGTCAGGTCTGCGCTTCAGCGCCTGCGTCCATGCCCGCTTCAAGGTGGTAGATCCACGCCAGCAGTTCTGCCACGGCCACATAGAGCTGCGGCGGCACGTGGCTGTCCAGGTCGACCTGCATCAGCAAGTTCACCAGGGTGGGCGAATCGTGGATATAGACGCCCGCTTCGCGCGCGCGGGCGATGATGGCTTCGGCCACCACGCCATAGCCCTTGGCGACTACGCGCGGGGCCTTGTCGCTGTGCTGGTAGGACAGCGCGATCGCCGTGCCGCGGTCTTGCGCCGCTTCGCTCATCGCGCCTCTCCTTCTGTCATGTTGTCCTGGGTCTGCACGCTCAGGCGCTGCAGCACGATGCCCTGCGCCTCCAGCTGGTTGCGCAGCAGCGGCCGTGCCGCGATGAAACGCGCCGCGACATCGGTCTCGGGCGTTGCCACGCGGGCATCGAGCCCTACCGGTCCCAGTGTCAGCACCGCTTCGACGATGCCGAGGCTCGGCAATTGCAGCCGCAGGCGGCTGGACCATGGCCGGGCGTTGTCGTCATGGGCCTGCGCCGCGCCATCCGCATCGGGGCGCAGCAACTCCCACTCCATCGGCACGCCGGGCCAGGCTTCGCCGGCAAAGCGGAACTGCTGCGTGGCGAGCAGTTCCAGCTGCTGGCGGACCACGCCTTCGGTAGCCGGATGGATGGCCGGGCCGGCTGCCGCGGCCTGCCGGCCGGCGTCCGCCGAGGCGATGTCCGGCAGGCCCGCGGCGGCGCGCGCCGCGTGCGGGGCGAGGCTGTCCGGCGCAACAGTGCGCGCGCCAGCCTCCGCGGTAGTCTGGTAGGCCTGCCTGGCCAGCGCCGCGGCGGACTGGCGCTGGGTCCCGGGTTCGGCAGCGGCTTCGCGGCTGTAAGCCGCCGTGGTGGCGGTGCCTTGCCGCAGCGCCTGTTCCGCGGCCGCATGGCTGTGGGCCACGCGCGGATTGCCGGCCGAAGCCAGCGCTTCAGCCAGCACCTGCGAGGCCGGAATCAGCGGCGGCGCCGAGGGCCGCGCCGGCTCCGCCGCTGCGGCACCGCCGGCATAGGTCAGCAGCGCAGACGGCAGCGTTGTTGCTGCGGCCTGCGCAGTGCCACCTGGGGCAGCCGCTCGGGCCGGCACCGGTACTTGCGCCTGCGGCTCCTGGCGGATGCCGGACAACGCGCGCGCCCCGGCAACCCACTGCGCCAGGTGTGATTCGTAGAACAGGCCGCTCTGCCCGACCGTGTTGGCAAAGGCCGCCGCGGCGGCCTGCGCGGACGCTGGCGTGGGCGCGGCGGCCAGCAGCGGGCCGGCGCTGCGAACCGGCTGGGCCTCAGTGCCGTCCATCACCGCAAGGATGGCGCGCGCCGCCGCGCTCAGCGATTCCTGCGTCGAAGTGCCCGGCAGCAACGCAGCCTGGCCCGCCAAGGCGTTGGGGCCGGTGGCCTGCTGGCTGTGGCGGATCGCCTGGCCAGTGGAGTTCTGGACATTCGACTCGGTGGCCTCGGGCACGGGCTGCAGCGCCGCCAGCTTGTCGATGGCAAGCGCGGTGCGCAGCGGTTGTGGGTCCGGGGCCTGACCGGGTGCCAGGCCTGGAGGCAGATGGATGCCGGTCATACGGGTCGCTTGAATGCAGACGGCGGGCTTTCCGGCCCGCCGCAGGGAGCAGTGCAGCGGTCAGGCTGCGTCAGGCCGTGGCGCCATAGGCGGCGGATAGTTCGAACTGGCGGCGCGAGCTGGTCAGCATGTCGCCGAGCTTCTTCAGCTGCGGCATGGCCAGGTCACGGATGCGGGCGTCGTACGTGAGGATGCGGTCCAGCAACTGGTAGCGGCGCATGCGTTCCGCATCGGAAAACGGTGCCTCGTGGTCCATCTGGCGCAGGCGATCCACCTGGGCCAGGTAGCCCTGCTGCAGCTTGGCTACGGTGTCCCAGTCAGCTGCCTGGGCGGCCTCGTGCATGCGTGCGGACAGCGCGAGGATTTCCTCGTAGCAGTCCACGATCGGGGAAAACTTGGGAAGGGAAGCCATGTCAGTTGTCCTGCAAGGCGGGTTGCTGATCCGCGGCCGCGGCCGTGTCGTCGATCTGCGCCCAGGCCGAAGCCAGGCTTTCGAGCAGCGTGTCGACCTCGGCCAGCAGCGCTGCGTCGCTGCGCAGGTTGGCCAGCATCAGCCGGCGCACCATGTACTCGTACAGGGATTCGAGGTTGGCGGAGATCTCGCCGCCAGCCTCATGGTCGAGCACGGCGCGCAGGCCGTTGTCGATGATGTCGATGGCCTTGGAGATGGCGTTGCCGCGTTCGGCAATACTGCCGCCTTCCAGGTGGAACTTCGCCCGCGCAATCGCCGCGCGCGCGCCGTCGTACAGCAGGGTGATCAGCTTGTGCGGACTGGCGCTCATGGCACCGGTCTGGACGCCGACCTGGGCGTAGGCATTGGCGGATGCGCGGGCGAACATGGTTGGGTTCCTTCAGGCTGTGGGATGCGGCGGGACGGTTACTTTTTGGCGCTGTTGTTCAGCGCATTGAACTGCTGCGTCAGGTAGCTGCTTGTGCGGTTCATCTGCGCGACCACCAGGTCCAGTTGCGTGAACTGGGCCTTGTATCGAGCAACCGTGGCAGTAACGCGGTCCTGGACGCGGTCATAGTCGTCTTCCAGGTCCTTCAGCGTCTTGGTGATGCCATCCTGAGCCACCTTCAGCGCGCCATCGGTCTTGCTCAGGCCCTCGATATAGGTGCTGGCGCGCTTGCCGATTCCGCCGTCGCCGGTGGTGCTGGAAAACAGGGACGTGACGCGGCCCAGGTTGTCGTTTATCGCCTTGGTCAGCTTGGTGTCGTCCAGCTTCATCGTGCCGTCTTTGTCGAAACTGATGCCGACGTCGATCAGCGTGATCGTGCCGCCGTTGCCGTCATCCATGGCGCCGCCCAGCATCGACCGCAGGCCGGACTGGATCGTGCGCAGCGTGCCGTCGCCGGTCAATGCCGCGGACGTACCGGCCTTGGTATCGAATGCCGTCAGCGACTTGGCGGAACTCTGAATGTTGTTGTAGGCGGTGACAAAAGCCTGGACGGCGGCCTTGATTGCGACGTTGTCACGGGTCACCACCAGCGATGTCGTGCCTGGCTTGACAAGGTTCATGGTCACGCCCTGCGCTGCGTCCACCACTGAATTGCTCTGGCTGACCACGTCGATGCCGTTGATCTTCAGCGTCGCATTGGCAGGCGGCACCTTCTGTTCCATCTTGTTGGCGGCGGGCGCCGCGGCCGGGTCGAACGCAACCACGCTGTTCAGTGCAGCATCGGTCGACGACACGCGCATGGTGGCTTGCGTTCCGGTCTTGTCCGACGTCAATACCAGGCGGTATGGGCTGGCGCTGCCGTCATTGACGATGCTGGCGGTCACCCCGATGCCGGCCTTGTTGATGGCATCGCGCATCCCTTCGAGGGAAGAATCCGCGGGGATGGTGACCTTCTTGGTGGTAGTGGCGGCGCCGCCGGTGGCCAGCGCTTCGCCGAAGTCGAACACGAGCTCGCCGCCGCCGATCGCGGCCTTCTGGTCGGCAACGTTGCTGCTCACCAGCGACTGCGCGGTGGCCAGCGTGTTGACAGTAATGCTGTAGCTGCCAGGCACGGCGTTGGCAGCGGTGGTGACGGTCATCACGTCCGTGTTGCCGACGCTGGCCTTTACGGCGCCGAAGGTGGCAGCATCGGACAGCTTCTTCGCCGCGCCCTGGTAGGCATCCAGCACGCTCTGCACCTGACTGTAGGCCGACAACTTGGTCTGGTAGCTCTTGGCCTGCGCATTGATGGCGTCAAGCGGTGCCTGCTCGGCCTTCTGCAGCTGGTCCAGCAGATCGCTCAGTTGCAGGTTGGAACCGATGCCGATGGAGGAGATCGTTGCCATATTATTGTCTCGTCTTCAACTGATATTCAGGGCTCAGGCCGCGTGGTTGATGAACAACCCCTGCAGCTTGTCGATGGCGCGGGCAATGCGCAGCACCTCTTCGGTGGGCATCTGCCGGATCAGGTCGCCGGTTTCCTTGTCGATCACCTTGGTGACGACGCGGTGCGTGGTGTCGTCGATCTCGAAGCGCAGGCCGATGGTGGTGGTCTTGAGCGCGTCGACCAGCTCGCCGATGGCGGCGCTGGTTTCCAATCCCTGGGCGGCTACTGTGTGGTCGCTGGCCACGGCACGATCCTGTCGCTGCGTAGCCTGGCTGGCCATGGTGGTGGCGCCGCCAGACGGCATGGCAACGGCTAAGCCTTCGGCTGGCATCCGCACGGTAAAGGGGTTCACTGTCGGGGAAGGCGCCATCGAATACTCCGTCCGGGTTGGCAGGGCTCAGTTCCAGGAGAAACGCTTTGCAGGCAGTCGGGCTGCCTGCGAAATGCTCCTCGGGCAAGAAGGCCGGGCCTTGCGGCCCAGCCTTCTTGCGCGTTTCGCCGACGCGATTAACGCAGCAGCGACAGCACGCCTTGGGTGGTCTGGTTGGCTTGCGCCAGGACCGACGTACCAGCCTGTTGCAGGATGTTCGCGCGGGTCATGTTCGACACTTCCGTTGCGTAGTCAGCGTCCTGGATGCGCGAGCGCGACGAGGACAGGTTGGTCACGGTGGTGCCCAGGTTCGAGATGACGGAGTCAAAACGGTTCTGGACAGCACCCAGCGAGCTGCGCAGGTCGTCAACTTGCTTCAGCGCGGCGTCGATCTTCTTCAGCGCGTTGCCGGTGGGAACGCCCGTGAACTCGGCCGTGGGGGTGGCGCCGCTCAGGGAGATCGTGCCAACGGCCACGTTGAGGGTGCCGGCGGCACCGCCGTCGGCCAGGGTACCGGCAGCGACGTAGTTCTTGCCCTGGACGGTGACGTAGCCCGTGGCTACGCCTGCAGCATTGTTGGCAACGCGCACAACCTGGTCTTGCAGCGTGACGGGGCCGGCGATGCCATTGGCGGTGTCGTCGAATGCGACATCAGCTTCGTTGAGCTTTACGGCGCCGGTGGCACGATCAACCGAAGCTGCAAAGTAGTCGTCACCAGCCTTCACGACGAACTGGCCGGAGTTCGCGCCGGCAGCCGTCTTGACTTCGTGCAGTTCGAGGTCCGCTGCGGCGAAGGTCTTGCCGGTTGCGGCGTTGATCTTGGTGACGTCGCCTGCAGCGAAGCTCACGTTGAACGAACCGGTACCAGCGGCAGCGTTGATCGTGGTGATCTTCGGGCCGACGTCCAGCGAGTTCTTGGCCACCGAGAAGCCGCTCAGGCCCAGCGTGGTCCTGTCGATCTGCTTCAGATCGATGGAGATGGTTTCGCCGTCGTTGGCGCCAACCTGGACGGACAGCTTGTTGCTGCCGGCCAGAACCTTGACGCCGTTGAAGTCGGTCTGTTGCGACGTACGGTCGATTTCAGACAGGCGCTGGTTGATTTCATCCTGAATCGACTTCAGGTCAGACGACGAGTTCGAACCCGTGGCCGCCTGGACCGACAGTTCACGAATACGTTGCAGGTTGTTGTTGACTTCGGTCAGCGCGCCTTCCGTCGTTTGTGCCAGCGAGATGCCGTCGTTGGCGTTGCGCTGGGCTTGCGTTAGGCCGCGGATGTTCGAGGTAAAGCGGTTGGCGATGGCCTGGCCGGCGGCGTCGTCCTTGGCGCTGTTGATGCGCAGGCCCGACGACAGGCGCTGGATCGCCGTGTTCAGCGACGATTGCGACGTGTTCATGTTGTTCTGAGTCATCAGAGACAACGAATTGGTGTTAATGACTTGCGCCATGGTACGACTCCTATATGCAAAGTTTTGGGCATTCCGGCTAGTGCCGTAACGTTGGCGGCCTGCTTTGCAGGGCGTAGAGTGCCTCCGTTGCTTGGGTTATCGACCGGGCAAGGGAAAGGTTTAGAGTGATCTCCGCGATAGTTTCGCGTGGTGCCGGCAGGGCGGGCGGAGACGCCGCGCGGCAAGGGGCGGCGGGGCGGGAAGGCGTGCGGGGCGGGCGTTGGCCTAGCGGCGCTTGCGGGTGCGGGGAATGTAGATCGGCAGGAAGTCCGGCGCCGGGGCCGGATCCGGTGCCACCACCGGCGCGTCCGGCGCATTGGCCAGCGTGACCAGGCAGATGGCTCGCTTGTAGACCACCGTGGGCCGGATGTCGTCCGGCTGCCGGCCAAGCAGCACCACGTAGTCGTCCGACGCCAGCACGAGGCCCTGCAGTCGCGCGCCGTTGGACAGGTGGACGATCACAGGCGCCTGGCTGGTGTTGTATGCAGCAAATTGCTGGTGCTGCAGTTGCTTTCGGCTCGGTGACCTGGGCCGGGTTTCCTTCTTCTTCACAACGACTCCGGAAGAGCCCACTAGGGTTCTGGCGGCTGATAATGGTCCGTTGGCCGGCGCGTTGGGGTGCGGTGCGGCCAGGGCGGCAGGGGAAACATCCGCTCTCGGTAGCTGCGGCGTCGCCGGTTGGTGCTGCCAGAAGAGAAGGGGAATACTTCGGGGCTGAGAGTAACAAAGTTCTACAAGCGTTGACGAACCGCGCGCCAATTCGGATCTAGAGTCCTCGTTCTATAAAAGGTGTTGCTCTCGAAGCCGGGATATTGTAGCCGATTGTGCGCTGCCGCATGCTGCGGCCAGGGCGGGTGGCCGGCAGGCCCGGTGTGGACGGGGCCCGTGAGGAAATTGCCAGCCCATGCGAAAAATGCCCTGATGTAGCGTCAGGGCCCAAATCATCAAAAGTGCGCAAACGACCTCATATCGTCATGAGGGAATCCCCTGATAGAAACGGGATTTACACCTCATGTAAGCGCGTTTATATTCTTGGCAAGAGCCTTTCGGCTCGAGCAGTCCTGGAAAGCCTACGAGCACCCCGCGCGTAGGCTTCTTTTTTGCCTGCGTCGTTTGAATCGCGCTCTGTGGCGCTGTGGCTGGTGCGGCTGGTAAATCCGACCGGCCGTTCGGAATGCCGAGGCAGATTTAACGCCACTTTCGCGGCGCGCAATCCTCCGAAATGCGAGGGTTTTTGCCGCCAATTCTCATTTCCCTTCAAGAAGTGTCCGCTGAACGCCGATAGCCGGCGCGGCCCTCAGCCGGCCGTGGTGGCGGTGCCGCGGGCCACGCGCCGCCGTGCACGCGCTGCCAGGCCGGCGCCCAGCACCCAGCGAAGCGCCGGTGCCAGCACATGCATGCCCGCGAGTGCGGCCGGGCGCCGTATCGAAGGGCCGTCCAGGTCGAGCTGGTGCCGTGCCCACGGCGGCAGCAGGGCGATGCCCGCGTCGGCCATGATGCGCACCGCCGGCTGCAGCAGCGGGTTGGCCACCGGCACCTTCCGCACCAGCCGCACCACTTCGCTGGTGCGTTCGCTGGCCAGCAGCGCAGGCCGCATGGCCTCAAGGTAGGCCGTGACTTCAGCGCGCGAGCGCGGCACGTCGGCCGCGCCCAGCATCTCGGCGATGCGCGCGACCTCGTCGTAGTAGCGATCCTGCTCGGCGCTGCCCAGTGGCCCTACATAGCGCAGGTAGCCAGCCAGGAAGCTCGAGACCTCGGCCACGTGCACCCACGTCAGCAACGCCGGATCGGAGGCTGCATAGTGCCGCCCGTCCGGGGCCACGCCAACCACGCCGGCATGGATGCGCCGTACGCGCCCGATCAGCGCCATGGCATCGGCACGGCTGCCGTAGGTGGTGCCCGCGATGAACTGCGCGGTGCGCCCCAGGCGCCCCTGCATGTCGGTGCGAAAGCTGGAGTGGTCCCAGACCCCGGCCAGCGCCAGCGGATGCAGCGTCTGCAGCAGCAGCGCGCTGACGCCGCCCGCGAGCATTGCCGGAAAGTCGGCATGCACGCGCCAGCAGACCGCGTCGGGCCCGAACAGGCCGGGATCGCCCGGCGGGTTGTCGTAGTCGAGGGTCAGGCCGGAATTGCTGCGGGTCAGCGCGCGCACGTGCGCGCCGGCGCGCTCACGCAGCCTGGTGGAGAGATGGTTCAGCGGGCCGCGTCGTGGCTGCGCAGAGCGGCCGGCGGCGGGGTCGGTAAAGCTGGACAAGGCAGGTGGTGCCTGGATGGGGAAGTTAGGGCCAGCATACACGGGATGTGGGACGATGTGCGCGGGGTCACGCCGCTGCGGTTGCCGAAAAAAGGGCCGGAGCCCCCTCGCGGGAGTCCCGGCCTGCCAATCTCCGGCGTATGCCCCTGCGGCCGCACCGCATGTTGCGGCCGCACATACCCGGAAAGCTGCCTGTTTTCGTGGCTGGCGCGGATTACGGCTGGCGTTGTCCGCCTTGCTGACCACCCTGTTGCCCGCCCTGGCCGCTTTGCTGGCCGCTGCGTTGGCCACTTTGCTGGCCCGGTTGCGAGCTGCCGCGATCCTGCTGCTGTTGTTGGTCCTGCTTGCGGTCCTGGTTACCCATCTGACCGCCGCCTTGTTGTTGTCCCGGCTGTTGCTGGCTGCCGCGTTGGCCAGATTGTTCCTGCTGCTTCTGATCCTGCGGCTTCTGGCCCGACTGCGATTGACCCGGCTGTTGCTGCTGTCCCATTGCTAGCTCCTTGACGCGGCGAACTGCCGCATTCCCTGATTCGCAATCGCCATGCCATGCATGGAAGGACCCGGGTGCCGCCGGCATCGGCGCTATAGCGCGCGATGCAGCACACCGTGCGGCGGGCGCTTTTACAACGGGCGGCCCGATTTACACACCCTGGGCCCCGTCAGGGACGCCTGGCGCGGCCTGGCCGGCAGGTATGGAGCTTGCTGAAAAATGGCTTACCAGTGGTTCCGCGTGCCAGGCAAGGCACGGCAGCGGATGCGCTGGTGACCCGAACAGGAGGCAGCCATGCGTTTTTCCCGAATCCCCGCGCGCACGGTGCGGATGGTCTGTGTTGCTGCGGCGCTGGCGGCGGCCGGCAGCGCGCTGGCGCTCGACAAGAGCGGCCTGATCTTGGTTGCGGCGGACAATACCCCTGCGGCGCCCGTCAATTCCGCGCCGGGCATGCCCGGCCGTGCCGACCCTGACCGGGGCGCCGCCTCGGACATGAGCGTCGACAAGACCAAGCGCGCCGTCGAGGACAGCGCCATCACCACCAAGATCAAGACCAAGCT
This sequence comes from Cupriavidus necator N-1, assembly GCF_000219215.1. NCBI lineage: Bacteria > Pseudomonadati > Pseudomonadota > Betaproteobacteria > Burkholderiales > Burkholderiaceae > Cupriavidus > Cupriavidus necator. The sequence goes on along the minus strand of NC_015723.1, from coordinate 2,510,576 downwards.
GCTCACGACCAAGGACCTCAAGTCCACCGCCATCCATGTGAAGACCCAGCAGGGCACGGTCGACGTGAGCGGCACGGTGCCGAGCCAGCAGCAGCACGACATGGCGCTGGACGCGATCCGCAGCGTCGAGGGCGTGACGTCGGTCAATGACAACCTGAAGGTGTCGTCGCGCTGAGACATTGCTCCCTCTCCTGCAAGCGGGAGAGGGAGAACCCCATCGGGATTTGGCGAACCGCAGCGCCGGCCTAAGCCGCGTGCTTCCTGCGCGTAGTGCCTGCACTCTTGCGCGCGGCCGGCGCGTGCGACTCGCGCTTGGCCGGTGCGCGCTTGGTCTTGGCGGCAGTGCTGGCGCGCTTGGCAGGCGGGGTCGCAGCCCGCTTTGCAGCGGGCTGCTTACTGGCGGCGGCATGCCGCGCAGGGGTCTTGCGGCGCGCGGGCGCGGCGCCTTCCTTGTCTTCCTTGCCGCGCTGGCCCAGGCTCTGGCGCAGCAGCGCCACCATGTCGATGACCTTGGCGCCCTGGCGCGGCGCTTCTTCCTCTGCCGCAGGCGGGGTCAGCTGGTGGGTCTTGCCGGAATCGATCTTTTCTTCGATGCGCGCCATCAGGTCGTCACGATAGCTGTCGCGGTACTGTTCCGGCTCCCAGTCTTCGCTCATGTCGTCGACCAGCTTGGTGGCCATCTCGATCTCGCGCGCGTGCGCGCCGGTGGGTTTGCCGGTGGCTGCCTTGGGCAGGCGCAGTTCAGAGATGGGCAGCACCTCGTCGGCAAAGCGCATAGTGTTGAGCACCAGCGCGTCGCCGTGCACCAGCATCGCGGCCAGGTGCTGGCGGGCGCGCAGCACCACCAGCGCCAGCGCGGCACGCCCGGTGCGGCGCATGGTTTCATGCAGCAGCGCGTAGCCGCGCTCGCCGCGCTTGTCGGGCTCGAGGTAGTAGGGCGTATCGAAGTAGTACGGCGGGATGCTCTGCGCGTCGACAAAGCTGACGATATCCACCGTCTGCGTGGCCTCGACATTGGCCTGGCGGAAGTCTTCCTCGTTCAGCAGCACGTATTCGTCCTTGGCGTACTGGTAGCCCTTGACGATATGTTCCTTGTCGACCGGCTTGCCGGTGCTCTTGTTGATGCGCTGGTAGCCCACCGGCGCCATGTCGCGCACGTCCAGCAGGTCCAGGTCCAGCGTCTGGCTGCGCGACGCGGGCCGCAATACCACCGGGATGTTGACCAGGCCAAAGGTTATGGCGCCTTTCCAGATGATGCGTGACACGTGACGGCTCCTTTGCCAGCCGCACGGGCACGTTGCGGCGGCGGTGGCGGCAGATCGCCCGGAGGCGGATCTGCCACCGGTTCGGGCGGGCCCGGCGGAGGTTCCGGCGGCGGGGTTTCAGGCTTGCGCTGCGGGATGTCGGGGTCGGGCGTGGTATGCACGGAGCTTCCTTGTTCAAGGGTGGATGGGATCGGCCGCCGGCACTGGCAACCGCGCTAGGGGTGGCCCGCGCTGAGTTCGTCCAGCAGCCGTGTCAGCGCGTCCAGGTCGGCTGGCTTGACCAGGTGCTGGTCGAAGCCGGCTTCCAGCGCGCGGCGGCGGTCCTCGGGCTGGCCGAAGCCGGTCAGCGCCACCAGCGTGGCGCCGCGCATCTCGGGCAGCGCGCGCAGCCGGCGCGCGGTCTCGAAGCCGTCCATGGCGGGCATGCCCAGGTCCAGCAGCACTACCTCCGGACGGGCGTCGGTGGCGCGCGCCAGCGCGCTGGGGCCGTCGGCGGCGGTCACCACCGTATGGCCGAGCGTCTGCAGCGTCATCATCATGGCTTCGAGCGCGTCAGGGTTGTCGTCCACCACCATGATCCGGCGCGGCACGCCGCGGTGCGGCGCAGCGCGGCCGGAGCCTGGGTGCCACTTCTGCCATGGCTCCAGCGGCAGCGTCACCGTGAAGGTGCTGCCCTGTCCGGGGCCGGGGCTGTCGGCGCGGATTGTGCCGCCATGCAGGCGCACCAGCTTTTGCACCAGCGTCAGGCCGATACCGGGACCGTCCTGCTGGAACGCGCTGCGCAGCGGCTCTGGCTGGGTGCCGTCGTCGTGCGGGGCCAGCGGATCGAACAGCTGCCGCTGCAGCGCCTCTGACAGGCCGGCGCCGTTGTCGCGCACGCGCACGGTAACGCGGCCACCGGACGCGGCATCGGGCGCAGTGTCCGCCGCGCTGTCTTCAAGACTGGCATCGACGGCGATCTGGCCGCCGGCGGGCGTGTAGGCTGCGGCGTTCTGCAACAGGTTGCTGAAGATCTGCGTCAGGCGCACCAGGTCGCCCCGTACCGGCAGGGGCTGCTCGGGCAGCGACAGGCGCAGCGTATGGCCGCAGGCCTCCATCGTGGGGCGCACGGCTTCCACCGCGGTACTGAGCGCGGTGCGCAGTTCCACCAGCTCCTCGCGCAGCGTGATGCGGCCCTGGTTGAAGCGCGAGATGTCGAGCAGCTCATCCACCAGCCTCGTCAGGTGGTGCAGCTGCCGGCCGATGATGTCGCGCGCGCGGAACATGTCCTCGCGCGAGGGCGAGAGCTGCTGCAACAGGTCCGCGGCGCTGCGCAGCGGCGCCAGCGGATTGCGCAGTTCATGCGCCAGCATGGCCAGGAACTGGTCCTTGCGCCGTTCCTCGTCGTGCAGCGCGCGTTCGGCGCGGTTTTGCAGCGTCACGTCCTGGCAGGTGCCGGCAATGCGTGACGGCGGCGCGCCGGCGTCGGCCTGCGCGCCTTCCGCGCTGCGCACCGGGAACGCCTGCGCGCGGATATCGCGCAGCTCGCCGTCCGGGCGCGTCAGGCGGAACTCGATGTCCAGCCTGCCATCGCCCAGCATGCTGGCAAAGGCCGCTTCCACGCGCGCCCGGTCGGCCGGGGCCACGTGCTCCAGGCAGCGGCGCGGCGCTTGCACCAGCTGCTCGGGTGTATCGCCGCACACCGCGGCGAGCGAGGGGCTGGCGAACAGCAGGCGGGGCTCGGCCGGGTCGAGGATCCACACCACGTCGGCCAGCGATTCGGCCAGCTGGCGGAACATGTCTTCATGCGCATGCAGTGCCCGCGAAGTGCGGTGATAGGCGTCCTCAGCACCGCGCAGCCGCAGCAGCGCCTGGATCCTCGACAACACCTCGTCCGGCTCGGCAGGCTCGACCAGGTGGCCGTCGGCGCCGCAGTTCAGCAGCTCTGCGCGCTGGCGCGATTGCGCCAGCCCCGGCGAGGTCAGCAGCACCAGCGTGTGCGCGGTCTGTGGATCGGCCTTGAGCAGCCGGCAGACTTCCAGCCCGCTGATATCGGGCAGGCGGGCTGCCAGCAGCACCAGCACGGGCGCATGCTGTCGCACCAGCGACAGCGCCGAATGGCCGCTGGCGGCCTCGATCACGGAATACCCGCCGCGATGGAGGATGCGGCTCTTGACGTAGCGCGGCCCCTCGCGGTCATCGACATTCAGAATCAGCGGGGCCGGGTTGGCGGCGTGCGGCTTCATGGCATCACGCTGACAGGCGCTTGCGCGCCCGCGGAGGGTTGCTCAGGGGCAAGGCCCGGGATGGTCCGCGGCGCCGTGTAAAACCGCGCCGGCCGCGCCGCACCGCTTGCAAGCTTTGCCGCGCCGGCGCGGCTGCCGGTTGTAGTTATTACATGCGTGCAGAAGTCGTCCATCGCCATTCCCCCTTTTGCATCAGTACGCCTGCGGTCTGTGCCAGGCTGTTGCGCTGGCAGTGGCAAGAGACGTGCCGGGCAGGCGTCGCCCGGCACGCAGCGCGCAAGTGAACGGCGTGGCATGCGTTGCGCGCTTCAGTGGCGGGCCGCCTCGCCGCCATGCGCTTCGGCGCTGGGGGAGGTGCCGCCGTGCGGTCCAGTTGAGCCGGTCGCTTCGGCAGCTTTCTGCGGGATCTTGCCGGCCTCAGTGGCGCCGCTGCTGGTGGCGCCCTTGCCAAAGCGCGCGGCGATCTGGTCCTGGACCCGGCCCAATGCGTCGGCCTGCTGTTTGGCCGCTTCGGCTTCCTTGGTCTTCTTGGCTTCGGCGGCCTGCTGCTGCTCGGGCGTTGGCGCCGGCAGGCGTGCCTGCACCGGGCTGGCGGCGAAGGACAGCATTGCGCAGGAAACCAGCAGGTGACGCAAGGTGCGCCGGTTGCGTGGCGCGGCGTCGGCGGCGGCGGCTCGAATCTTCGCGGCGATCCTGAGTTGGCTCATCATCACGTCTCCATGTCGTCGCTGCACTGGCAGCAGTGCAACGCGGCGCACGCGGCGGGTGCGCCGGGCCGTGTGCCATGACCGGGATGCGGCAAGAAATGTGCCGCTTGGCGTTAGCTGCGGAATCCGGCAGAACGGGCGGGATGGCTAGCCGGTGCGAGCCAGTCGCGCAGCGGCGCGCGTGATCGCCTGCCGGGTGTCGGCGTAGTCCGCCCATGGGTCGTCGGCGGCCAGGGCGTCGAGCCTTGGGCCCGCATTGGCGACGGTCCACTGCGCCGCGCCTTGCAGGGTATCGAGTTCTTCCCACCACACCGGCATCGACACGCCCAGCCCCGGGCGTGCCCGCGCCGAGAATGCCGCCGCTGTGGTGGCACCGACGCCATTGCGCAGGTAATCGATGAAAATCTTGCCAACGCGGTTGCGTGGCCCGCTCTTGGCCACGAAGCGCTGCGGAATGGTCTTGGCGACATGGCGCACCACGTCATGCGCGAACGCCTTCACCTCGTCCCAGCCCGCGCGCGGCGTGATCGGCACCACCACGTGCAGCCCCTTGCCGCCGCTGGTCTTCAGGAAGCTGGCGAGGCCGAGTTCATCGAGCAGCGCCTTCATCAGCGTGGCGGCTTCCTGCATTTGTGCCCAGGGCACGCCTTCGCCCGGGTCCAGGTCGAAGACGATCCGGTTGGGGCGGTCGAGGCTGCGTTTGCTGGCGTTCCAGGTGTGGAACTCCACCACGTTGAGCTGTGCCGCGGACACCAGCGCTTCGGCTGACGCGATTTCCAGCAGCGCGGGATGCCCGGGCCACAGGCCCGAATCAAGCACGTTGAGGCCGTCCACCCGCAGCGTGTCGCCATGGCGCTGGAAGAACTGCTCGCCGCCCACGCCCGACGGCGCGCGCACCATCGCGATCGGACGCCCGCGCAGGTGCGGCAACATCAGTGGTGCGGCGCGTTCGTAGTAGCGCACCAGGTCGCCCTTGGTCAGGCCGGATGCTGTGTCGATGACGCGCCCGGCATGGCTGATCGCGACTTTGCCGCCGGCGGCGGTTGCACGCTTTGCGGCGGTGCCGGCCTTCGGCTGTGTCCCGGTGTGCTTTGCTGCTTTTGGCGCCGGCTTGCCCTTGGCTGCCGGCGTTGCCGGCCGCTCCACCGACACCGCGCGCGCGGGCTTGTCGGTGCGCAGGCCGTGGAAGACGGCATGGCGCACGCGGCCTTCGCGGGTCCAGCTGCCGAACGAGACTTCGGCCACCAGCTTTGGCCGCACCCAGTGCCCTTTCACGCCTGCCGGCACGCTCTCAAAGGGCGCGGAATCGGTGCGCAACGCGTCCAGCTGCGTGCGCAGCGCAGCCAGGGTGCGCGTGTCGAAGCCGGTGCCGACATTGCCCGCGTAGCGCAGCCGCCCGCCGCTGTCGTGCACGCCAAGCAGCAATGAGCCGATGCCGGCGCGGCTGCCCTTCGGGTCGGTGAAACCCGCCACCACGAACTCCTGGCGCAAGGTGCATTTCAGCTTGATCCACGTATTGGTGCGCGCGCTGACATAGCTGGCGTCGGCGCGCTTGCCGATCACGCCTTCAAGCTTCATGCGGCAGGCTGCCTCGAGCATGTCGGCAGGGCTGGCCTCGAAGTCCTCGCTGAACTGCAGGCGCGGCGAGGTGTTGTGCGCGAAGATCCGGCGCAGCAGGGCGCGGCGCTCCACCAGCGGCACCTTGCGCAGGTCATGGCCGGCAAAGTAGGGCAGGTCGAACACGAAGTACTGGATGGCCTCGACGCGCGCGGTATCGAAGGCGTTCTGCAGCGCCTGGAAGTCGGTCGCGCCATGCTTGTCGAGCACCACGATCTCGCCATCGAGCCAGCCGTCGGGCGGGCCCAGGGTGCCGACGTCGCGCGCCAGCGCACGCAGCTTGCTGGTCCAGTCGTGGCCCTGGCGCGTGAACAGGCGCACATCCTTGCCGGCGATGCGGGCCAGTAGCCGGTAGCCGTCGAACTTGATCTCGTAATGCCAGGCCTGCGCGTCCGACGGAGGCTGTTCCACCAGCGTGGCCAGCTGCGGCGCCAGCGCCAGCGGCAAGGCCGCGCGCGGCGCGCCGCGCGGCGGCTTCAGGGACTTCGCCGTGCTGCGCGCATCTGGTGCGGCTTCGTCAGGCGGCTGGGCGGTCTTTGCGCGCTTTGCCGCAGGCTTGCGCTGCGTGCCGCCCAGCACGCTGTCCGGCAAGGCCTCGACCACGTCGAACTCCGATGCCGGCACGGCGGTCTCGTCGCGCTCCTTGATCAGCAGCCAGGCGTCCTGCTCCTTCTGCCGGCTGCCGTGCATGCGCACCAGGGTCCAGTGGCCGTGCAGCTTTTCACCGCGCAGCTCGAACTTCAGCTTGCCGGCGCGGTAGCCGGCCTCGGCATCGCCCACCGGCAACCAGGTGCCGCGGTCCCAGACGATGACCGTGCCGGCACCGTAGTGGCCGGCCGGGATCACGCCCTCGAAGCCGGCGTAGTCCAGCGGGTGGTCCTCGACATGGATGGCCATGCGCTTGTCGGCAGGGTCCAGGCTCGGGCCCTTGGGCACGGCCCAGCTTTTCAGCGTGCCGCCAAGCTCAAGGCGAAAGTCATAGTGCAGCCGACGCGCCGCGTGCTTCTGGATCACGAAGGACAGCTCGCCGGCGCGCTTGCGCGGCTTGCCGCGGGTGCGCGCGGCGCCGCCGGCGGGCTCCGGCGTGGCGCCGAAGTCGCGCATGCGGCGGTATTTATCGAGCGCAGCGGGGGCGGCCTTGGCGGCTGGCGCGCCGCGTGCCGCCGGGCGCGCCGTGCTGGCGCGCTTGCCCGTGTGCTTGCCGGCGGCTTTTGCTAAGGCGCGGCGTTTGCCTGGATCCTGTGGCGCTGTCGGTCGCGTGGTCTTGGCCATGGCTGTCGCCGGTTACGTGGGATGTCTCCAGCTTAGGCAGCACATGCCGCCGCTGAAATCGGCGCCCGTCCTACAGTGCGCTGTGGCAACCCATGCGCGCGTAGCGACATGTGGTTCTTACCGGGCGTTGTAAATCTGCGGCGGCCCGCCCGCCGTGGCGCCGCCGCCCAGAGCAGGGCCGGACAGGAACGCTCCTTGCGACTCCCCAGCGGCATGCCCGGCACCGTGCCGGGCCACCCCGAGGAGGAAGCGGCGATGAAACCAACCCTGAAGAACATTGGCTCGCAGGTCATCGTCCTGACCGGTGCCAGCAGCGGCGTGGGCCTGGTGACGGCGCGCAAGGCGGCGCAGCAGGGCGCACGGCTGGTGCTGGTGGCGCGCAGCGAGGGTTCGCTGCACCAGCTGGCCGAAGAGTTGCGCGAGCATGGCAATGAAGTCATCACCGTGGTGGCCGATGTCGGCAAGCATGAAGAGGTTGGCAAGGTGGCGCAGGCTGCCATCGAGCGCTTCGGCGGCTTCGATACCTGGATCAACAACGCCGGCGTGACCATCTTCGGGCGCCATTGCGATGTGCCGCTGGAAGACCAGCGGCGGCTGTTCGATACCAACTACTGGGGCACCGTGCATGGCTCGCTGGCGGCGGCCGCGCACCTGCGCGAGCACGGCGGCGCCATCATCAACATGGGCAGCGAGGCGGCGGACGGCCCACTACCGCTGCAGAGCGCCTACGCGGCCTCGCAGCACGCGATCAAGGGCTTTACGGATTCGCTGCGGCTGGAACTGGAGCAGGAGCAGGCGCCGGTCAGCGTGACGCTGATCAAGCCTGCCGGACTGGAAACGCCGCTGGCGATGCACGCCAAGAATTTCCTCGATGTCGAGCCGCGCCTGCCGCCGCCGCTGTATGACCCGGCGCTGGCCGCTGACGCAATCCTGTTTGCCGCCGCGAACCCGCGCCGCGAGCTCTTCGTCGGTGCGGCCGCCAAGGCGTTCTCGGCCGCGGCGTACCATGCGCCGCACACCTTCGACCGCTTCATGCGCCGCTTCATGGGCCGCGCGCAACAGACGCACCACCCCGCGGGTCCGCTCGAGGACAACGCGCTGTATGGCAGCGGCAGCGGCCTGCAGGAACGCAGCGGCAGCCACAACGCGCTGCAATCCTGCCCCTACACCACCACGGCGCGCCACCCGATGCTGGCCACTGCACTGGTGGTGGGCGCCTCAGCCGCGGTTGCCGCGGTGTACCAGTTGCGGCACAAGCGCTAAGGTCTGTTCCCATATGGAACAGACCCTGCTGTCCGGTGCCGCGCACATTGGTGGCGCATGGGCCGCGAACACCTATCATTGACTCGGATGCCCGCATTTGCGGGCATTCGGCCCTCCGCCTCGCGGCGCCGCCAGGCCGCCCGCGCACGGGGCCTGCTGGCTTCACCCCATCACACAGAAGGTGTGCTCATGTCCGAGCCGCGAGCGGCAAAAGGTGTCCGTGCGTCACCCGTCGGCGAGCCGGACGGCACCAGGGTGGACGATGCCGGCGTCCCGCTGGCGGCACGGTACGGGCGCCTGCTCGACGCGGTGGAAGACTGCGCCGTGTTCGAGACCGATGCGCGCGGGTGCATTGCAATGTGGCCGAATGCCGCGCGGCGCGTGTTCGGCTACAGCGCCGGGGAAATCACCGGCCGTCACTTTTCCTGCCTGCATCGCCCTGAAGATGTCGCTGCCGGCCTGCCGCAGCAATGGCTGCAGGCGGCCGCACTTGGCGGCAGCGCGCGCGACCAGGGCTGGCGCGTGCGGCGCGACGGCAGCCTGCTGCAGGCGTCCTGCCGCATGCGGGCCATTGGCGCGACCGACGAGCCGGGCGCGGCGCTCAAGCATGCCGATGCCTTGTCCGGAGAGTCCGCAGCGGGCCAGGCCACCGGCTTTATCGTGTCGTGCCGCGACATTACCGTGCAGCAGGCCGCATCCGAGCACGCCGGGCTGGCCGATACCCGGCTGCGCCTGCTGGCCGAAAACCTGCCCGGCACCGCGGTGTGCGACCTTGACCTGGACGGCACCATCCGCACCTGGAACGTCGGCGCGCAGGCCCTGGCCGGCTACGCCGAGGCCGAAGCAGTCGGCCAGCCGCAGGCACTGCTCTATTCCCGCCAGGATGCCGCCGCGGGGCGCGACCGCGCGGCGCTGGAAGCCGCGCACGCCTGCGGCCAGTGGGCCGGCGACGAGCGCGTGGCACGCAAGGACGGCTCGGTGGTGCGTTGCCATACGCGCATGGTGCTGGTGCGCGACGCCGCCGGCTGCCCGACCAGCCTGCTGTGGACTGCCCGCGACCTGAGCGATGCGCTGCGGCTGGAAACGCTCGAGGCCGGCAACCGCCGGCTGCAATCGTTCCTGGCCATCCTGGCGCATGAACTGCGCAATCCGCTGGCGGCGGTGCGCAACGCGGTGGAAGTGATCGCGCTGACCCCGGATGCCGACACGCGCGTGGGCCGCTGCGCGGGGATCATCGACCGCCAGTTGCATCAACTGGAGCGGCTGGTGAATGACCTGCTCGACGTGGGCCGCGTGACCGCCGGCAAGCTGAAGATGGAACTGACGCCAACCTCGTACAACGACGTGGTGACCACCAGCATCGAAGCAATCCGCCCGGCGCTGGAGGCGGCCGGCCAGCAGCTCGTGGTGGCGCTGCCGGCAAGCTCGCCCTACGTGCGCGCCGATGCCGCGCGGCTGGGGCAGGTGCTGCTGAACCTGCTCAGCAACGCGGTCAAGTACACCCCGCGCGGCGGCACCGTCAGCGTGCACGTGAGCGTGGAGCCAGCGCGCGTGATCACCGCCGTGTCGGATACCGGCCGGGGTCTCGCGCCGGCGGCGCTGGACCGCATCTTCAACCTGTTCGCGCAGGAGGGCGACGCCGACAGCCGCAGCGGCCTGGGCATCGGGCTGGCACTGGCCAAGGCCGTGGTGGAGGCGCACGGCGGCGCGATCCAGGCCGACAGCGGTGGCGCGGGCAAGGGCAGCACCTTCACCGTGATCCTGCCGCGCGCCACCGCCCGCCGGCGCGAGGCCGCCACGCCGCCGCGGGGGCCGGTGCCGCGACGGCGCGTGCTGGTGGTGGACGACAATGCCGATTCAGCCGACAGCATGGCCGAGCTGCTGGGCCTGCTCGGCCATGAGGCGCGCGCGGCCCATGGCGGCCAGCAGGCACTGGACATGGTCGCCGAATTCCGCCCGGATTGCGTGCTGCTCGACCTGGAGATGCCCGAAATGTCGGGCTTTGACGTCCTGCCGGCATTGCGCCAGGCGTGCGGCCCGCGCTCGGTGCAGTTCCTGGCGCTGACCGGGCGCTGCACTGCTGAACACCAGCGGCGCAGCGAACTGGCCGGCTTCCATGCGTACCTGACCAAGCCGCTGGCGATCGAGGCCCTGTCGCGCGTGCTGGCCGCGCCGGCGCCTTACAAGGAACGGTAGGCGTCCAGCCGGTTGTACAGCGTCTTCAGGCTGATGCCGAGCGCGCGCGCGGCCTGGCGCTTGTCGCCGTCAAAGCGCGCCAAAGTGGCCATGATGATCTCGCGCTGGGTGTCGGCCAGCGTGGTACCCACGCGCACGCTGACCACACCGTCCACCGTGGTGGGTCGCGGCGGCTGCGTGGCCAGGTTGGGGTTGCCGATTTCCACGACCTTGTCCGCCAGGATAAAGGCGCGGTAGACCGCGTTCTTCAGCTCGCGCACATTGCCCGGCCAGTCATAGCGCACCAGCCGCTCCAGCGAGGCGGCGGAGAAGGCCTTGTCGGTGCGCTCCATGGCGTTGTATTCGGCCAGGAAGTGACGTGCCAGCGGCACGATATCATCGGGCCGGTCGCGCAGCGGCGGGATATGCAGCGGGAACACGGCCAGCCGGTACAGCAGGTCTTCCCGCAACTGGCCGGCACGCGCTGCCTCGACCGGGTCGCGGTTGGTGGCTGCCAGGATGCGCACGTCCGTGGTGATGGGCGTGTCGCCGCCGACGCGGTGGAAGGTGCGGCCTTCCAGCACCCGCAACAACTTGATCTGCATGTCGAGCGGCATTTCGGTGACTTCATCGAGAAATAGCGTGCCGCCATGGGCCTGCTCGAAGTAGCCCGCCTTCTGCTCGATCGCGCCGGTAAATCCACCTTTCTCGTGGCCGAACAGCTCTGATTCGATCAGCGTGGGCTGGATCGCGCCGCAGTTGACCGCGATGAAGGGGCCCTTGCGGCGCGCGCTGCGCTCATGCACCGCGCGTGCCACCACTTCCTTGCCGGAGCCGCTTTCGCCTACCGCAAGCATGGTGACATCGGTGGGCGCTACGCGCTCGATCTGGGCCAGCAAGCGCTGCATGACGGGCGACGCGCTTTCCCACAGCAGCGAGACCTGCGAAGGGATGGCGCGGCGCGGCGCGGCCTCGCGCGCCTGCTCGGATAGGCTGGCGGCGTGGCTGGCGGGCTGGCCAGAGGGAGCGGCGTTGCTGCGCCGCGGTGTGCTGGCGGTCACGGGCACAATGAAGGCCTCGGTCGAGATCGGGCTTGTCGTGGGAAGTTCCTATGCTAGCCTTTGGCGCAGTGGCTTGCCATAGATGCACAACCCCGCGCGGAAACATCCGACAGCTGTGTCAGACGGACACCGGCAACGACCGTGCCCGCCCGCGCTTAGACTGGGATTACGCAGTGGACTTGTGCAACCGGCTGACCATGTCGCAGTCGAAATCCTTGCCGCCCCTGTGCCCGTCGCGCCACGCCTCGCATGGAGCGCGCCGGCGGGCGTCCTGAGCCCGGCAGCAATGGCCGCCGTGGCGCGCGAACGCAGGTGCCAGTGGATTTCGCCCAAGTTTCCAATAGGTCTCACTGACGGATCGTATGCCCCACATCCTGATTGTCGATGACGACGAAAACGCATGTGCCGCGCTAGCCGAGATCGTGGCCATGGAAGGCTTCAGTTCCGCCACCGCCGGCACCCTGCGCGAGGCACGGCTGCAGATCGGCTGGCGCATGCCGGAGGCGATCGTGGCCGACCTGCGCCTGCCGGACGGCAACGGCATGGAGCTGTTCGACGAGGTTGGCGCCTCGGGCGTCGAAGTGATCCTCACGACCGGCTATGCCAGCGTCGAAAGCGCGGTCGAAGCGCTGCGCGCTGGTGCCACCGATTACCTGGTCAAGCCCATCAACGTGGCGCGGCTGCAGACCGTGCTCAGGCGCCTGGCCACCACCGGCGAGTTGCGCGCCGAGATCCATTCGCTGCGCGGCGAGTTGCGCCGCTACGGCCGTTTTGGCCGGCTGATGGGCAGTTCCGAAGTGATGCAGGTGGTCTACGACCAGCTCGCGCGCGTGGCGCCGACTGAAGCCACGGTATTGCTGATCGGCGAAAGCGGCACCGGCAAGGAACTGGCCGCGCAGACCGTGCATGAGCTCTCGTCGCGGCGGCGCCAGCCGTTCCTGGCGGTCAACTGCGGCGCGATCTCGCCCACGCTGATCGAAAGCGAGATGTTCGGCCACGAGCGCGGCAGCTTTACCGGCGCGGACCGCCAGCACAAGGGCTATTTCGAGCGCGCCGACGGCGGCACCCTGTTCCTGGACGAGATCACCGAGATGCCCGCCGAGCTGCAGGTCAAGCTGCTGCGGGTGCTGGAGACCGGCACCTTCATGCGCGTGGGCACCAACCGCGAATGCCATGCCGATGTGCGCGTGCTGGCCGCCACCAACCGCAACCCCGAAGATGCGGTGGCCGACGGCAAGCTGCGCGCGGACCTGTTCCACCGGCTGAACGTGTTCCCGGTAGAACTGCCGCCGCTGCGCGCGCGCGGCGACGACGTGATCCAGATCGCCAACCTGATGCTGGAGCAACTCAATGCCGAGCAGGGCACCCGGCGCCGCTTCGCGCCCAATGTGCTGGACAGCCTGCGCCTGCACGCCTGGCCCGGCAATGTGCGCGAGCTGCGCAACTTCGTGCAGCGCGCCTTCATCATGTCCGACGACGATCTCATCACCGAGGTGCAGGTGCCGTTGCAGGTCGCGGCCACGCAGGCGCCGGGCGCGGCGGTGGTGTCGGTGCCGGTGGGCATGTCCCTGGCCGATGCCGACCGGCAGCTGATCTTCGCCACGCTGGAGCAATGCGCCGGCGTGAAGAAGCACGCGGCCGAGATCCTCGGCATCAGCCTGAAGACTTTGTACAACCGGCTGGAAGATTATGCCGCGCGCGGCGAATTGCCAGAGTGGCTGCGCGCCTCGCGCAACGACACCGGATCGTCGGCTACCGGCTGACGGCGCGAGCCAGTGCCTGCGTTTGCGGGGATTGCGCCGGTGCCTGCGGACCGCAGCGCCCTGTGCAGCACGTTTCTTGCTTCCGTCCAATGCATCCAGCCCGGCCAATGCGGCCGGGGACGTGCCAATGCCGAGCCGCACATGACGCAGCAACCCGCGCAGTCCGCGATGCCGGACGCTCCGCTTTCTTCGCCAGCCGCTGCCGTGCGCAGCGTGCAAGAGGTGAGCGCGCTGATCGAGCAATCGGCGCATGACCTGCGTTCCGCGCTGAACGCGATCCAGAGCTGGGCCTACGTGCTGGACCGCGCCTTCGATACCACGCCGGCGCCCGCGCAGCGCGCGCTGGACGGCATTCGTTCCGGCACGCAGCAGCAGCTGGCGCTGATCGAGGAGATGGAAGAAGCCGTGCGGCTGCTGGCCGACGAGGGCGCACCGCGCTGGCAGCGCCTGGACCTGCTGGCGCTCACGGCCCAGGCCGTCGCCGACCGTCGCCCCGCGGCCGAAGCCCGGGGCGTGCTGCTGTCACCGGTCGCCACCGACGGTACGGTCGAATCGTCCGAATCGGCCTACCTGATCGATGGCGACGCCGTGCGGCTGGCCCCGCTGCTGCGGCACCTGCTGGTGCACTGCATCTGGCGCGCGCCGGCCGGCGGCTCGGTCGCCGTGCATGTTTTCAGCGAGCCGGATCACGTGAAGCTGCGCATCACCGAGAGCCCGCCGCTGGACCAGCAGCGCAGCGCCAGCCGGCTGGCCGCGCTGACCGATTTCTTCGGGCGCCGGGCGGCACCGGACGGTGCGACCCCGGCCCGGCAGAGCAGCGCGCTGCTGCTGACGCGCCGCATGGTGGAAATGCACGGGGCGGCGCTGAGCGCGGAAAGCGATGGCTGCGATAGTGACAGGATCAGCGTCTGCATTGTTGTCAGGTTCCCGCGCCACATGCAGGCCTGACGCGGCGCGGCGCATTGATGTAGTTTTTACCGGCATGTCGCATGCGCTACGCGTAGCGCTTGCCGGCCGGCCTTTGCCGCACTCGCCGCCCCCGCGGCGTTACGGCAGCGCCCGCACCGCTCCCGGCCGCTCTGCTGGCCTCTCCCGTTTCTGGCCCGCGCCTTGCATGGATGAATGACCCAACCAAGGAGGGTACAACCATGCCCAAAGCCAGCCGCAAATCCGACAAGGCCGCGCAGGTTGCTCACAAGCCGTCCGGCGCGAAATCCGACAAGTCTCGGGCTGCCCGCATGAGCGGGCCATCCGCAGGCAAGGCCGGCGCAGGCAGCAAGGCCGTCGCCGGCGACAAGCAACGGGGCAAGGAAGCCAAGACCTACCAGGCCGCCGTGGACGACTCACTGGAGATGACGTTCCCGGCCAGCGACCCGATCTCGCCGAGTGCAGCCATGCACGCTGAGAAGAAGACGCAGACCGCGCGCGACGACGTCGACTGGAAGCTCAAGCGGGGCAGCGAAAAGCAGCCCGTGGGCGCCAAGCCGGCCAGCCAGCGCAAGGGGTCGGCCACGAAGCGCTGAAGCGCATGTCCGCAACCCTGAAGTCCAGGTGCCGCGGCGCGGCGGCTCAGTGCCCTGCGCCGCAGCCCGCCAAACGGAGATAGCCATGACCCGAGTCCAACCTGAACCCCCTGAAGAACGGCCGCCGCACGGTGCATCCATCGTCGGCGGCATCGACCGCGATTCCCCGGGTCCCGGCCCGTTCGTGATGGCAGCCGACACGCTTGAGGGCAACAAGGTGGTTGACCCCGCTGGCGATGATATCGGCACCATCGACCACATCATGATCGACGTGCTGGGCGGGCGCGTGGCCTACGCAGTGCTGGCCATGGGCGGCTTCCTTGGCATTGGCGAAAAGCTCTTCGCCTTGCCGTGGTCGGCGCTCACGCTCGACACGCGGCGCAAGTGTTTTGTGCTTGGTGTTGAAAGGGACCGGCTCAAGGCCGCGCCGGGGTTTGACAAGGACCACTGGCCCAGCATGGCGGATTCGCAGTGGGCTACCAGCATTCACCAGTATTACGGGATTTCGCCTTATTGGGAGGCGGATCGGTATGACCCTTGGGATGAGAGGAGGAGGTGAGGGGGAAGGTGGGGTATGGCTCTTGGGCTCTTTAGCTTTGCGCCATGCGGCTGCTTGTCGTTCTTGGCGGGCGTCGCTGTTTCGCCGGCGTAGCCGGCGAGTCACTTTTTGTCCGAGCGACAAAAAGTAACCAAAAAACGCGTCGCCTGAGCGGCTGGCAATCAATTCCACGGCGTTGGTGGTTCACACGGTGGTGCTTGCCGTTAGGCTTGGGTGCCCGTTCGACCCTGCTACGCCATGTGAGTGTGGGACAGTGCCTCCGTTAACCCACTATTGAACGATCCCCATGCAGGGCGTAGGCCGCATGCTGCAAGCGGCATCGCGGGGACGCCTACGGCTGCTGCGCTGGCCCAAAATGCGCTGACGGTCATTGGGCGCTTGCGCGAAGCGCAGCCGAAGGCGTTGATGCGATATCGCTCGAGAGCGCGGGCCACCGCCCGACTTGGGGATCGTTCAAAAGCCGGTTATCGCAGGCACTGTCCCACACTCACATGGCGTTAGCAGGGTCGAACCGCGACCAAAACGGCAAGCACCGCCGCCCATATGACCAACGCCGCGTAATTGATTGCCAGCCGCATAGGCGACGCGTTTTTTGGTTACTTTTTGTAAAGCTAAAGAGCCAAGAGCGACTAGCGACCGCATGGCGCAAAGCCAAAACCACCCACGCCCGCCAAACACCCTAAACCAACCACATGAAGGCCATTCCAAACATCCACACTCCATGAGAGCGCAACAATGAACAATTCCAGCCCAATCCCGCCAGGCGTTAGCCATCGCACCGGGTCCAGCAAGCATGGCGTGCTGCATGCCTTTGACCGCTTCGCCGGCGCCGCCACACGCCAGGCCGGATCGCCCGTCGCATTCGTGCTGGCCGTCGCCGTGATAGCCGCATGGGCCATCACCGGCCCACTGTTTGCCTATTCCGAAACCTGGCAACTGGTCATCAATACCGGCACCACCATCGTCACCTTCCTGATGGTGTTCCTGATCCAGCAGAGCCAGAACAAGGACGCGGTCGCGGTCCACCTGAAGCTCAATGAACTTCTCGCCTCGCACCGCGAAGCCAGCAATATGCTGGTGTCGATCGAGGACCTGGATGAGGAAGAACTGCGCCAGCTGGTGACCTTCTATCGCCACCTGGCCGAGCTGGCTGACAAGGAAGACGGTATCAAGTCGAGCCATTCGCTGGACGAGGCGCGCGAGAACCACGCCGCCAAGCGGCAGGCGCGCGCAGCGCGCGGGCGCCGGCTGGCCGGCAGCGATGCCGGGAGCCGCTCACCCACCGTGGCGCCCAGCTCTTAGCCCATGCGGCCCCTCCCACGCCATCGAGCGAGAGCTACCAGCAAGGAGCCGCCCGTGTCCGAACCGAGCAAGTCAACGCATCGAAAACGCGCTGCCCCGGGCAACCCGCCGGCACGCAGCCGCGCGGTGATGGTCTACGGTTGCGAGTCCCTGGGCAAGGCCGACAGCCACCTCGGCACGACCCTTGCCAATATTGCCCGCAAGGTCGCTGACATCGCGGGCTTTTCCTTTGCAGGCCCCTACTCCGCGCCGGATGCGGGGCTGCCTGCGCCATACCTGGTGCCCGCGCAGACTCTGGTAGGTCGTACGCTGGCGCAGGACCTCGGCGTGCGGGACGCGGGCGACTTGTTTGGCGGGGTGGTGCCCTACGCCTTCGTGGCCACCAAGGCGATCACGCACGGCCTGGTGGCGCCCGGCGCCGCAGCGCCGCGGGGCTGGTCCGAGGACTTTGTGCGGCGCGTAGTGGGCGCCACGCTGCCGGGCTTTACCGCCTTCACGCTCAGCGATGCGCGGATTGCGGCAATGCGCCTGCTGGCGCTGGGGCCAGTACGGCTGAAGGAACCGTGCGGCATCGGCGGGTTGGGCCAGCGCGTGGTCCACGACGAACGCTCGCTGGACGAGGCGCTCGCCGCGATGGCGCCCGATGTGGTGCAAGCCCATGGCCTGGTGGCGGAGCGCGACCTGGACGCGCCGCAGACCTACAGCGTGGGGCAGGTGGAGCTGGCGGGCCTGCGGGCCAGCTATTGCGGCACGCAAGGGCTCACTGCCAACAACCACGGGCAGAAGGTCTATGGCGGCTCCACGCTGACGATGGTGCGCGGCGGCCTCGAGGCGCTGCTGCAGCATCCGTTCGACGCCCGCACGCTGGCCGCGGTGCGGGCCGCGATGGTGTACCACGAAGCCGCGCTGGCCTGCTATGGCGATGCCGGGGGCATGGTGCTTTCTCGCTGCAACTACGACGTCGCCTTCGGCCCGCCCGCGGGCAGCGCCGGCCACGGGCAAGTGCTTGGGGGCGTGCTGGAACAGTCCTGGCGGGTGGGCGGCGCGACCGGCGCCGAGCTGGCGGCGCTGGCCGCGCTGCTCGAGGATCCGCGCCGCACCCGCGTGGTGGCTGCCACGCGCGAGGTCTATGGCAAGGGCGTGCGCGTGCCGGACGACGCCGAGATCTACTTCCAGGGAGAGGACCGGCACGCCGGTCCGTTGACCAAATACGCACGACTGGAGCCTGAATCCGATGGCAACGCATGAAGACCTAGTGCAGATACAAAGCGAAGGCGGCACCATTGCCGGCACCCTGATCAGCCCGCAGACCAGGCTGCCGGGCGTGCTGTTCGTCCATGGCTGGGGCGGCAGCCAGCAGCAGTACCTGGCCCGCGCGCGCAAGGTGGCGGGGCTGGGCTGTGTCTGCCTGACCTTCGACCTGACCGGGCACGCCGGGACCCAGGCGCAATACGAGACGGTCAGCCGCATGCGCAACCTGGCCGACGTGGTGGCCGCCTACGATGTGCTGGTCCGCCAGCCCGAAGTGGACCGCAACGCCATCGCGGTGGTGGGCAGCAGCTACGGCGGCTACCTGGCTGCGTTGCTGAGCACGCTGCGCCAGGTGCGCTGGATGGCGTTCCGCGCGCCGGCGCTGTACATGGACTCGGGCTGGGAACTGCCCAAGCGCCAGCTGCATCGCGAACAGGACCTGGTGGCCTACCGTCGCAGCGTGGTGCCGCCCGAGAGCAACCGAGCCCTGCGCGCTTGCGCGGAATTTGCCGGCGACGTGCTGGTGATTGAATCCGAGCACGACCAGGTGGTGCCGCACGCCGCGGTGATGAGCTACGTGGATGCCTGCGTGCACGCCAGCTCCATGACCTACCGCGTGATCAAGGGGGCCGACCACGGCCTGACGGAAGAGGAAAGCCAGCGCGCCTACAGCAGCCTGCTGGTCAACTGGCTGCGCGAGATGATTACCGTCGCGCGCGCCGGCCCGGTCAGCGCCGAACGCGCGGAGCCGCCCGCGCCGCAGGTGCCGGCCGACGAACCGGGCATGCCGCTCGCCGAGTCCGCCAGCGCCCCGGCAACGGCATCCGGCGCGCAATAGCGTGTCGCTGACAGCAGGCAAAGACGGCTGAACCCGCTCAGCACCCCAATGAGCCGATATAGCCCGGTAGGCCGCGCGCGCCCGCTGCGTGCGCCAGCCGGAACGCCTGCGCCAGCGCGATGGCAAAGTGATGCGTGGTATCGAACGGGCCCGCCACGTGGCGGCGGAAGTAGTCGGCCCAGCGAAAATCCATGTAGGCGGTCTTGACCTTGCGATAGCCGCCGGCCAGCTGCACGAAGGCCTCCAGGCTGCGATACGGGTCGTCGCGCATGTCGTGGATGCCGCCGGGCAATTCCGTCAGCGGACGGCGGCGCCCGTGCTCGTCGTAAGGGTGGACCATATGCTCGGCCACCATGTGGCGCCAGAACGCCGGCACGTTCATGTCGCTCAGGTCGGCGCGCACCAGGCCCGGCACATGGGTGAGCCCGAGATCGTGCCATGCGCGCACCCAGTGATGGTGATCGACCACGTACAGGGCCTGTTCCGGACCGATCACCAGGTGTACGCGGTGCCGGTCCAGGAACGCGGCGCGGCGTTCCGGCGGCACGCGCCGGGTGACATGGACCTTCTGCGCGACGTGGTAGCCGCCTACCGTGATTTGGGTGGGACGCAGGGCATCCAGCGGCACCATCAGCTTGCTGCCGGGGCGCAGCTTGCGAGGCTGGCGACGCATGGGCGCATCAGCTCTTGTTCAGCGTGCGCTCGGGCGAGGTCCCCGGAGCCGCCGTGCCGGCGGCATCGTCGCCGCCGACCTCTGAGCCGGCCGCCCACGCGGCGCCTGGCTGGCGCTGTACGCGCAGGCGATTGTCCACCTCGGTGACGCCGAACACAGCATCGGCAATGTCCTCGATCACGTATTTCTCGCGGCGCTCGCGCACGGTGCCGTCCAGCGTCACCACGCCGTTGGCCACTTCCACGCTGACGTCGCCGACATCGACATACGGGTTCATCGCCAGGCGTTCGCACACATCCTCGCGTACGCGCTCATCGGTGCGGCGGTAGCCCTTGGGGCCAACCGGACGGCGCCCGCGCTGGCCGCCTGGCGCTCCCGCTTGCGCTGCATAAGGCGCGTAGCGCCGGTAGCCCGGATCATCCGGGTACACACGCTGGCCGCCGCTGTACGACTGGCCACCGCTGCCGGCGTCGCCAAAGTAGCCGCCGCCATAGCTGGGCTGGCCGGCGCGCTGCGCGCGGTCGCGTTCCATGCCTTCGCGCCAGTGCATGGCGCGGCCGCCGCGTTCACCCCAGTCTTCTTCACCGTGCCAGGCACGGCCAGGCCGGCGCGGGTCGTCCGCTTCGCTGCGGCGTCCGCGCGGGCCGAAGCGGTCTTCATCGCGGTAGCCATAGCCCGATTCGCGTTCTTCGCTGCGGTAGCCGCTGTCCTGCGGGGCCGGCCGGTAGCCACCGTAGCCGCTGCTGTACGGATGGCCGGTGCCGCCTGTGTCGGCCGCGCCATAGCCCTGTTCGCCCCAACTACCGCGGCGCTGGCCGGCAGGCGTGTCCTGCTGGTACCACGGCCCGCCATGGCGCGCGGACTCGCTGTCGCGGCCCGCCGGAGCGGATTGGCTGCTGCTGTCGCCGCGCCAGTCCTCACCCCATTCCTGTCCCCAGTCCTCCGAGCCGCGGCCCTGGTCCTGGTCGCGCATCCGTTGCGCCGGGCCGCGCTCGCGGCGCTGCGTTTCGGTGCCGCTGCGGGGGCCGCTGCGGCTGCGCTCGTTACGGAAGTTGAACATGGTTGCCTCCTGGCTGTGGGGCCCGGGCGTCCTCCGCCGCACTGCCTGGTGCGGCAGGCCGGTGCGGCAACTGCCGCAGGCACGCCGGGCCGGTGACGTTCATGCCTGCAATGGCCGCAATATCCGTGCCCCGGTGCGCGGGCGAGGCCATGCTGGCTGTCGCGCATGGCGCGCTGTAAGGATTGCCGGGCGATGTAAGGTTTGCGGGCGGCGTGCCGGCCATGGCGGCGGGCCGTGGCCACGACGCGCGAACTGCGGCGCGGCGTGGGCTCGCCGCTTGCGGCATGGAACTTGCGCGGCACCTGCAAGGGCCGTAATGCGGCCACGCAGACAGGAGCCAGCCATGTCCACACCGACCAGCATCCCGCCCCAGCACCAGCCACGCCAGCCGGGCCTGGAGGCCGCCATGCGGCCGCAGCCGGACAGTGGTGCCGAGGACTATGTCGGCAGCGGCCGGCTGCGCGGGCGCGTGGCGCTGATCACCGGCGGCGACAGCGGCATCGGGCGGGCCATTGCGGTGGCCTTTGCGCGTGAAGGCGCCGATGTCGCCATCGCCTATCTCGATGAGCATGCCGATGCGCGAGAGACCGTCGAGCTGGTCGAGGCGGCAGGCCGCAAATGCCTGGCAATCGCGGGAGACCTCGCCGACCACGCGCATGCCGAGGCCGTGGCGCGGCAGGCGTTGCAGCAGTACGGCAAGCTCGACATCCTGGTTAACAATGCCGCCGAGCAACACCCCAAGGCCTCGCTGGAAGAAGTCGACCCCAGCCAGGTGGAGGCCACCTTCCGCACCAATGTGTTCGCGATGTTCCACCTGACGCGCGCGGTGCTGCCGCACCTGAAGGCGGGCGCGTCGATCCTGAACACAACCTCGGTGACCGCGTATCGCGGCAGCAAGCACCTGCTGGATTACTCCGCCACCAAGGGTGCGATCGTGTCGTTCACGCGTTCCCTGGCGCTGCAGGTGGTCGAGCGCGGCATCCGTGTCAACGGCGTCGCACCGGGCCCGATCTGGACGCCGCTGATCCCGTCGACCTTCACGGCGGAAGAAGTGGCCGAGTTTGGCAGGAAGACGCCGATGGGCCGCCCGGGACAACCATTCGAGGTGGCGGCGGGCTTTGTGTTCCTGGCCTCCGACGCGGCCAGCTACATCACCGGGCAGATCCTGCACATCAACGGCGGCGAGGTCGTCAACGGCTGAGGCGCCAGGGCAAGGCATGTAGTTCCGGGGCCGCCTTTGCAAATATTGCACGCCGGCGTGCGCGCCATGCAGGCCGTGCGCGCGGCGTGACGCACAGCGGGCGCGGGCGTGGCTCTTGCAATGTGGATGGCAGCAGTCATGACCATCGCCACTATCTCATGGGAGTCAGTCATCATGTCAGCGATCGTAGCCGGACGTTTCGATTCGATTGCCAGCGCCGAAGACGTGGCACGGACCCTGTTCTCGCGCGGCTTCTCCGTGTGGGACGTATCCATCATGTCGGTGGGGCCGGACACTGCGCCGGACCGCGTCATGCTGGCGGCGTGCGTCAACAACGGCCTCGGTTCCGTCGCCGTGGACGTGCTGCGCGAGGCCGGTGCGAGCGGACTGGAACGTGCGCAAGGCAACTGGGAATGCGGCCAGTGGACGGATTTCAATCCCGCCCGCCACGGCGAGCCCGTACATGACGGTGAGGGCGAATACTGGCCGCGCCCGCTCACACGCGAAGCGATTGCCGAAGAGAGCACCGGCAACGAAGACCCGGGCAGCGAGCTTGAGCACTTCGTTGACCAGAAGCGTGCCGAGCACGACTGAGCGCCGCGCTGCCGACAGCGCGGAACACCGCGCGCCGCGCAGCAAGGCCGTTGCCGAACTGGCTCGCCTGCGCCCGACCCAGCTGACGCTGGGCTATGCGCACGTCAGCTACAAGATGGACGTCACGCAGCGCCACGCGGACCCGGACGACCACGCGGCGCTGCGGCGCTTCATGCGCCGCCATCGCATCAAGACCGTCGCCGGGCCGGGCGGCGGCCTCTATATCATCGATCACCATCACTGGGCGCGGGCATGGCTGGATCTCGGCTACGAGCGGGCACCCGTGCGCGTGCTGCATGACTTCAGCCGCCTGAGCCCGTCTGCGTTCTGGAAACGGATGCGCCGTCTCGGCCATGTCCATCCCTATGACGAGCACGGCAGGCTGCTGGGCCCGAAGGCACTGCCGCCCACTGTGCGGGGCATGCGCGACGATCCCTATCGCAGCCTGGCGGCCTTTGCGCGCGAGGCCGGGGCCTACCGCAAGCCTGGCAGCGCGGCTGGCGACTTCTCCTGGGTCCGCTTCCTGCGCGAGCGGGTGGAAGAGGACCTGGGCAGTGTTGCGGGATTCGGGCTGGCGCTGACGGAGTCGATCCGGCTGGCGCGCAGCGCCCGCGCAAGACGGCTGCCGGGCTATTGCGGCGGGCCGGTGAGGGGGAGGGTCGGGGGAAAGAAGGGCGGTGCCGGATAATCAGCCAGTCTGGCAAACCGCTTGGGTGCTCCCTTCTCCCGCAAGCAGGAGAGAGGAGCAAACCGGCAGCATTGCTGACGCTGGTTCCAGATCAACTGTCTGACTTGTGCTTCGGCATGCCCTTGGTCTTGGTCGAAGCCATCTTGTCGAGTTCCTTCTCGCTCATCGACTTATACATTGAGCGGGAAGGTCCCTTGAGCGATCCGGCCTTCTTTTCGCCGCGCTTTGCGGAGAGCGCCGCTCCCGCGGCCTGTTGTTGCGCCTTGGATTTTGCTGGCATCTGAGTCTCCTTGCGAAAGGGGGGGAAGGAACCGGGCGATGCGGTGACACACGCCCGCGCTTCGTTATAGGGCGCCGGCGCGGCAGCGACAAGGGTCGCCCCGCGCCGGCGCCGCTGCGTGCGCGTGCCGGCGTGCATCGCCCGCAGGCTGGCCGGGAAACACTAGATCCGGCCAAGCACCACGAGCAGCACCACGATCAGGACGATCAGGCCCAGGCCGCCGCTAGGCCAGTAGCCCCAGCCGGAGCTGTAGGGCCAGGCCGGCAGCGCGCCGAGCAGCAGCAGGACAAGAATGATCAGGAGGATGGTGCCGATTCCCATGGCGTGCTCCTTGTTTGTGGATCTGGCAAGCCGGGGGCTTCCGGACCGGGTGGCCTCGGAGAACCAACTGCTTACTGTTCAGCCTAGATCAGGGGGCGCCGGCATCCCCCCGGACTAGGGCTGATATCGGTGTAGGAATCGGACGACGCTGGGGCGCGGGGGGCACATGCAGGGCTGTCGTGGCGGACGCCGCGCCGCGTTCAGCACGCTGCGTTCAGCCCGTGCTCGACGGCATAGACGGCCACCTGCACGCGGCTGGCCAGGTTCAGCTTTTTGAGGATGTTCTGCACGTGGATCTTCACCGTGCTTTCCGCCACGCCCAGGTCGCGCGCGATCTCCTTGTTGCTTTCGCCGCGCGCCAGGCCCTGCACGATCTCGCGCTCGCGCGCGGTCAGCCGTGGCGCTTCGTCCTGGCGCGCCGCGGCCACCGGTGCGGGAGCGCGGAACTGGGCCACCAGCTTGGCGGTCATGCTGTCGGAGATGACCGGCTCGCCGGCCGCGGCACGGCGGATGCCGGCGATCAGCGCCTCGGTCTCGATATTCTTGATCAGGTAGCCGCGCGCACCGCCGCGCAGCGCGGTGGCCAGTTCCTCGGCTTCTTCCGACACGGTCAGCACGATCACGGCGGTCTGCGGCAGGTCCTCCACCAGCAGCTGCAGGGCCTCCAGGCCGGACAGGCCGGGCATGTTCAGGTCCAGCAGGATCACGTCGGGGCGGTGCTGCTTGGCGCGCTTGATGCCTTCCACGCCGTCGGCGGCTTCGTCGACGATCTCGAAGTCGGCCTGCCGCTGCAGCAGCGCGCGGATGCCGGAGCGGAACAAGGTGTGGTCGTCGATCAGCAGGATGCGGATGGTCATGGCTGGGTCTCGGTGGTCGTGGGGGCGGGGCGGGTGTCGGCGAGCTTGCGGGCGCCGGAAGCGCGGCCGGCGGGCAGCACCAGTTCGATGCGAACGCCGTGGCCGGGGCGGGCCTGCACGTGCAGCTGCGCCCCCAGCCGCGCCGCGCGCTCGCGCATGATGTTCAGGCCGATATGCGCTTCGGCGCGCGTGGCAAGTTCCTCCGGATCGAAGCCCTCGCCGTCGTCCTGCACCACCAGGCGGAAATCGGGGCCGTGGCTGAGCGCCACCGCCACGTGTGCCGCCATGGCGTGCTTGCGCACATTGGAGAGCGCCTCCTGCAGGATGAACAGCACCTGCAGCTGCTGCTCCGGCGCCAACGGCCAGGCGCCGCCGCTCTCGTCAATGGAGAGCGTGGCCTCGGTGCGGCATTGGCGGCGAAAGCGGCCTACGGTCTCTTCCACCGCCGGGCGCAGCTCGCCGGTGCCGAGCCGCGAGCGGAAGTTGTTCAGCAGTTCGCGCACGTCCTGGTAGCTCTCTTCCACGCCGTGGCGCAGCATTGGCACGATCTCGCGGGTCTCGGCCAGGTCGTCGCGCTCGACCGCGGCGTCCAGCAGTTGCACCTGCAGGTTCAGGTAGTTCAGGCCCTGGGCAATGCTGTCGTGCAGGCCCTGCGCTACCAGGTTGCGCTCTTCCACCACCGCCAGCTGGCGCGCGGTCGCGGACAGGCGCAGGTGTTCCAGCGCGGTGCCAAGGTGCTGGCCCAGTGTTTCCAGCATCTGGCGGTCTGACGGGGGCAGCGCGCGCGGCGTGCGGAAGTGCAGCGCGAACACGCCGGTGGCGCCGCGCTGGCTTTCGATGCGGAAGGCCGCCAGCGACTGGAAGCCGTTGCGGCTGCAGGGCGTGGCATCCGCGGCGGCGCCCTGGCGCTGCGCCGCGCGCAGGTCGACGATGGCGACCACGGCCTCGCGCGTGGCGTCGCCACAATGGCAGGCGTTGGCCGCCGCGCAGGATTCGGATTCGGCCAGCGCGGCCGGCAGGCCTGCGGCTGCCAGCAGGTGCATCCTGCCGTGGCGGCTGTCCAGCACGCGCACGCTGCCGCCATCGGCATCGAACTGGCGCATCACGCGCTCCAGGAAGCCGCGCGCCATGGCCTCGGCATCGGCGGCCTGGTTCAGGAAGGCGGCCATGTCGTAGAGCGTCTCGAGGTCGCGGTTCTGGCGTTCCAGCTCGGCGGTCTTCTGCGCCACGCGCGTCTCCAGGTCGTGGTACAGCCCCTGCAGTTCGCCGGCCATGCGGTTGAAGCCTTCGCTGAGGGTGCCGAACTCGTCGCGGCTTTCCACCGGCAGGCGCAGCGAGAACTCGCGCGCCGCCATGCGCCGCAGGCCGTCCTGCAGCCGCAGCACCGGCAGGATGATCCACAGGTAGAGCAGGTAGATCACGGCCACGGTGCCCACGCACGCCATTGCCGCCAGCGCGATCTGCGACACGCGCAGCCAGTCGGTCTTGCGCGCGCTGTCATGCTCGATCATGCCGACCAGGCGATCGGCCTGCGCGACGAAGCCGGGCAGTGCGGCGATATAGCGTGCCGGCGCAGCGTCGTTGCCCGCTCCGGCCACTGCCAGCGGGCGCAGCCGTTGTTGCCAGTCCTGCGTGACGCGGGCCATCTGCGCATGAATGGCGGGTTCGTCCGGCAGGAACAGCGGGCGCGCTGCGTCGCCTTTCCTGAGCAGGGCCAGCGTGGCGTCCAGCGCCTGCACCTGTTCGGCCAGTGCATTGTCCTGGCGCGCCTGTGCCAGCGTCAGTTCGATCGCCACGCGGTTGGCGCGCATGCGCAGGCTGCCGGCGTCATTGATGGCGGCACCCGCGCCTTCCAGCTTCCATGACAGCCACAGCGTGCCGGCAATCATGCCCAGCACCACCAGCAGCACGGCCAGCGAGAGCGAGATGATGCGGGTGGAGAGGCGGTCGCGCAGCGCCGGCAGGCCGGCAGCGCCGGAGGCCGCCGTGGCGCTGGCGGCTGGAGGATCGGTTCGGAACATGGCGGTATCGGGGGCTACCAGTCGGGGAAGCCGGGTGTTGGCCCGGCGGCCGGCGCGTGCATGACTGTGCGCTGGCAGTGGAAGCCATTTTCCCTGCGTAGCAGACGGGGCTTCCTGCGCCAGATCAAGAAAGTCCGGCTTTGGTGCAGTGTATGTGCGGTCGGCGGCGCATCGGCGGATCCCACCAGACCTGTCACGTCGTGATATATCGATCCGCCGCATGGGGCGGGGATATGCCGTCAAACTTGGCTGCGGTCAAATCCCCACGACCTGCCCTGGCCTAGCATCCGGTCAACATTGATGGGAGAAGCTCTTGAAGGCAGCCAGTTTCGACTACGAACGCGCCCCGCGCCTGGCCGTGGTGTTCGGCTGCCTGATGCCGGCGCCGTGGCTTGGCGCCGCGGCGGGCGTCTTGCTTGCCGCCGGTCCGCCCGACGGCTTGCCGGACCGCTTTGCGCCACTGGCGCTGGTGGCGGTGCATGTGCTGGCGCTGGGCATGCTGCTGCCGGTCATGGTGGGCGCGCTGTTCCAGATGATGCCGGTGGTGGCCGGCGTGGCCGTGCCGGGTGCGGGGCTGCTTGCGCCGTGCATGGCCGCGGCAGGCGCGGGCGTGGCCACCGCCCTGGGCATTGGGCTGCTCGGCGGCGAACCTGTGGCGATGCAGGCGGCGGTGGCCGTGGCCGTGATCCTGTTGCTGGCCGGGGCCATTCTGCTGGCTGCTGGCCGGCGCGTGGCCGCAGTGGATGCCACCACGCGCACCCTTGCCGGCATCGGCGCGCCGCTGATGGTCGCGGTGCTATGCGGCATGGTGCTGGCCGGCGCCTTCGGCGGCTGGTGGCACGTGCCGGTGGCGCGCTGGCTTGACCTGCATATGGCGTGGGCGCTGGGCGGCTGGCTGGCCGCGCTTGTGACCGGCGTGGCCACCACCGTGCTGCCGATGTTCTGGCAGGCGCCGCGCCTGCCGGCGGCGATCGGGCGCTGGCTGCCCATGGCGCACTGGTTGCCGCTGGCGCTGTTCAGCGCCGCGGCAATGCTGTGGCCGGATCACCGGGCACTGGCGCATGGCGTGCTGCTCGCGTGGCTGGCGTTCTTGGCGGTGGTGGGAGCATGCGGGCTGGCCGGCACCCTGTGCGCGCGGCGGCGCCATGATCCACTGTGGCTGCTCTGGCCGGTAGCATGCGCCAGCATGATGGGTGCGGCGCTGCTGGGGGCGGCGGCAGTCGTGCTGCCCGCCGCCGGGCTGCCGCTGGCATGGTGGGCCGGGACCATGGCGCTGGTCGGCGTGGGCGTGCTGCCGGTCACGGCCATGCTCGGCAAGATCGTGCCGTTCCTGGCCTGGCTGCACCTGCGCCGGCTGCTGCCGCCGCGCGCGCGGGTGCCGGCCATGCAGGCCATCATCGTGCCGGGCCGGCAACGGCGGCAGGCATGGCTGCTGCTGGCGGCCTACGTGCTGCTGCTGGCGGTACCGCTGGCGCCGGCGCCGCTGGCCCGCGCTGGCGGCCTGCTGCTGGCGGGCGCCAATGCGTGGCTGGGGTGGCAGCTGCTGGGAGCGTTGCGGTGCATGCGGGAGATGAAGAAGCGCGGCGGATTACCGCCGCGCATTGCAGACAAGGTTCCCATGCTGCCGGTTTGCTCCCCTCTCCCGCCTGCTGGAGAGGGGCCGGGGGAGAGGGCAGGCGCTGGCACACCGACGCGCCTCACTTCGTAGACACTCCGGCCCTCTCCCCCACCCCTCTCCCGCAAGCGGGCGAGGGGAGCCTTGTTCGCGCGGCGTTGGGCACGGCACGCACAACAGGCATGCGTCAGGCTGGTGTCGGGGTTTGAGTCAGCCCCGCAGGCTTTTCCCCGGTCAACAGGTAGTGCATCAGCTCCGCCACCGGCCGGATCGCCTCGCCGAAGGGCAGCGCACCCCGGCCGCGGAAGAACAGGCCGCGCTCCACGTCGCCGCGCACGGCCTGCGCCAGCTTCAGGTCGATGCAGAACTGGCCGATGCGGGCAATGCCGTCGCGCAGCCCGCACGCCTGCAGGCAGTCGAAGCCCTCCAGGCATTCACGCGGCTTGGCGCGGCGCTGCAGCCGCGACTCGCTCGACAGGTAGCGCGACAGCCACGGCGTCAGCACCGCGCGCGCGGGCAGCCCGGCTACGCTGGTGAACTCGCGCAGGGTCTCGGGCCGCGCCGTTGCCAGCACCTGTTTGAAGGCCGGGTGGGCATCGCATTCCTCGGTCACGGCGAAGGCCGTGCCCAGCTGCACCGCGGCGGCGCCCTCGCCCAGCCAGTGGCGCACCTTGGCATGGCTGTCGATGCCGCCGGCCAGGATCAGCGGAATGCTGTCCCAGGCCAGTCCCAGCTGCGCAAACAGCTCGCGGCATTCGGCCAGCACGCGCGAAAACGAGAAACGCGGCTCCGACAAGTCCTGGATGGTGGCCGCGCCCAGGTGGCCGCCCGCATGCGCCGGGTGTTCGACCACGATGGCATCGGGCAGCCGGCCCTTCTTCATCCAGCGGCGCAGCACCAGGCCGATGCCGCGTGCCTCGGACAGGATCGGGATCAGCGCCACCCTGGGGTGGCTGGCGGTCAGCTCGGGCAGGTCCAGCGGCAGGCCGGCGCCCATGACGATGGCATCGGCGCCGCTTTCGCAGGATTGCCGCACCAGCGCGGCGTGCGAGCCCACCGCCTTCATCACGTTGACGGCGATCAGCCCGCGGCCTTCGGACGCCGTGCGCGCGGCACGGATCTCGCGATCCAGCGCCTCGAGGTTGGCGGCTTCGATGGCGGGCTTGTCACGGCTGCCGCGGGTGCGTTCCATCAGGTCGGGGTGGTGGTGGCGCAGGTCGATGCTGGCGATGGTGCCGACGCCGTTCTCGCGCGCGACGGCGCCGGCCAGCCGGTGGGCCGAAATGCCGATGCCCATGCCGCCCTGCACGATGGGCAGCAGGCGGCGGCCGGCCAGCTTGAGCCAGGGTTGATTCATAAATACGTCTCCGGGAGAGGATGGGCGCGGGGCCGGCGTGCGGCCAGCCGCGGGGATGACCGGGCAAGCGTGGCACAGCGGCACGGGCCGGCGTTTGCCGCAGGTCAAGCGCGCGGTGGTGGCCTGCCATCGGCCTACGCCAACCGGCATAGGCCAACGCGGGCGGTGTGCCGTTGGCGTGGGTTTGCGCGCGGTCAAGCCCCTGCTGCAAGCGCTTGGCTAGCATCGGCCGCTGTCTTCATCTTCGCGCCGCCGCCGGCGCCATCACCGATGACCCCTGCCTCCCCAGCCCCATCCGCCGCGGCAAGCCTGCCGCGCCGGCCCCAGCTTGTTGCGCCCGCCGGTTCGCTGGCGGCCCTGCGCATGGCGCTGCAGCACGGCGCCGACGCGGTCTACCTGGGCCTGCGCGATGCCACCAACGCGCGCAACTTCGGCGGCCTGAACTTTACCGAGGCCGACATCCGCACCGGCGTGGCCGAAGCCCACGCGTGCGGCGCCGAGGTGCTGTTCGCCATCAACACCTTCGCCCAGATGGGCGCGGTGGCGCAATGGCAGCGCGCGGTCGATGCGGCGGCGGACCTTGGCGCCGACGCGGTCATCATGGCTGATGCCGGCCTGATGGGCTATGCGTGCGAGCGCCATCCTGAGTTGCGGCTGCACCTGTCGGTGCAGGGCTCGGCCACGCATGCCGACGCCATCGAGCTGATGCGCGAGCGCTTCCATATCCGCCGCGTGGTGCTGCCGCGCGTGCTGTCGCTGGCGCAGATCGGCAAGCTGGCGCGCCAGACCAGCGTGGAGCTGGAGGTGTTCGGCTTCGGCAGCCTGTGCGTGATGGCCGAGGGGCGCTGCCTGCTGTCGTCCTACGCCACCGGCGACTCGCCCAACAACAAGGGCGTCTGCTCGCCCGCGCACGCGGTGCGCTGGACCGAGCAGGACGGCACCATGCAGGCTCGCCTGTCGGGCATCCTGATCGACAGCTATGCGCCGGGCGAGCCGGCCGGCTATCCCACGCTGTGCAAGGGCCGCTTCGAGGTGGAGGGCGAGCGCGGCTACGTGCTGGAAGAGCCGACCAGCCTCAATGCGCTGTCGCTGCTGCCGGCGCTGATCGACATGGGCATCGCCGCCATCAAGATCGAAGGCCGGCAGCGCAGCCCGCGCTATGTGGGCGATGTGGTCGGCGTGCTGCGCGCGGCCATCGACGCCGCCTGCGCCGATCCGGCGCGCTTCGTGCCGCGGCAAGAGTGGCAGAGCACGCTGGGGCGCCATGCCGAAGGCGACCAGGTCACGCAAGGCGCCTACGACCGGCCATGGCGGTGACACCCATGACATCGATCTGCGTTGAACCGGCCATGACGGAGCTTCCCATGCCAGAGATTGCCGCGGCCGCGATGCCGCAAGCCGTAGCGATGCCAGACTTCGGCATCGCCCTGGGCCCGCTGCTGTACTACTGGCCGCGCGAGGCCGTGATGCAGTTCTATGCGTCGGTCGCCGATGCGCCGGTCGACCGCGTCTACCTCGGCGAGACCGTCTGCACGCGCCGCCATGAAGTCCGCCATGCGCAATGGCTGGAGATTGCGCAGATGCTGCGCGATGCCGGCAAGGAGGTGGTGCTGTCGACGCCGGTGCTGGTGGAGTCCGACACCGATATCGCCTGGATGCGCCGCGCCTGCGCGCAGGACGACTACCTGGTCGAGGCCAACGACCTTGGCGCGGTGCGCTGCATGGCAGGGCGGCCCTTTGTCGGCGGCCCCCACCTCAATGTCTACCACGCCGATACGCTGGCGTGGCTGGCCGGGCTGGGCGCGGCCGGCTGCGTCGCGCCGGTGGAGATGGACGGCGGCACGCTGGCCGCGCTGGCAGCCGCGCGCCCCACTGGCATGCGTTTGGAAGCCTTTGTCTGGGGCCGCCTGCCGCTGGCATTCTCGGCGCGCTGCTTTACCGCGCGCCACCATCGGCTGCGCAAGGACAGTTGCGAGTTCCGCTGCATGGACTATCCCGACGGCCTGGTGGCCGCCACCGGCGAAGGGCAGGCGTTCTTCACGCTCAACGGCGTGCAGACGCAGAGCGCCACCTGCCTGGACCTGTGCGCGGAGGCGCTGGCGATGGCGCGGATGGGGGTGGGGATGCTGCGCGTGAGCCCGCATTCATCCGGCACGCTGCAGGTGGTGCAACAGCTCGCGGCGATTCGTGCAGGTGAACAGGCACCCGCTGCCAGCGGCATCACGCCGGCCGGCGCCCAGCCGTGCAACGGCTACTGGCACGGCAGCGCGGGCATCGCCTGGGAGGCCCGGGCATGAGCGCGCTGCACAAGCTGATCGCGGGCGTGCACCGGCGCATGCCCGCCCGTGCGCGGGCGTTGCCGCTGGTGGCGGCGCTGGAGCTGGCGCGCCGCGCGGGATGGCTGGAGCCGCCGGCCGCACTGGACGGGCACGCCTTCCTGCTGACGGTGCAGGACCTTGGGCTGGCCGTGCCGTTCCGCTGCGAAGGCGGGTGCTTTCGCGCCGCTGCAGCGGACGCCGAGCCTGAACTGACGCTGCGCGCCTGCGCGGTCGACTACCTGCGCCTGCTGGGCGGCGAGGCCGATACCGACACGCTGTTCTTCCAGCGCCGGCTGGTGATCAGCGGCGATACCGCGCTGGGCCTGGAGGTCAAATACTGGCTCGATGCCGCGCCGCGGCCCGCATGGGTCAGCCAGGCCGCGGCGCGGCTGGTGGCCTTGCACGGGGCCACCGTGGGGCGGGCCGGTGCGGCGTCGTAGCCGTGGCGCTCAGGCGTCGCCGTCCAGCATGAAGCGGTTGCGTCCCGCGCGCTTGGCCCGGTACATCGCGCTGTCGGCGCGGTGCAGCAGCGGCTCCAGCCGCGGCGCTTCCGGCACGGTGCAGACCGCGCCCACGCTGATGGTGACCACCGGCTGCACCGGCGTGCCGTTGTGCGCGATGCGGAGATCGCGCACAACCGCCACCATGCGGCGCGCCACGTCACGGGTCTCGTCGCGCGTGGCGCCGGGCAGCACCGCCGCGAATTCCTCGCCGCCCAGCCGGGCGCAGAACTGCTCGCCGGACAGCGTGCGGGTCAGCGCGCCGGCAATCTGCCGCAGGCAGTCGTCGCCGGCCACGTGGCCATGCAGGTCGTTGTATTGCTTGAACTGGTCCACATCCAGGATCAGCAGGCCCAGCGCCTGGTTGCGCTCGCACGCCCGGGTCACGGCCGCGATCGACTCGCGCTGGAAGTAGCGCCGGTTGCGGATGCCGGTCAGGGCGTCGATGTCCAGGTCGGCCTGCACCTGCCACAACTGCTCTTCGGTCTGGCCGAGCCGCGCGGTCAGGGCCAGCTCACGCGACTGGAAGCGGCTGATGTCGCGCAGGAACAGCAGGCTGCCGATCTGCCTGCCGTCCAGTCGGGCAACCCCTTCCACGGTAAGCTCGAAGGGCGCGCCCGGCGGCACGAAAGGCGTGGCCGCGTGGCTGGCAGTGTCGGCAGGCGAGTGCTGCAGCGCGGCTTCCCAGCCGGAGGGCAGGAGGTCGCCGCGGCGCAGGGCCGGCCAGAGCTGCGCCGCGGCCGGATTGAATTCGACGATGACACCATGGCTGTCGACGATCACGCAGCCTTCGCTGAGGGCATCGAACACCCGCAGGCGGGCGTAGTGGCCGATATCGTCAAGGTGCGTGCGCAGCGCGCAGAACCAGACCAGCGCCGCCATCAGCGAGAACGTCGCCGGCGTCAGGTCCCCGCCCAGCGGCCCGGTCCAGCGGTTGAGGTAGGCGACATTGGCAACCAGGGGCAGGGCCAGGCCCGACGCCAGGATGGCGCGGCCCCGGCGCGACAAGGCCCCGTTGGGCACTTCGGCCGTGACCAGGAAATACAGGCTCACCCCCAGCAGCAGGTATGACCAGACGGCCACTGCGGCATAGCCGATGCCATGGTCGAACACCGCGCCGGGCAATACGCCGGGAGGCATCAGCGTGATGCGCGGCCAGATCAGCCGGTGGCGCTCGTTGGTGAAGACCATCACCACGGTGACGACGGCCACCAGCACGGGCAGCCACAGCCTGGACCAGGGCACCACATAGCGCGGGCGGCTCAGGTGCACCATCGCCACCAGCCAGCCGATCGGCACGGCGACGATCCCGAGGTACTGGATCTTGGCCCACAGGATGCGCCCCTCCAGGTCGGTGGCGCTGATCTCGAGCAGGCGGCCGCCGCTCCAGGTCGCCGCGCCGAATGCCAGCACCAGGAACGCCTGGACGGTCGGATCGTCGCGCCGCGGCCAGGTGGCGATGGCCATGCCGATGCAGGCAACCACGGCGACGGTAAGCAGGAGAACCAGGGAATATGAGGGCATTGAGGGCGGAGCGCGTCCCGAGACCCGGGCGTTGGTTCCGGCGATCCGCGATCTCGTCAGCCAGCATGATACCGGGCTGCGCGGCTGGCTTGGCTGTGGGTGCGCCGATGCAACAGCTGGCAGGCAAGGGACGCGGGGCGCCCCGCTACCTGGCGTCGAGCGAATCGATCGCGATGATCGCCGCGACGGGGCAAGGCGGGGGTGGCCGGGTCATGCCGGCCGCGGGGTTTCGCGGACCAGCCAGAACGGGATATCGGTGACGTCCCTTTGCATGCCTTGCCAGTCAGGCATCAGGCCCTGAGTCAACAGGTGGCCCCAGCCATCGATCCACTTCTGCTGGGCCCGAGCGCACAGCTCCAGCATGGCCGACGCATAGTGCAGCGGGCCGCCGATCAGCGGCAGCTCGCAGGCAATCTCGCGCGCGTAGAAGGCCTCTGGCTCCGGCGCGAGGATCGGGCCCATGGCATCGAACTGGAGTTCTTCATACATGGTGCGGGCGAAGTCCAGGTTGAGCTCGGCCATGCGGCGCCAGTTGTCCGACAGGTCGGCTTGCATGGCCTCAAACTGGTGCGCGCCGGAGTAGAAGGTGGGAAACGGCCAGAAGCCGAGCGGCCAGAAGACTTGCGTTGCGGTCATCATCACGGGAACCTCCGGTGGTGGGCGTGCGCGCAGCGGGGCGGCAGTTGCTGCACACGGCGATGCCGCGATGCGGGCTGCACCCGGACTAGCTTATGCGGTAACGGCGCGCATCGCCATGCCGGCATCCTGGCACCCGAGTGTGTTAATCACTTGCACCCCAGCCGCTTGGCCAGCTTGTGCAGGTTGCTGGCATCGATACCCAGCTGGCGCGCTGCCTGCGCCCAATTGCCGCCCTGGTCCGTCAGTGCCTGTTCGATGCAGGCGCGCTGGGTTTGTTCCACCGCGTCGCGCAGGGTGATGCCTGCGGCAAGTGCCGGGGCGGCGAACGCGCTGGCCATGCCGGCGCCGGCATGGTGTGCCGCGGGCACATCCAGTCCGTAGAGATCGAGCAGTTCAGGCTCCAGCGTCACGATGTCGTTGCGGCCCGCGCCGCGGCTGACGGCACGCAGCGCCGCGCGGCTGATCACGTGTTCCAGCTCGCGCACGTTGCCGGGCCAGCGGTAGCTGCGCAGCGCATCCTGCGCACCACCTGACAGCCGCAGGCTGCGCAGCCCCAGGCGCGCGCGGTTCAGCTCCAGGAAGCGCCCGGCCAGCAGCAGCACGTCGTTGCCGCGCTCGCGCAGCGGCGGGATCGGGATCGGGTAGACCGACAGGCGGTGGTACAGGTCGGCGCGGAACGAGCCGTCGCGCACATGCTCGCGCAGGTTGCGGTTGGTGGCGGCGATCACGCGCACGTTGACGCGGCGCGGGCGGTCCGAGCCCAGCCGCTGGATCTCGCCGTTCTGCAGCGTGCGCAGCAGCTTGGCCTGGATCGCCAGCGGCAGTTCGCCGACTTCATCGAGGAAGAGGGTGCCGCCGTCGGCGGCCTCGAAGCGCCCCGGGCGCTCGCCGGTCGCGCCGGAGAAGGCGCCGCGCGCGTGGCCGAACAGCTCGCTTTCAGCCAGCGACTCCGGCAGCGCCGCGCAGTTGACATGCACCAGCGGCTGCGCGCGCCGGCGCGACTGGCGGTGCAGGCGGTGCGCGAACAGCTCCTTGCCCACGCCGGTCTCGCCCAGCAGCAGCACCGGCAGGTCGGTATCGGCCACCACTTCCAGCTCATGCAGCAGGTTGGCGATGGCCTCGCTCTGACCGATGATCTCGCCGCCGATGTCGCCATGCTGGGCCGTGCCTTCGTCGGCATCGGGCGTGCCGCGCGCCAGCTGCAGCGCGCGGATCTCGCCTTCCAGCCGGGTGGTGCGGATGGCCGCTTCGACGATCACCGTCAGCCGCTGCAGCTCGGCCTGGGCCGCCGCATCGAAGG
Source organism: Cupriavidus necator N-1 (assembly GCF_000219215.1). Taxonomy (NCBI): domain Bacteria; kingdom Pseudomonadati; phylum Pseudomonadota; class Betaproteobacteria; order Burkholderiales; family Burkholderiaceae; genus Cupriavidus; species Cupriavidus necator. The sequence continues at coordinate 2,474,807 of NC_015723.1, read as the reverse complement.
TGCCGATCGCCAGCGCGTCCAGCGTGAGCGCGCCCCAGGGTTGGCCGTCCACGGCCAGGCTGGTGCCCATGCAGTCATGCACCGGCAGCGGCTCGCCGACGTGCTCGTCGATCAGGCCGTCGTACGGATCGGGCAGCACGCTGTCGTGATGAAAGCAGGTCACGCCGCGCCGCGCCAGGATGGCGGCCAGGCGCGGGTGCAGGCCGACTGCAAAGCGCCGGCCCAGCGCATCGCGCACCAGGCCATCGACCGCGACGGGGCGCAGGTGGTCTTCCTCCAGCCGCAGCAGCGCCACCGCGCCACAGCGGAAATGCGTGCGCAGCATGCTGACCAGCCGCTGCAGGCGCACCGCATGCGGCAGGTCGGTGACAAGGTCGGCCAGCAACTCGGGATACATCGCGCTCGGTAGCATGGTGAAAAACACCGTCAGGGTAATTAGTACCACGAGAAGTATAAGGTATTAATCACCATCACTGTTTCAAGTCATTGATCCGGATAGGTTTTTTTCAGGCACGCTCCTCGCGTAAGTCATGCAGGCATAACTTCGACACGGAGCAACCATCATGACTTTGCAGGACCACTCGCTTGGCCAACTGGCCCGTCTGATCCCCGGTGCCACCCGGATCTTCCACGACTACGGGCTGGACTTCTGCTGCGGGGGCAAGCAGACCCTGCGCGACGCCGCGCAGCAAAAGGGTCTCGATGCGGCTGCCGTCGGCACCATCGACGCCCGGCTGCGTGCGCTGCAGGACGAAACCGGGCCGTCGGCGCAGGACTGGAACACGGCGGCGCCGGCCGAGCTGATCGACCATATCCTCACGCGCTTCCATGCGCGCCATCGCGAGCAGTTGCCCGAGCTGATCCGCCTGGCGCGGCGCGTAGAGCAGGTGCACGGTGACCGGCCCGATTGCCCGCTTGGCCTGGCCGACCACCTGAGCGAGATGCTGGGCGAGCTGGAAATGCATATGCAGAAGGAAGAGCAGGTGCTGTTCCCGATGTTGTCGCGCGGCCTGCATGCCGCCGCGGGCCGGCCGATCATGGTGATGCGCGCCGAGCATGACGACCACGGCGTGGCCTTGCAGCGGCTGGCGGCGCTGACCAACGACATCACGCTGCCGCGCGCGGCCTGCAATACCTGGCGCGCGCTCTACCTGGGCCTGCGCACGCTGCGCGAAGACCTGATGGAACACATCCACCTGGAAAACAACGTGCTGTTCGAGATCACCACGGCACCCGCCGCCGCGCAAGCCACCGGATGCGGTTGCTCGACGCACGCCTGAGCCCTCCCGCCACCATAACCAACGACTTCGCATCATGGGTTCCTACCGCAGACTCTGGTTCCTGCTGATCGCCGTGCTGGCGGTCACGTTCTCCCTGCTCGGCTACTACGGCGTCGAGGTGTACCGGCAGGCCCCGCCAATGCCGGCCAAGGTCGTCACGACCGAGGGCCGCACGCTCTTCACCGGTGAAGAGATCCTCGACGGCCAGACCGCCTGGCAGTCCGTGGGCGGCATGCAGCTTGGCTCCATCTGGGGCCACGGCGCCTACCAGGCGCCGGACTGGACCGCCGACTGGCTGCACCGCGAACTGACCGCGTGGCTGGAGCTGGCCGCGCAGGACGCCTACGGCCGGCCCTATGCGCAACTTGACGCGCCGGCGCAGGCCGCGCTGCGCGAGCAGCTGCGCACCGAGTACCGCGGCAATGCCGCCGATCCGGCCACCAAGGTACTGACTGTGTCGAAGCGCCGCGCGCAGGCCATTGCCAATACAGCCGCCTACTACGACAAGCTCTTCTCCGATGCGCCCGCGCTGCACACCACGCGCGAGCACTACGCGATGAAGGAGAACACGCTGCCCAGCGCCGAGCGTCGCGAACAACTCACGCACTTCTTCTTCTGGACCGCGTGGGCCGCATCGACCGCGCGCCCGGGGCACGAAGCCACCTACACCAACAACTGGCCGCATGAACCGCTGATCGGCAACCAGCCCACCAGCGAGAACGTGGTGTGGTCGGTGATCAGCGTGGTGGTGCTGCTGGCCGGGGTCGGCTTCCTGGTATGGGCGTGGGCCTTCCTGCGCGGCAAGGAAGATGCGCCGCCGCAGGCGCCGGCGCGCGATCCGCTGCTGTCCGTGGCGCTGACGCCGTCGCAGCGCGCGCTCGGCAAGTACCTGTTCCTGGTGGTGGCGCTGTTCGTGTTCCAGGTGTTGCTGGGCGGCTTTACCGCGCACTACACCGTCGAGGGCCAGAAGTTCTACGGCATCGACGTCTCGCAGTGGTTCCCGTACGCACTGGTGCGAACCTGGCATATCCAGAGCGCGCTGTTCTGGATCGCCACCGGCTTCCTGGCCGCGGGCCTGTTCCTCGCGCCGCTGATCAACGGCGGTAAGGACCCGAAGTACCAGCGCCTGGGCGTGGACATCCTGTTCTGGGCACTGGTGGTCGTGGTGGTGGGATCGTTCACCGGCAACTACCTGGCGATCGCGCAGAAGCTGCCGGCCCACCTGAACTTCTGGCTGGGCCACCAGGGCTATGAGTATGTCGACCTGGGCCGGCTGTGGCAGATCGGCAAGTTCGCCGGCATCCTGATCTGGCTGGTGTTGATGATGCGCGGCATCCTGCCGGCGCTGCGCGCGCGCGGCACCGACCGCAACCTGCTGGCGCTGCTGACCTCGTCGGTGGTGGCGATCGGCCTGTTCTACGGCGCGGGCCTGGCCTACGGCGAACGTACCAGCCTGACGGTGATGGAGTACTGGCGCTGGTGGGTGGTGCACCTGTGGGTGGAAGGCTTCTTCGAAGTCTTTGCCACCACCGCGCTGGCCTTCATCTTCTCCACGCTGGGCCTGGTGTCGCGCCCGATGGCAACGGCCGCCAGCCTGGCCTCGGCCTCGCTGTTCATGCTCGGAGGCATTCCCGGCACCTTCCATCACCTGTACTTTGCCGGCACCACGACGCCAGTGATGGCGGTGGGCGCCGCATTCAGCGCGCTGGAAGTGGTGCCGCTGATCGTGCTGGGCCATGAAGCCTGGGAGAACTGGAGCCTGAAGCAGCGCGCGCCGTGGATGGCAGACCTGAAGTGGCCGCTGATGTGCTTTGTCGCGGTGGCGTTCTGGAACATGCTGGGCGCCGGGGTGTTCGGCTTCATGATCAACCCGCCGATCGCGCTGTACTACATCCAGGGGCAGAACACCACGCCAGTGCACGCCCATGCCGCGCTGTTCGGGGTGTACGGGTTCCTGGCGCTGGGCTTCACGCTGCTGGTGCTGCGCTACGTGCGTCCGGCCTACCGGCTCAGCCCAACACTGATGAAGACCGCCTTCTGGGGGCTGAACATCGGCCTGGTGCTGATGATCGGCACCAGCCTGCTGCCGATCGGCATCATCCAGTTCCTGGCCAGCGTGGAGCATGGCACCTGGTATGCGCGCAGTGAGGAATTCATGCAGCAGCCCATCCTGCAGACCCTGCGCTGGGTGCGCACCTTCGGCGACGTGGTGTTTATCGTCGGCGCGGTGTCGTTTGCCTGGCAGGTGGTGCTGGGGCTGGCGAATCGGACGCCGCTGGCGGCGGATGCGGTGCCGGCGCGGATGAAGACGGCGGTGCGCTGACGGCCGGTTTAACGAGAAGCAATGCTTGGCCCGCCGGGGGTACGCGGCGGGCTGCTTTTTTTGCCAACACGTCTAACGCATGGTCTCCAGCAGCGCGATCCTCAGGAACTCCCGCAGCGCATGCGTGTGCTCGTCAGGTCCTGGATCGAGTCTCCAGATCAGGCCGACGTCCATGGATGGGACCCGGTCGGAAAGGCTGCGGCGCAGGATGCGCTGGCCCTCCAGTGACCACAGCCGGTAGACCAGATCGGACAGGATGGAGACGCCGCGTCCCGCCGCTACCAGGCTGCGGACGGCTTCGATCGAGCAGCTTTGCAGGCGGACGCTCGGCGTGAGCCCGTACTGCCTCCAGTACTTGATCACGGTGGCAATATGCTCGTCCATGTCGAGCAGTATGTAGTCGTGCCGCGCCACGTCCGTCAGGCTAATCTGCTCGAGCTGCATCAGAGGATGGTCAGGATGGCCCCAGAGTTGCCGCGGCGATCGAAGCAGGGTTTCGCAGCCGATGTGATGCATCTCCGGCAGGTTGGAAACCAGCAGCAATGCCAGGTCGAGCTTGCCGGCCTGGATATCGGCCTCGATATCGCCGCGAGGCCTTTCCAGGATTTCGAGTTCGAGTAGCGGAAACTTTTGTTCAAGCGCCGGCAGCAGCTTGGGCAGCACGTACGCCGTGATGGTTTCGGTGACACCGAGGCGGATGGCGCCTGTCACCGTGCTGGGGGTCACCGCCGCAGCGCTGACGGCATCCCGTACCGCAGCCTCGATCTGCTGGGCATGCCGCAGGAAGCGGATGCCGGCCGCGGTCAGCTTTACGCCGGCTGCGTGCCGGGAGAACAGCGGGGCGCCTACGACGTCTTCCAATCCCTTGAGTGAGGCGGTCATGGACGATTGCGAAACATTGCAGCGTTGCGCCGCTCTCGATACCTGGCCCGTCTCAGCAATCGCCACAAAGTGCTGTATCTGTTTCAAGGTTGGGAGCATCGATTTTTCCGATATTGCAATGTCAGAACTATGAATTAGCTATATCGCCCCATGCTAGCTAGCATCCAGCACAAATACAAGTTGCTGGAAGTGGCGATGAGCGAAGTCGAAAAGAAGGGGTTTTGCACGCTGTGTCGTTCCCGCTGCGGAACGATCAATGTCGTGAACGGAGACACCCTCGTTGCGGTCCGCCCGGATGGCGAACACCCCACGGGCAAGGCGATGTGCCTCAAGGGAAAGGCAGCGCCCGAACTCGTGCACAGCGCCGAGCGGCTGTTGCATCCGATGCGCAGGACGAACCCAAAAGACGCAGCGGATCCAGGGTGGGTGCGCATTTCATGGGAGGAGGCGCTCGATCAGATCGCGGCGCGCCTGATCGAGGCGCGCACCACGCTGGGTGCGGAGTCGGTTGCCTTCGCCGTGACCACACCCAGTGGCACGGCGCTGTCGGACAGCATCGACTGGATCGAGCGTTTCGTCCGCCTCTACGGCAGCCCCAACATCTGCTACGCCACCGAGATCTGCAACTGGCACAAGGACTTCGCGCATGCCTTTACCTTTGGCTGCGGGATGCCGACGGCGGATTACCGCAATGCCGAACTGATTCTTCTGTGGGGACACAATCCCGCCAACACGTGGCTGTCGCAGGCAGAGGCAATCGGCGCCGGACGGGCCGCCGGCGCCAGGCTGATCGTGGTCGACCCGCGGCAGACCGGACTGGCGGAAGAAGCCGATCAATGGCTGCGTGTGAAACCTGGCAGCGATGCCGCGCTGGCCATGGCATTGGCCAACCTGCTGATCGAGGCCAATGCCTTCGATATCGATTTCGTGCGGCAATGGACCAACGGTCCGCTGCTGGTACGCAAGGACAATGGCGCCTTCCTGCGCGGGCGCGACATCGGTATCGGGCAGACAGACGCCTTTGTCGTCTGGGACGCCCACCAGCGCATGGCCGTGCCGGCGGGCGGCCAGTGCCATGTTCCCGGCCGCATCGCGCTGCGCGGAACCTTTGAGGTGACCGTTGGCGATCGCCATGACCAGTCCATGCTGATGTGCCAGCCGGCGTTCGAGCTCTATGCGGCGGAATGCGCGCGCTATCCCGCCGATCGCGCGGCCCGGCTGACGTGGATTCCGGAGGGCGATATCCGCCATGCCGCGAGCATGATCGGCACGGCACGGCGCGTTGCCTATCACGCCTGGTCCGGCGTCGGGCAGCATGAGAACGCCACGCAGACCGAGCGTGCGATTGCCTGCCTCTACGCCCTGACGGGCAGCTTCGACCGGCGCGGTGGCAACCGCATTTACCAGAAGCCGCCGTTCAATGCGGTGAGCCGCCTGGACCTGCTGAGTCCGGAGCAGGGGCGCAAGGCCCTGGGATTGTCAGAACGCCCGCTGGGGCCGCCCGCGCAGGGCTGGATCACCGCGCGCGACCTGTATCGCGCCATTACCGACAAGAAGCCCTATGCGGTGACGACGCTGATCGCGTTCGGCACGAATCCGCTGCTCTCGCAGCCGGATGTGGCAATGGGGGAGCGGGCACTGCGCGCGCTGCCGTTCTACGTGCATTGCGATCTCTTTGAAAATCCGAGCGCGAAGTATGCGGACATCCTGCTGCCCGTGAGCACGCCATGGGAACGCGAGGGGCTGCGCATCGGCTTCGAGGTTTCTGCCGAGGCTGAGAAGTTGGTGCAGCTGCGTCAGCGCATGGTCCCGCCGCGCGGCGAGGCGCGTTCGGACAACGAGATTGTGTTTGCGCTGGCGGCGCGCATCGGGCTGCAGGAAGCATTCTTCGGCGCAAGCCTGGAAGCCGGCTGGGACTACATGCTCGCGCCGATGGGGCTGACCGTGGCAGCGCTACGCGCCAAGCCAGAAGGGGTTCGCATCCCGGTCGAGGACACCGAGATGAAATACCGCATGGGCAAATCCGCCAGGCCTTTCAATACGCCGACAGGCCTGGTCGAGCTGTACTCCGAAGGGCTGCTGGCGCATGGCTATTCGCCTTTGCCCGGCTACCAGGAACCTTCGATTGAACAGGGAGATGCCGCGCGATCTGCGTTCCCCTATTTGTTGACGTCGGCGAAGAATGGCTACTACTGCCATAGCCAGCAGCGCGGTGTCGCGTCTTTGCGGCGCAAGGCGATGCTGCCGCGGCTGGATATCTCCAGGGAAGCCGCCGCGGCACGGGACATCCGCAGCGGCGACCCCGTGCGCATCTCGACGCCGGGCGGCAGTGCATTGTTCACGGCACGCATCGATCCGGGCCTGCATCCCGCCGTGCTGGTGGGCGAGTACGGCTGGTGGCAACGCTGCGACGCGATGGGGCAAGCACCGCTCGCCGTGTGTGGCGCGGACAGTGTCAACTTCAACGGGTTGATCGACGCGCAGCGCCAGGATCCGGTCAGCGGCTCGTCGCCGTTGCGCGCCTATCGCTGCAGCATCGAGCGCGAAACCGCTTTCGATATCCGGCGCCGGCCGTGGGAGGACTTCCGCGTGTTCCGCGTGGTGGCGCTGTGCAAGGAAGCCGCCGATGTCACATCGGTGTACATGGCACCCACCGATGGCGGCCGCCTGCCCGACTTTCTGCCGGGCCAGCACGCGACCATCCGGTTGTTCATCGGCGGCGGGGGGCAGGAGGTGATCCGGTCCTACTCGCTGACCGGACCCGCGATCATGGCAGACCGCCAGTGCTATTCGATCTCGGTGCGACAGACAGTGGCGCGGCTCGCCAATGGTGAACTGGTGTCCGGCCGCGCCTCATCGTTCATCAACCAACAGCTCGCAGTCGGCGACGTTGTCGAACTGCGCGCGCCCGGCGGCACCTTTGTCATGCCGACCCGTACCGCGCGGCCCCTTGTGCTGCTTGCCGGCGGCATCGGCATCACGCCTTTCATCAACTTGCTGGAGTCATTGGCCGGCCAGGCGGAGCCGCCCAGGATCCTGCTGCTCTATGCGAACCAGAACGGTGCGACGCACGCCTTCAAGCGCAGGATTCGCGAACTGGAAGCGGCGATTCCCACGCTGTCGGTGATCAATTACTACGATGCGCCGGCTGACGGGGACATCGCGGGGCGCGACTTCCACGTGCATGGGCGCGTATCCGCCGACGCGGTCCCGCAAGCGCTGCTCGCCATGCGCCCGCTGATCTACATGTGCGGCCCGGTCCCGATGATGACTGCCTTCGCCGAGGGCATGGCCGCCAGAGGCGTGCCGCACTTCGATATCCACAAGGAGATCTTTCGCTCTCCGGCTGTCGCGAAGATCGAGCACGGACAGGCATTCCAGGTGCATTTCCGCAAGTCGGGGGTCGTCCACCAATGGCGTTCCGAGGACGGCGCTCTGCTCGGCTTTGCCGAGGCGCGTGGCGTGCGCTTGCCCAGCGGATGCCGCGTCGGGCAATGCGAAAGCTGTGCCGTCAGGATCGTTTCCGGGTCGGCGCACCACTTGCAAGGCGAGGTACCTGATGACCCCGGTATTTGTCTCGCGTGCCAGGCCGTACCGGCCAGTGACCTGGTGATCGATGCCTGACTCCCTTTCTACTTCTGACCCGATAACGCCATGCTGAATATCGATGCAGAGAGCGCCCGCGCGTCGCTCCCTTTTGACCGGCTTGTTGATGCACTCAAGGAAGCGTTTGCCTCTGGCTGCGAGGTGCCGCTGCGGCATAACCATACCGTCACCACCGCGCAGGGCCAGCAGGGGACGCTGCTGCTGATGCCGGCCTGGAGCCCGTCGCAGGGATACCTTGGCGTCAAGACCGTCTCGATCTATCCCGGCAACTCCGCGCGCTCGCTGCCGGGACTGTTCTCGACCTACATCCTCTACAGCGTGGAGACCGGCGAGCCACTGGCGCTGATCGACGGCAACGAGATCACGTCCCGGCGCACCGCGGCCGCGTCGGCGCTCGGCGCATCCTTCCTGAGCCGCAAGGACGCCAGATCCATGCTCTTGCTGGGCGCCGGTCGGGTGGCCAGCCTGGTGCCGTATGCCTGGCGCAGCGTTCGGCAGATCGAGCGGGTCGGGGTGTGGGACATCAACCCTGCTCAGGGCCGCCGGCTGGCCGAACAGCTTTGCAGCGATGGCTTCGACGCATACGTGGTGGACAGGCTCGAGACGGACACCTGCGCCGTGGACGTCATCAGCGCGGCGACGCTTTCGACCGAACCGCTGATCCGTCGCGAATACCTTCGTCCCGGCACCCATGTCGACCTGATCGGTGGCTTTACGCCAGCGATGCGTGAAACCGATGACGCTTGCTTTGCGGGCACCTCTGTATTTGTCGATACGGACGAGGCGGCAACCAAGGCCGGCGACCTGCTGTCCCCGCTCGGCAACGGCGTGATCGCCCGGGAAGATATCCGTAGCGACCTTGCCGGTCTCTGTCGGGCCCGGCACGCAGGAAGAGTTTCAGACGATGAGATTACGGTCTTCAAGGCTGTCGGTACCGCCCTGGAAGATCTTGCCGCCGCGGCGATGTGTTTCGAAGCCGTGGCAAATAACTAGAACGATCAAGGAAACTGCCAAGGAGTTCAGCATGAAAGAGACAACGAGGATGGCATTTGCCGATGCCGGCAAGCCGCAGCAAGGTGGCCTGGAGAGCCTGGCCGTACGGGTGACGAACTGGTCAGAGCGCTGGTTTCCGGATTCCTACATCTTTGCCGCGATCGCCGTCGTGGTGGTGGCGCTCGGCGCTATGCTGGTCGGGGCGTCGGCACCGGCCGTGGCGAAGGCATTCGGTGACGGCTTCTGGAGCCTGATCCCGTTCACGATGCAGATGGCGGTGGTGGCGATCGCCGGCTATGTGGTGGCGGTCTCGCCGCCAGCGTCGATGCTGATCGCGCGGCTGGCATCGCTGCCGCGTACGGCCCGCGGCGCAGTCGCGTTCGTGGCGCTGGTGAGCCTGCTGACGTCGCTGCTCAACTGGGCCATCAGCCTGATCTTCAGCGGCTTGCTGGTGCGCGCGATTGCCCGACGTGGGGGCTTGCGCGTGGATTATCGGGCCGCGAGCGCGGCGGCCTATCTGGGGATGGGCGCAACGTGGGCGCTAGGGCTCAGTTCCTCGGCCGCGCAGCTACAGGCAAATCCTGTCAGCCTGCCGAAGTCGCTGCTGGATATCACCGGGGTGATCCCGTTCGCTGAAACGATCTTCCTGTGGCAATCGATGGCGATGACCGTCGTGCTGATTGTCGCGTCACTGCTGATTGCATATTTTTCTGCGCCCACCGGGGAGCGGGCCCGCACCGCGGCCGATATGGGTGTAGACCTGAACGATGCCGACGACGGCGTCGCGTGGCCGTCGCGCCCTGGCGAGTGGCTGGAATACAGCCCGCTACTGACGCTGGCGCTGGTGGCGATGGGCGCAAGCTGGCTCTACCAGGAGTTTTCCGCAAAAGACCCGATCCTCGCCATCTCCAACCTGAACACCTACAACTTCCTGTTCTTGCTTCTCGGCATGTTGCTGAACTGGCGCCCGAAGCGCTTCCTGCGCGCCGTGGCCAGGTCGGTGCCGTCGACCTCAGGCGTGCTGATCCAGTTTCCGCTGTATGGCGGTATCGCCTTTATCCTCACCAAGGCGACCGGAGTCGACGGTGCGACGCTATCCCATCATCTCGCGTCGGCCTTTGTTACGATGGCGACCACCGAATCGTTCTCAGCGGTCATGGGCGTGTATTCGGCCGTGCTGGGGTTCTTCGTGCCGTCGGGCGGCGGCAAGTGGATCATCGAGGCTCCGTACGTGATGCAGGCCGCCAATGAACTGCAAGTCCACCTGGGATGGGCGGTACAGGTCTACAACGCGGCCGAGGCGCTGCCGAACCTGATCAATCCCTTCTGGATGCTGCCGCTGCTCGGCGTGCTGGGGATCCGGGCCAAGGATGTGGTCGGCTTCACCTTCACGCAGTTGCTGGTGCACACGCCGCTGGTGCTGCTGATGCTGTGGGCGTTCGCCACGACGCTGCCTTACCATCCACCGGTCATGCCTTGAGTCCCGGGAGGAACGTCGGCAGGGCGACTGAGGTGTCGCCCTGCGATCGAGGCTGGTTCACCCGTTCGCGGGCTGCTGCGGCGCCTCGGCCACGATCTCCCGGATCGCCTGTTCGAAAGCCTCCACCGGCTGCCCGCCGGTAACCAGGTAGCGGTTGTTGAAGATGATGGACGGCACTGACTGGATTCCCATGCGCTGGTACTCCTGGATTTCCGCGCGCACCGCATTGGCATAGTCATCGCTGTCCAGCACCTTGCGCGCCGCCGCGGCATCCAGGCCAACGCCCTGCGCGGCTTCGACCAGTACCTCGTGATTGCTCGGGTCTTTGCCGTCGGCATGGTAAGCGCGCAGCAGCGCCAGCTTCAGCGGCAGCTGCTTGCCTTCCAGGCCTGCCCAGTGCAGCAGCCGGTGGGCATCGAAGGTGTTGTAGACATGTGTGCGCTCGCCAAACGGAAAGCCCACGCCGGCGCCGCGCTCGCGGATCATGGCCTGGGTCTCTGCGATCTGCGCCGGGGTGCGCCCGTACTTCCTGCCTAGATAATCGACGATCGCCTCGCCCTCCGGGCGCATCCCCGGGTTGAGTTCAAACGGATGCACGACGATTTCGGCATCCACCGCATCGCCAAGGCGCTGCAGCGCCAACTGCAGTGAAGACAGGCCGATGGCGCACCAGGGGCAGGCAATGTCGGAGACGAAGTCGATCTTGATGGGTTGGGGCATGGCTACTCCTGGCGTGGGCAGGGGCGTGGCCCCGGCCCGGATCTGGAAATTGCCGACAGGGTAGCCTGACTGGCGAATCCTTGCAGGCGGGCGCCGCGGCCGTGGCCGGGCGCCCGCCCCATCAGTCCCATCAGTCCCATCAGTCCCATCAGTCCCATCAGTCCCATCAGTCCCATCAGTCCCATCAGTCCCATCAGTCCCGTCAGTCCCAGCGGCGCCCGTGGCCGTGGCCGTCATTGTCGCCATGACGATATGCCCATTCGCGCTCGCGCCAGTCGCGGCGGTTGTCTCGATAGCCTTCCCGGTAGTAGTCCCGGTGGTAGTCCCTGCGATAGCCGCGGTCATAGTCATAGCGTACCGGCACCGGTGCCACCACGACGGGGCGCGGTGCCACCACTACCGGGCTGGGCGCATAGGCAACCGGAGCCGGCGCATATACCGGCGCGGGAGCATAGACCGGGGCCGGACGATAGACCGGCGCCGGCTGGGCCACCACCACGCCCGGCACGCCGATGCCGATATCGATATTCACACCGGCGTGAGCCCCGGCGCTGGCCACCAGCATTGCACCACCTGCTACCGCCATTGCGATGATTCGTTTCATGGTTGCCTCCCAAGGGGCGTTGGACATGGGCTCACTGTAGGGGGCGGGCTTGTAATATGGGGCGCGCGAAGTGTTGCAAGTGTGACGTGGTGTAACCCTGCTGCAGGGCTGGGACGTCTTGGCTACGCCTGTATCATGCAACCCCGTTGCCGAAGCTCTTTCCTTCCTTAGCTGCTCCATGCCCCGTACCGCCCTTGTCCTGCTGGCCCTGACCGCCTTCACCGCCATCCCCACCGCAGCCACTGCCGCCGCCGATATCCAGGCCGGCAAGGCGCTGTTCACCACGCGCTGCGCCTCGTGCCACCACGTCGGCCGCAACGCGCGCGCAGGCTTTGGCCCGCAGCTGAACGGCATCTTCGGCCGTGCCGCGGGCGGCACCAGTGATTTCCAGTATTCGGAGGCAATGCGCGCTTCAAAGGTGGTGTGGTCGCATGACACGCTGCGTGCCTTCATCCATTCGCCCGGCAAGGTCGTGCCTGGCACGAAGATGCGCTTCTGGGGTCTCAGTGATGACAAGCAGATCAGCGATCTGCTGGCTTACCTGCAGACATTCCAGTAGGCGGGAAATGCGGCCCCGGCCCTTCCCCGGCCAGCGCGTCATGCGGATTGCGCAACGGACACGCCTTCAACGACAGACACCCACACCCGATACACCCATCTAGCTGGTCACGCAATTGCGTGAGCGTGCGAATGCGTTCATCCAGGTCATCGCGCCAGCTGGCCGACAGCCGGCGCCAGTCGGCCACAGTGGGCGCACGCCCGTCCGGCAGCTTCTGCATGGCATCGGCGATCACCGCCAGCGGCAGCCCCATGCGCTGCGCCACGCGGATCACGGCCAGCCGCCGCAGCACGGCGCGCGCATAGCGGCGCTGGTTGCCCCCGCTGCGGGTGCTGGCGATCAAGCCGCGCGATTCATAGAAATGCAGGGCGGACACGGCGATGCCCGTGCGCGCGGCGACTTCGCCGACGGAGAGCAGTTCTTCTGAGGGCGCGGTACGGCGCCGGCGCGGTGAAGGGGGCTTGTTCGCGGAGGCCATCGGCAGTGGAAGACACCAGTGGAACGGAGGAATGTCCATGCTACCACCAAGGCCGCGCTTGACCTCAAGCTAAGTTGAGGTTTGATACTTGCGACTCCACTGTTCGCCACGCCTCAAATACAGAGCTGATGATCATGTTCCCCTTCTCGCCCTCATCCTTGCGTTCACCCTCGATGCCCGCGCTGCCTTCCATGCCCACCATGCCGGTCGCCCGCCCCAATCCCTCGCTGAGCCTCATCAATCCCGAGGGGCTGTACGACCCGCGGCCCAACGGCTATTCGCATGTGGCCATGGTGGAAGGCCCGGCCCGCATCGTCTATATCGCGGGGCAGGGCGGTGAGGACGCGGCCGGTTGCCTGCCGCTCGATTTTCCGCGCCAGGTGGCGCGCGCCATGCAGAACCTGCGCATCGCGCTGCAAGCGGCAGGTGCCGACGTGGGCGATGTGGCTAAGCTCACGGTGCTGGTGGTCGACCACTCGCACGACCGCCTGCGCACCTTCGGCGCGGCGCTGCGCGAGATGTGGGGCGACAAGCCAACGCCGGCCTGCACGCTGATTCCGGTGCCGCGGCTGGCGCTGGACAATATGCTGTTCGAGATCGAAGCGACGGCGGTGCTGCCGGGCTGAACGCAACTCAACGACTGCGTGATTGCCGAAGTGGCGCGCGTGGTCGGGCGCGGGCGGATGAAGGCAATGTTCTTCGGGCCGATGTCAAAGGCAGGATTGCCTGCAGCCGCAAAGTAGGCCTGTGCTGCGGCGCTTTGCCGCAGCGGATGTCCTATCTTCAGCGCGGTGCGGCGCTGAAAGTCTTGTTGACGATCTTCCAGACGCCGTCGATCTCCAGCAGCGTCATATAGTCGGTGAAGGTCACGCCCGGGTATTCCAGCACCACCTTGGCGACGCCGGCATTGCCCACCACATCGAACTGCGTGATAAGGCGCTTGCGCTGCGCCTCGTCCGCCGCGGGATGGCCGGGGCAGCGCGCCGAGGTGAACTCCTCAACCGTCAGCGAATGCAGCTTGCCGTCACGGAACGAGACGATGCGCGCGTCGGCGGCAAACGCCTTGTACATGAATTCGGCCTTGCCGGTGATATGGCCCTGCAGGTAGTCCTCGATCGGCGCGAGCGCGGCCACGTGGCGGGAAGTCAGGCCCGTTTCTGAATACGTCATGGTCTCCTCCAAAACTGGGGCGGCACCGGGTTATCCACCCCATGCCGCGGCGTTGAAAGCGTTGATTGTATTCCAGGTTTGTATGCAAAAGTACGGGGCGCTGTCGGCTAGACCAATGTGGCGATGAGTTCACGCAGCCAGCGGTGTGCCGGATCGCGATGCACGCGCTCTGGCCACAACATCGACATCTCATAGCCCGGCACTTCGACTGGCGGTTCCACCACCTTTACTGCCGGCACGCCGCGCACCAACCGCTCGGGCAGCATCGCCACCAGATCGGTGCTGGCGACGGCCGACGTGACAAACAGGAAGTGGGGCACGGACAGCACGACACGCCGCTGCATGCCGGCCAGCGCCAGCGCCTCGTCGGTGACGCCGTAAAAGCCGCCGCCGTCCGGCGACACGATCACGTGGTCGAGCGCGCAGAACTGCGCAAGCGTGGGCCGCCGCTTCAGCCGCGGATGACCGGCGCGACCCACCAGCACATAGCGCTCGGTGAACAGGGCGCGCCGGTGCAGGCCCGGCGGCGAGCCATCGGTGGTGTGGAGGGCCAGGTCCAGTTCGGCACGCTCGGCCTGCCGGGCGATGCGCGGCGGCACCATCTCCACTACGGCCAGGCGCGCGCCGGGAGCCGCCATGCGCAGCGCCTGCAGCGCCGGCAGCACGATGGTCGATTCGCCGTAGTCGGTCGCGGCCACGCGCCAGGTGTGGGTCGAGGCAGCGGGATCGAACGGACTATCGGACGAGACCGCGTGCTCCAGCGCGCCCAGCGCTTCACGCAACGGTTCGCGCAGCGATTCGGCCTTGGCGGTGGGGCGCATGCCGCGCGGGCCCGGCAACAGCAACGGGTCGCCGAAGTAATCACGCAGCCTGGACAGGTGGACGCTGACCGAAGGCTGTGACAGGTGCAGCCGCTGCGCCGCGCGGGTCACGTTGTGCTCGGACAGCAGCACATCCAGCGTCACCAGCAGGTTCAGGTCCAGCCGCCTGAGATTAGTCATGACAATACCAGGGATATTGGATATTCATTTCTAATATAGCGGACGACGGCCTATGCTGGCTTCACTCAATCATTGGAAGCCGCTGTCATGAACGTATTGCTTGTCTATGCCCATCCGGAACCGAGGTCGCTCAACGGGGCGATCCGCGACTTTGCCGTGCAGCGCTTGCGCGATGCCGGGCACCAGGTCCAGGTCTCGGACTTGTATGCGATGCAATGGAAGGCGCAGATCGACGGCGCCGACACCAAGGCGCAGCCGGGCGATGCGCCCTTCCACCCGTCACTGGATTCCAAACATGCCTTCGAGAACGGGCTGCAGAGCGATGACATTGCGCATGAGCAGGAAAAGCTGCGCTGGGCCGACACGGTCATCCTGCAGTTCCCGCTGTGGTGGTTCTCGATGCCGGCCATCCTGAAGGGCTGGGTCGAGCGCGTCTATGCCTATGGTTTTGCCTACGGCGTAGGTGAACACTCCGACGAGCGTTGGGGCGACCGCTATGGCGAAGGCAGTCTCGCTGGCAAGCGTGCCATGCTGGTCGTCACCACCGGCGGCTGGGAATCCCACTACAGCGCGCGAGGCATCAATGGCCCGATCGACGACATCCTGTTCCCGATCCACCACGGCATCCTGTACTACCCCGGGTTTGACGTGCTGCCGCCGTATCTGGTTTATCGGACCAGCAAGGTCGATGAGGCGCGCTTCGCGGAGATTCGCGAGGAACTGGGCCAGCGGCTGGATACCCTCAGGACTACCCCACCGATCCCGTTCCGGCGGCAGAACGCGGGGGACTACCGGATTCCGCAGCTGACGCTGCGCGAGGAGGTGGCGCCGGGAACGGTGGGGTTCGCGGCGCATGTGGAGTAAGGGCGGCAACCGATGGCCGCCCCGGTGGACTTAGTCCGCCCGAATATCCGCCCGCGCCGCCACCGCCCGCATCTCCGGCAATTCCTTCTCCACCCGCGCCTTCACTGCTGCGCCATTACCATAAGCCGGCGTCAGCGCCAGTTCGACCATGCGCGCCTTGGTAGCCGGCGCGTTGGCGACGTCGGCCAGGGCCTTCTCCAGCTTCTGCTGCACCGGCGCGGGCAGGCCCGCGGGTGCCAGCAGCGCGAACCACGTGCCCATCTGGAAGCCGGGGTAGCCACTCTCCGCGACGGTAGGCACCTGCGGCAACGCTGGCAGTCGCTGCGGCGACAACACCGCCACCGGCCGGATCTTGCCGCCCTTGATCAGCGGCAGGGTGGCCACCACGGTATCGACCGCGACCGGCACCTGGCCGCCGGCCAGCGCGGTCAGGCTGGGGGCGCTGCCGTTGAAGGGCACGTGGACCATGCGGATGCCGGTGGCGGACTTGAGCATCTCCGCACCGAAATGCACCGAAGACCCCGCGCCGAACGAGCCATAGGAGAACTTGTCCGGGTGGGCTTTGGCCTGCGTCACCAGATCCTTGAGCGAGGTGATCTGCGTGTCCGGGTTGGCCACCAGTACCAGGCTCATGTCGGCGACCAGGCCCAGCGGGGTGAAGCTCTTGATGGGGTCGTAGCCCAGGTGTTGGCGGATGGCCGGGTTCAGTGTCAGCGTGGTGCTGGCCGCCAGCAGCAGCGTGTAGCCGTCGGGCGCGGCCTTGGATACCTGGGTGGCGCCGATCACGGTGCTGGCGCCGGGCTTGTTCTCGACCACCACTGACTGGCCGAGTTTTTCGCCAAGGCCGACCGCCAGCAGGCGGCCCAGCACGTCAGTGGCGCCGCCCGCGGCGAAGGGCACCACCAGCCGGATCGGGCGGTCCGGCCAGGATTGGGCCTGCGCGGCGGCGGGCGTTGTGGACAGCACCGCGGTCAGGGCGGCGGCGCAGGCGAGAAACAGCTTCGGGGGCATTGCGGTCATCGTTGGCACTCCTGCCGGCAGTTGTAGGAATAGAAGGCAATCGGAAGCAATACGAAGCGGGGCCAGGACTAGCCGAAGGCTCAATCGAGCCAGGGGCTGCGCACGCGCGAGAAGCCGCCGGCCTGGTCATAGGCATGGCCGAGCTGCAGCACGGCGGCGTCGGCCTGCGCCGGGCCGATGATCTGGATGCCGGCCGGCAGGCCCTGGGGGCTGAAGCCGGCTGGTGCGGCCAGGGCCGGCAGTCCGGCCATGGTGGCCGGCACCACCACCTGCATCCAGCGGTGGTAGGTGTCCATGTCGCGGCCGTCGATGACATGCGGCCAGTCCCAGTCGGCATTGAACGGGAACACCTGCGCGGCCGGCAGCACAAGGTAGTCGAAGCGCTCGAACAGCGCGAGCAGTGCCTGGTACCACGCGCTGCGCTCGCACAGGGCCTGGTACACGCGCGTGCCCGGCAGGGCCAGGCCTCGCTCGATCTCCCATGCGGCCTCGGGCTTGAGCAGCGCGCGCCTGGCCGGGTCGTGGTACAGCGCCGCGCTGGCGCCAGCCACCGAGAAGCTGCGCAGGTCGATCCACGCGCGCCACAGGCGCTCCAGGTCGAATTCGGGCAGCGCGGCGTCCACGGTGCAGCCGAGCGTGCGCAGGTGCGCGAGCGCCTGCTCGCAGGTATCGAGCACGCCGGCTTCGGTCGGCAGGTGGCCGCCCAGGTTGCCCAGCCAGCCGATGCGCACGCCGGCCCAGTCGCGTTCGGGCGGCAGCTTGAAGGTGCCGGGTGCTTCGGCGCGGTGCGTCAGCGGCAGGCGCGCGTCGAAGCCGGCCTGCACCGACAGCAGCAGGGCCAGGTCCGGCACGTTGCGCGCCATCGGGCCGGCCACGCTGAACTGCTGGAAGAAGACCTCGTCGCCCGGGCCGTGCGGCACGCAGCCGACCGAGGTACGCAGGCCATACACGTGGTTGAACGCCGCGGGCGTGCGCAGCGACCCCATCATGTCCGAGCCATCCGCCACCGGCAGCATGTGCAGCGCCACCGCCACCGCGGCGCCGCCGCTGCTGCCGCCGGCGGAGCGTGCCGGGTCGAAGGCGTTGCGAGTGGTGCCGTAAACCGGGTTGTAGGTATGGCCGCCCAGGCCGAACTCCGGCGAGTTGGTGCGCCCGACAAAGACCGCGCCGCCGGCGCGCATGCGCTCGAAGATCACGGCGTCGGCCTCGCTGACCTGCCCGGCGAAGATCGGCGAGCCCTTGGTGGTGACCATGCCCGCGGCCGGGCTGATGTCCTTGGGCGCCTGCGGGAAGCCATGCAGCGGGCCGCGGCTGGTGCCGCGTGCCAGTTCGGCGTCGAGCCCGGCGGCCTGCGCGCGCAGGGTGTCGCGCTCCATCGGCGCCACGATGGCATTGACGCGCGGGTTGTGGCGGTCGATCTGGCCAAGGAAGGCATCGAGCACTTCCACGCACGAGACCTCGCGTCCATGGATGGCGCGCGACAGGGCGACGGCATCGAGTTCGGTGATGGGATCAGGGGTCTGGGTGGGCGCCATGGCTCGGGTGTCTCCTGTGGTGTCGGGAAAAAGCATACGGGCGGCGCACGGTTTCCCGCAATCGATGTTTTTTTCAAATATCCTTGCGTAAAACGCAAACCAGCCGCCGGAGCCGCCCATGCTGTCGCATCGCCTGCAGGAAACCTCGCTGCGCTATTTCCTGGAGGTGATACGCAGCGGCTCGCTGACCGAGGCGGCGCAGCGGCTGAATGTCACCGTGTCGGCCGTGAGCCGCCAGGTCGGCGCGCTCGAGGCATTGCTCGGCGTGCCGCTGTTCGACCGCCGGCCGCGTGGCATGGTGGCCAGCGCGGCCGGGGAGTTGCTGGCGGCCTATGCCCTGCGCGGCGCGCTGGAAGCCGATCGGGTGGTGTCAGAGATTGCCGCGCTGCAGGGCCTGCGCCGGGGCCGGGTGCGGCTGGCCAGTTCGGCGGGATTTGCGATCGAGTTCCTGCCGCGCATCATTGCCGAGTTCCGCCAGCGCTATCCGGGCCTGCAGTTCCATGTGCGCGTGGCGCCGCCGGCCGAAGTCACCGGCATCGTGCTGCATGGCGATGCGGACATCGGTATCACCTATAGCCGCGCCGCGGAGCAGGGCATCCGGGTGGAGCACCGCCAGCCCGCGCCGGTGATTGCCATCATGCGTCCGGACCATCCGCTGGCGCGCTTTCGCAGCGTCACGCTGGCGCAGATGCAGCCTTACCCGCTGGCGCTGCCGGAGGGCGACAACACCGTGCGCCAGCTGTTCGACATCGCTTGTGGCGAACGCGGCATGGTGTTTGAACCGGTGCTGGTGACCAATCACTTCGAGACCCTGACCAACTTCGTGCTGCACGGTGGCGGGCTGTCGATCTCTGGCGCCGTCACCGTGGGCGACAGGTTGCGCCGCGGCGAACTGCGCGCCGCCTCGATCCGGGAGCGCGGCATGCGCAGCCGCGCGGTCGAACTGCAGACACTGGCCGGCCGCACGCTGCCTGAGGGCGTGCGTGCGTTCCTGGGGTTTATCCGCGAACGGCTGGCGGCGGAGGTTGGCGTGGCGGGCGCCTAGGCCGAAGCTGGCCTGCGGCGCCCGCCATCGCTGGCGTCATCCGCGCCAGGTGCTGCCGGTCACATCGCCGGTGCTGCGGGCTTCGGGGAGCTCGCGGCGCACGCGGATGTCGTTGTTGACCTCCTTGACGCCGTAGGTGCCGTCGGCCAGGTCTTCGATATAGAACTTCTGGCCGCGGTCGCGCACGGTGCCGGTCAGTGACACCACGCCTTCGCTGACGTCCACACTGACGTCGCTGACGTCAACGCCGCGCGCATAGCTCAGCTGCTCGCAGATCTGGTCGCGGATGCGTTCGTCGCTGCGCTGGTAGCCGCGTGGGCCAGTGTGGCGTTCGGAGGTGCCGAACCAGTCGCCCACGGCTTCACCGATGCGGCGGCCCAGGTTGTAGAGCACGCCATGCGAGCCTTCGCGCTCGTCATCGAGATTGTCGGTTTCCCAGCCGCGGCGCTGCGCATATTCCCGGTAGCCCGGGCTGTGACGCCGGGCCTCATAGCGCTGCTTTTCTTCCCAGTCCTCGTGCGGGTCGACCCAGTAGCGGGTGTCGCTGCGCAAGTCGCTGAAGTAGGTGTCATGGCCGCGCGCGTGAGGCGATTCACGCGGATCCCGTGCGCGTTCGGCGCTGCGGCGCCACTGGCGCTCGGCGTACTCGTCGTCGCGTTGCCATGCCTGCGGATCGCGCCATTCGCTGGCGCGTTCCCAGCCATAGCCGCCGTTCAGGCCGTAGCGCAGGTTGCTGCCGGAGCGTGCGCCGGACGGGTGTTCCGGGTACCTGCGGGCGCCGTACGCTTCGTTGAAATCCCGGTCCGGGCGGGCGGAGCCGCCGTAGCTGGTCTGGCCCGGGGCCATTTGCTGGCGCCGACGCCGCGCTTGCCAGCGCTCCTGTTCGGATTCAGGTTGCCAGTCATCGTCTTCCCATGCCTGGCGGCGTTGGCGCGCGGCGCGCGCATTGCGCTCATCGTAGTAGTAGCCCATGCTGTTTTCCTGACAGTGTGCGTGTGGCGCCATGTGCGGGCGCAGGCGCACACGCCGTGCGCGAACCGCTGGCGGGTAATCAAGAAGGGGCAAGATTCGTACCGTGCGGCGGGATGCCCCGCGGACGGGGGTTTGCCGGCACTTTGGCGCATTGCCATCCATGCAAGGGTTTCAGAGCTTGTAAGGGATGCCGGTCCGGATGGGCGGGGCGTGCCGCAGTATCCACATGGCGCGAGGCAGGGCGCCACGCGCACCGGGGCAGGCGTGCCGGGCGGCCGTACTGCCGCCCGTCGCCACCTTTTTGCCGGTTTACTTCGTGCTGCTGGTCTTGGTCGACTTTGTCGATTTGGTCGACTTGGTGGCCGTGGCTTTCGCAGGGGCGGCTGCGCTGCCAGCGGCCGTGGTCGCCGGGGCCGGTTCGATCTTCGACTTGGCGAACGCAAAATAGCATTCGGTATTGCTGTTGTTGTACGTTTCCGAATCGCTTGTGGCCAGCACGCCGGTGACGTTGATCTTGTCCCCGGTCTGCAGGTTGCTGATCTTCTTCTGGTTGACCATCAGCGCGTCGCGCATTAGCGCCTTGCCGGTGCACTGCGGATTGACCGAGTCCTTGAAGTAGACGGCAATGGTGTCGTCCGACTTGCGCAGGCCATCCACCTTGGTGATGCGGGCGACCGTACCCGTTACCAGGATCGCCTGCGAATCCCACTTCTTCTTCGCGGTGATTTCGTTCTTCTTCCAGTCCGACCAGATATCGCCCAGCGAAGCCGGCTTCGGATCCGCCAGCATGCGGAAGTCGCCGCTCAGCACGTCGCCGGTGCCGTCGAGCACGCCGCTGATGGAGGACATTGCGCCGTCCATCGATTCACACCCCGCCAGCAACCCGGCTAGCGCTAGCCCTACCACCAGTTTTCCCGTCTTCATTCTTTTTTTCTCCAGGTCCGCCAGCACCCTCGGCCAGCGCCGGGGCATTGTATTCGTACAGCCTGCAAAATCCAACAGAACTGGCAAAAACGCTCTATTTTCGGCAAAAATGGGGTGGCATCCCCCGAATGGGGCTGTCCCGGCGCAAGCTCAGGAGCCGGCCGGTTCGACGCCTCCCCAGAATATGGGATGGGCAACGACGCGCGGCTATGCGATGAGTAAGCGCGGCGGCGTTTACCCTGAAGGGATCCGCCCGGCCGTCCCATGCGCGGGCGGATATGTCAGAATCCGCCGTCGTGCCCGGAGCACAGCATGCAGTAGTACGGGCAGCAAGACTGGCCCGACAACGGGCAGCACAACGGGCAGCACAACGGCATGGCTCGGGAACACAGGCATGGCAAGCACAACAAGAGTCCTGATCGTCGAGGACGATCCCGCGGCACTGAGCCGGCTGGTGCAGGCCGTTGAGATGCATGCGCCGGCCACCGTGGTGGCCGGCTGTACCGCCAGTGCGGCGGAAGCCCTGGCCTGGCTGGCGCAGCACCAGCCCGACGTGCTGCTGTGCGATCTCGGCCTGCCGGACGGCAGCGGCATCGACGTGATCCGCGACGCGCGCGAGCGCTATCCCGCCTGCGACTGCATGGTGGTCACGGTGTTCGGCGACGACCAGCACGTGCTGGCCAGCATCGAGGCGGGCGCCATCGGCTACCTGCTCAAGGACGAAACCACGGACCGCATCGCCGCCTCCATCGGCGAGCTGCGCGCGGGCGGCTCGCCGATGAGCCCGCTGATCGCGCGACAGGTGGTGAACCGGCTGCGCGGCGCGCCGGCCGAGGCGGTTGCGCGCGATACCGCGGCCACCGGCGCCGTGGTGCTGTCGGTGCGCGAGAACGAGATCCTGGACCTGATCTCGCGCGGCTATACCTATGCCGAGACTGCCCGCTACCTGGGGCTGAGCGTGCATACCGTGCAATCGCACATCAAGAACATCTACGGCAAGCTGGCAGTACGCTCGCGCGGCGAGGCCGTGTTCGAGGCGGCCAAGCTGGGCCTGCTCAAGTCCTTGTGACCCCACCTAATGCTGCATCGACCGCGCCACCTCCGGACCTTGCTTGCCGTGCTGCTGGCATGGGCCTGCCTGATGCTGTCCGGCATGGCGGCAGCCGCGGGCACGATGGAACTGGCCGCGGCCACGCGCTCGGCCACGCTGACCGACGGCACGGTGCTGCCGGCGCTCCCGCTGACGCTGCCTGATTACTGGGACCGGGAGATGCCGGGCAAGTCCGGCACGCTAGTCTACGAACTGCGCTTTGACCGCAAATGGCCCGCGGCTGACCCTGGGGGGCTGTTCGTACCATGGGCCGGCGGCAGCTACGAGGTGCGGCTCAATGGCGTGCTGATCGCTGCCGGCGGGCGCCTGGACGCACCCTCGTCGGCGCTGGCCAAGCGACCCTACTACGTGGCCATGCCGCCCGAGCTGGCAAGCACGCACGGCAACCTGCTGCGCATCACCGTGGCGGCGCGCGCCTATGCGCGCTCGGGCCTGCTGCCGGTGACGGTGGGCCCGGCCGCCGAAGTGCGCGCGCAGTTCGAGCAGGCCTTCCGCCTGCGCGTGGTCGGCCCGTTAATCGCGGCGGTGCTCAGCGTCGTGCTGGGCGGCCTCGCGCTGCTGATCTGGTGGCGCCAGCGCGATCCGCTGTTCGGCCTGTACGGGCTGGCCGAGGTCGCGTGGAGCGTGCGGCTGCTCGACTACTTTGTCGATGACCTGGCGATTCCCGCGGAACTGCGCAGCTATATCGTCGCCGCCGCGCGCGAGGTGTTCCTGGGCGCCATCGCCCGGTTCTGCCTGCTGGTGATCCGCGTGCCGTGGCGCTGGCTGCATCGCACGCTCAATGCCTACCTGTGGCTGGCGCTGCCGGTGATCGCGCCGCTGGCCGCCGTGTCAAGCCACCCGATGGTCTTTCCGCTGAGCTGGCTGGTCAAGGTGGGCATCATCCTGACCGTGGCCGGCGCGATGGTATGGGGCGCATTGCGCCGGCCCAGCCGCGAGGCAACGCTGCTGGCCGCCACCGTGGGCGTGTCGGCGGTGCTGTTCCTGGCGGACTGGATCAAGGTCTGGCTGACCGGCGACTACTACTGGGTCCATTCCATGACCCGCTATGTGTCGGTGCCGTTCAGCGTGGTGATGGCGTGGATGCTGGTGGAGCGCTACACCAGCGCGGTGCAGAGCCTGCAGGACGCCAACCAGGTGCTGACCGAGCGCGTCGCGCAGCGCGAGGCGCAGCTGCGCGCGGCCTTCGCACGCACGCAGAAGATCGCTGCCGAGGAGACCGCCCTGCGCGAGCGTGGCCGCATCCTGCGCGACATGCACGATGGCCTGGGCAGCCAGCTTGTCACCACGATCTCGATGCTGGAATCCGGCAAGGCCAGCTCGCCGGAAATCGCCGTGCAGGTCCGGCACGCCCTGGATTCGCTGAAGCTTTCCATCGACGCCATGCAGGACACCGGCGGCGACCTGGCGGCGGTGCTGGGCAACCTGCGCTACCGCCTGGGGCCGCGCATCGCCGATGGCGGCCTCGATATCCACTGGGAGGTCGAGCGCCTGCCCACGCTGGCGCATTTCACCGCGCGCAAGGTGCAGGAGCTGCAATACCTGCTGCTCGAAGGCATCACCAACGTGCTGCAGCACGCACGGGCAACCGCCCTTACCGTGACCGCCCATGCGGACATGGACGCGCAGGTGATCCGGATCACGCTGGCCGACAACGGCCGCGGCTTCGACACCGAGGCCACGCGCGGCGGGCGCGGGCTGCGCAATATGCAGGTGCGCGCGGCGGCCATCGACGGGCGGTTGCAGATCCGGTCGGCGCCGGGCAGTACGGCGCTGACGGTGGAGGTGCCGCTGGCGCCGGGAGACGGCGATGAGGCTGGCACCGACCGGGAGGGCATCGCGCCCGCCGCGTAGAGGCCCGGGCGGGCTGGGCGCGAAGGCTCAGCATGCCAGGCCGGGGGCTGGCGCTCAGCGCGCGCCACGCCGCGGCGCCAGCCGCACGGCCAGCGCAGCCAGCGCGGCGGCGGTCGCCAGCGCGGCCACGCCGGTCCAGCCGAAACGCGCCAGTGCCAGGCTGCCGAGCGCGGCGCCGACGGCCATGCCGGTGAACATGCAGACGAACAGCACGGCATTCAGGCGGCTGCGCGCGCCCGGATCGATGCCATAGACGATGGTCTGGTGCGCGACCAGGGCGATCTGGACACCCAGGTCGAACCCGATGGCGCTGGCGCCGATCAGCCACAGCTGCGCATGCGGCGATACCAGCGGGGTCAGCAGCATGCCGGCAAACGACAGCGCCGCCAGTGCCGCGCCCAGCCGGGTCACCCGCTCCGGCCCGCTGCGGTCGGCAAGGCGCCCGGCAAGCGGCGCGCCCAGCGCGCCGGCGGCGCCGGCCAGGCCGAACGCGCCCGCGGCTTCACTGCCAAGATGGAACGGTGCGCCATGCAGCATCACCGCCAGCGTCGACCAGAACGCGCTGAAGCCCACCGACAGCAGCCCCTGCGCCAGCGCAGCGCGGCGCAAGGCGCCATGCTCGCGCCACAGGGCCGCCAGCGAGGCCAGCAGCGCACGATACGGCAGCACCGTGGTGGGCGTGAAGCGCGGCAACTGGCGCCGGGCAACCAGCGCGACCGCCGCGATGCTGGCCGCCGCAATCATGAACATGGCGCGCCAGCCGAAGTGGGCGGCGACGAAGCCGCTCACCACCCGCGACAGCAGGATGCCCAGCAGCAGTCCGGTCATGACCGTCCCGACCACCTTGCCGCGCTGCGCCGCGGGCGCCAGCGCCGCTGCAGCGGGCACGATGTCCTGGGCCATGGTGGCGGCCAGGCCCACCACCAGGCTGGATACCAGCAACGCGCCAATGCCGGGCGCCAGGCCCGCCAGCAGCAAGGCGCCGACCAGCGCCACCGCCTTGGCCACGATGATGCGGCGGCGGTCATAGCGGTCGCCCAGCGGCGCCAGCAGCAGGATGCCCAGCGCATAGCCGAGCTGCGTCAGGGTCGGGATGGCGCCGGTTGCTGAATCGGAAGCATGCAGGTCGGGTGCCATCACCCCGAGCATGGGCTGGCTGTAGTACAGCGAGGCGACTGAAAGGCCTGCGCCGACGGCAAGCAGCAGCACCAGGCGTGCCGGCAAGGACGGGCTGGCAACGGTGGCGGCGGATGGGGTGGCGGGAGCAGAGGACATGTTGGGGTTGCGTGGTCCGCAGGCGGGTTTGGATGGCTCGAAGTGTTGTCCACGCGGGCAGATTCTGGTAGACGTGCGGGATGAACAATGGTTATACGAGATACGTATGAAACGCCAGCCAGCATTGCCGCGAACCCCCGCCACGCAGGGCAGGGCAGCTGCCCGCGGCGCCACCAGTGCCGACCGCATCGAGCTGATGCAGACCTTTGTGCGCATCGTCGAGGCGGGCAGCCTGTCGATGGCGGCAGCGCAGCTGCAGACGACCCAGCCCACCGTCAGCCGGCGCCTGCAGACGCTGGAGCGGCTGCTCGGCGTGCGCCTGCTGCAGCGCTCCACGCATGCGATGAAGCTGACCGAGGACGGCGAACGCTGCTATGAGCGTGCCAAGGGGCTGGTGGCCGACTGGACCATGTTCGAGGCCGACGTGCGCGGGGTCGGGCATGCGCCGGCAGGCACGTTGCGCGTGGTGGTGCCGCACGCTTTCGGGCAGGAGCTGCTGGTCGGCCCGCTGGCCGGCTTCCTGCAGCAGTACCCCGAAGTCTCGGTGGAATGGCTGCTGCATGACCGTACCCCGGATTTCATCGCCGAGGCCATCGATTGCGCGATCCATGTAGGCGAGGTGCATGAACCCGGCGTGGTGGCGGTGCGGCTCGCCGACGTGCCGCGCGCGGTCATTGCCGCACCGTCGCTGTTTGAGGGTAAGCCGCTGCCACGCCGGCCGGAAGACCTGGAGGGCCTGCCATGGCTGGCGCTGCGCACCTTCTATCGCAATGAGGTCGTGCTGCAGAACACGCAGACGCAGGCGCGCCAAGGCATCGCATTCCAGCCGCGCATGAGCACGGACAGCCTCTACGCGCTGCATTCGGCGACCCGGCTGGGGCTGGGTGTTGCCGTCGGCTCGGCCTGGATCTTTGCCGACGACATTGCCAGCGGCAGGCTGCTGCACCTGCTGCCGCAGTGGCAGGCCGATCCCTTGCCGATCTACCTGGTCTACCCCTATGCGCGCTTCTATCCGGCGAAGCTCAGGTCGTTTGTCGATGCCATGCGGCAAGCCATTCCCACGCCGGGTATGGTCGGGAGCGCGGGCCCGCGGCGGCGCGAGCGCGGCGAGCGGACCCGTCGCGCATGAGCGCGCTAAGGGAGGCGCGGAAGACGACGCCGTCAAGGGCACAAGGCCGGACAGGCCGCTGTGACCCTTTGCCCAATGCCCCACACCTCTTCGGTGCAGGTGGGCAGGCAGCGGTGCCGACGCTGCCCGCAACCCGTGCTTTCTGCCCCACTTCAGCGCGTTTTCTGCACTGGATTTGCGCATTATCAAGGCCTTCGAAATCCGCGCTTCAGGCCTGCAAATCAAGGCCGATAGGAGGAAATCCAAGCCAGGTTCTGTGACCGCCATGAATCCCTTTTTCCTTCCCGCCGAGCGCCTGATGGCGCGCCTGAATATCAACCGCAAGCTCGCGCTGATCGCCGTGCTGTTCCTGGTGCCGCTATGCGGCGCGATGTACGTGGTGCTGAGCGATGCGGCGCGATCGATCCGCACCACCGGCGATGAAGTGCGGGGGCTTGCCGTGGCCGGGCATGCGCTCGACTTCATGCGCGAGACCCAGGTCCGGCGCGGCGCCGGCAATGCGGTGTTGTCGGGCAATGCGGCCTTTCGCGCCACCTTCGACGCGGCCGACAACAAGGCCGCGGCCAGCCTGGCGGGGCTGACGCGCAGCATCGCGGAGAATCCTGCCTTTGAACTGGCGGCCGGGGCGCGCAAGCTGGAGCAGGACTGGCAGCATCTGCGCGGGCTTGGCCTGGACACCACGGCGGGGCCGCTGTTCGAGCGCCACAGCGCGCTGGTGCGGCAGACGCAGGCGTTTATCGGCGACGTGGCCGAGCGCTCGCAGCTGGCGCTGGACAGTGAAGCGGGCTCGTACTACCTGCTCAACCTGTTGGTGGGCCCGATGCCGCGCCTGGCTGAGCTGAGCGCGCTGGCGCGCGGCCGCGGGGCCGGCATCATCGCGCAGGGCGGCTATGCCGATGCCGCGCAGCAGGCGGGCCTGGGCGCGCTCGCCGAGCAGATCCACGAGGGGCTGGAAACGGTGCGGCGCGACATCGCGCGCGTCGGGAACGCGGCACCCGCGTACCGGCCGCGCATCGATGCCGCGCTGGCGCGGCTCGCCGCGATGGACAACTTCCATCGCACGCTCAAGGTGCGGATGCTGGGCGCGACCGGCATCGATATCGATGCCAAGACCTACTTCGACGAGGCCACCGCGGCCATCGAAGGCGTGGCGGCCGCCAACAAGGCGTTTGCCGGGATCGTGGACACCATCCTGGCACAGCGTGTCGCGGCGCAGGAAGGGCAGTTCGTATTGCTGGCGGGCATTGCGCTGGTGACCGTGGCCGCAGCGTTCTACCTGTTCATCGGCTTCAGCCGCGGCATGCGCGGCGACGTGCGGCAGGTGGCGGAGATGGTCGAGCGCATCAACGCGGGCGACCTGACCCTGCGCATCGCGGTGCGCGGGCGCGACGAACTGAGCGAGATCAAGCGGCACCTGCTGTCGCTGGTGGACAGCTGGCGCGCGCTGATCGGCGACACCAAGGCCGGCGCGCACAACGTGCTGGCGGCGGCGGGCGATATCGCGCAGGGCAATATCGACCTGTCGCAGCGCACCGAGGAGCAGGCCTCGTCGCTGGAGCAGACCGCGGCCAGCATGGAGCAGCTGACTGCAACCGTGCAGCAGAACGCCAGCAATGCCGGCCAGGCCAGCGAGCTGGCGCGCGAGGCGTCTGGCGTGGCGCGCGCCGGCGGCGATGCGGTCGGGCGCATGCAGCAGACCATGCAGGAGATCGAGGCCGATTCGCGGCGCATCGTCGACATCATCGCGGTGATCGACGGCATTGCCTTCCAGACCAATATCCTGGCGCTGAACGCGGCGGTGGAGGCCGCGCGCGCGGGCGAGGCAGGCCGCGGCTTTGCCGTGGTGGCGACTGAAGTGCGCGGGCTGGCGCAGCGCGCCGGCAGCTCGGCCAAGGAGATCCGCACGCTGATCTCGCAATCGGCGCAGCGCGTGGCGTCGGGCAACACGCTGGCGCTGGACGTTGCCGCGACCATGGAGAACACCGTTGCCGCCATCGGCCGCGTGACGGCGATGATGGATGAGATCAGCCATGCCTCGCGCGAGCAGAGCAGCGGCATCGCCCAGGTCAACCAGGCGGTGACGCAGATGGATCAGGTCACGCAGCAGAACGCGGCGCTGGTGGAGGAGGCCGCCGCGGCGGCGCAGTCACTGCAGGAGCAGGCGCTGCATATGCAGCGGGCAGTGGCGGTGTTCCGGACCGAGGCGCACGCCTAGTGCACCTCGCAGTGCTCAGCGCCGGAAGACCCAGATCACGACCGACACCAGCACCGACACCAGGATGCAGGTCGTGATCGGAAAGTAGAAGCTGAACCCGTCCCGGACGATATGGATATCGCCGGGCAGCCGCCCGAGCGGCAGCTTCGACAGCCAGGGCCAGGCAGCGGCGGCTGCGATCAGCAGGCAGCCAAGGATGAGAAGCAGGCGTTGCATGATCGGATGGATTTGTTCGGGCCGGCGGCTTGTGGCGCCCCGGGTCCTGAGACGTTGGACAGGCACTTCGCCGCAGGATTGCATCGGCTCGGCGCACCGGGGGCAGGGACTATAGGTCGCGGGTTTCGGAATGTAAATTGAGAGTTGGCGCTCTTTGCATGAAATTTGGTTATACCGCCGGAATGCCGCAAGGTTAGTCTGATAGTAAATTTCACGATCAGCCAGTTTTCTGATAGAAAGCACTGTTCCGTGATCCAGATGTTCAGTCTGGTTCCACAAAAATGGCGCCTTCCGGCGAAATCCACACGCTGGATGGCCAATTTCCCGCCGGGTTAACGCTAATTCTGAGTCCCAACGCCCGTTGCCTAAGATTCCGTTCAATTGGAGAACAGCAGTTCGCAATTAGAACAATATCGCATGTCCGGCCCGCAGGACGGCTCGTGCGATTTCCAGGCAAACGGAGACAGCAGTGCAACATCCCACCCAAATGAAGGGCGGCGTCACGGACGTCCAGGCCCTGATCGACGGACAGCGATTCACTGGTTACCAGTGGCTCATTCTTGTGCTGTGCTTCCTGATCGTTGCCATTGACGGTTTCGATACCGCCGCAATCGGATATATCGCGCCGGCGCTGGTGCAGGAATGGGGGATCGAGAAAGCAGCCCTCGGGCCCGTCATGAGCGCGGCGCTGTTCGGTCTTGCTTTCGGTGCGATCTTCGCCGGTCCGCTGGCTGACCGTGTCGGCCGCAAGAAGGTGCTGGTGCTGTCCGTCTTCTTCTTTGGCGCCTGCAGCCTCGCCACCGCGTTTGCGCCCACGCTGGGCTGGCTCACGGTCTGGCGCTTCCTGACCGGCCTGGGCCTGGGTGCCGCCATGCCCAATGCCGTGACGCTGACATCGGAGTTTGCGCCGCAACGCCGCCGTGCCGTGCTCGTGAACACCATGTTCTGCGGCTTTCCGCTTGGTTCCGCGGCCGGCGGCTTTGTCGCCGCCGCGATGATTCCGCACTTCGGCTGGCACAGCGTGCTGCTGTTTGGCGGCATCGTGCCGCTTGCGCTCGCGCTGTTGCTGGTGGTGCTGCTGCCGGAGTCCGTGCGCTACATGGTCCTGCGCAACTATCCTGCCACCCAGATCCGCAACGTGCTGCGGCGCGTGACTGGCGCAGACCTGTCCGAGGCCAACAACTTCATCATCGGCGAGCAGGCCCCTGCGACCCGATCCGCCATCGGCACCGTGCTGGCGCCCGGCTATCGCCTGGGCTCGGCGATGCTGTGGACCACTTACTTCATGGGCCTTGTCATCTTCTACCTGCTGACGAGCTGGATGCCTACGCTGATGAAGGACGCCGGTTTCTCGATCCAGCACGCGTCATTCCTGACGGCGCTGTTCCCGCTCGGCGGCGGCATCGGCACCATCGCGGCCGGCTGGTTCATGGACCGCTTCAATCCGAACAAGGTCATCGCCATCACCTACGCTGCAACCGGCGTACTGATCTACGCCGTGGGCCACGGCACCGGCAGCCAGGTGCTGCTGGGCGTGCTGATCTTCCTCGCCGGTACGGCCATGAACGGCGCCCAGTCTTCGATGCCTTCGCTGGCCGCGGCCTTTTACCCGACGCAGGGCCGCGCCACTGGCGTTGCCTGGATGCTTGGCATCGGCCGTTTCGGCGGCATCACCGGTGCGCTGCTCGGTGCCGAACTGCTGCGCCTGCACCTGGGCTTCGACACGATCTTTACGCTGCTCACCGTGCCGGCATTCCTTGCCGCCGGAGCGCTGCTGGTGAAGCATTTCAACAGCCGCCCCGTGGCTGCCGCCGACTCGGTCAATGGCGGCGCAAGCGTGGCAAGTCACTGAGCGGGAGCAGGCTGCGCCGCGGCGCGAATGCAGTTCGCCAGCGCCTCGGCCATCGGCGTGAGCGTGCGGTCGCCGTGCCGCAGCAGGCCGATCGGTTCCTCGGTGCCCTGCGTATCGATTGGCAGGAGTACCAGATCCCCCTCGGATACCGCACGGCTGGTGGCCGAGAGCGGCGCTGCCCACACGCTGTCGCTCTGCCGGGCCAGCAGCCGTCCGAGATAGGCGTCCGAAGTTTCCACGCAGCCGTCCGGCAGCGGCAGGC
This sequence comes from Cupriavidus necator N-1, assembly GCF_000219215.1. Classification (NCBI taxonomy): domain Bacteria; kingdom Pseudomonadati; phylum Pseudomonadota; class Betaproteobacteria; order Burkholderiales; family Burkholderiaceae; genus Cupriavidus; species Cupriavidus necator. The sequence continues at coordinate 2,443,437 of NC_015723.1, read as the reverse complement.
CGTGCCGGGCGAGCAGGCTTTCGGTGTTGTGGCGGGGAATCGAGCCTGCGGCCGGAATCACCAGCGGCCACGCCAGTGCGTCAACCAGCGTTGGCCGCGATACGGCGGCGAGGGGATGCCCGGGACGAACCGCCAGTGCCAGCGAGTCCGGGCCCAGCGACTCGAACCACAAGCTCTCCATGGCCACCGGGTCGTCCATCCGGCCAATGACCAGATCGAGCACATCCGCCTTGAGCTGGTCGATGAGGTTGCGGTTCATGCCGGTCTGCACGGCCAGACCGACCTCGGGATGCGCGGCGCGGAAACGCAGCAGGGCATCAGTCAACACCGCCGGCACCACGCTTGGCAGCGCACCTAGCCGGATGCGCTCCTGCGGCAGCGCATCCGCGCCGGCCATGCTGTCCGCCGCGGCATCGATATCCGCGAGGATGCGCAGGGCGTGGCGCAGGAAGCGCGTGCCGGCGGTGGTCAGTTCAGTGCCGGCCCGCTGCCGGACCAGCAGGCGGGTGCCGGCCAGTTCCTCGAGCTCGCTCAGTGTCTTGGAGACAGCCGGCTGCGTCAGCCCCAGGCGTTCGGCGGCGCGGCCCAGGTGCTGGGTCTGGGACACGGCCACGAAACAATAGAGGTGCCGCAGCCGCACGCGATTGCGGAAGATTTCGAGCGCGAGTGGGCCTTGGAGTTTCATGTCAAAAAGTTATCGTATTTCGACGAATTCTTAATTTACATGACTTTATGTGTTGTTTAAAGTCAAACCATTCCAATGACAAGGAGACTGCGCGATGACCCGTCTTGCCCAGTACCGCCGTCCCTACTGGGACACCCAGCCCGAATACCGCTTCGATCCCTATGCCTCGACGCAGAAGCGCTCGCCGGGCCAGCCGCTGATTGCGCTGCCGCAGTCGCTGTCTGAAGTGACCGGTCCCACCTTTGGCGCCGAGTTCGTCCGTGAAGGCGATAACGACCTCACCGTCGGCAACGGCGGCGAGCCCATCGGCGAGCGCATCCTCGTGACCGGCCGCGTGCTGGACGAGAATGGCAGGCCGGTGCCGAACGCGCTGATCGAGGTCTGGCAGGCCAATGCGGCCGGCCGCTACGTGCACAAGCGCGACCAGCATGATGCGCCGCTCGACCCGCATTTCTCGGGCGAGGGCCGCACCGTCACCGATGCCAGCGGGCGCTACCAGTTCAAGACCATCAAGCCGGGCGCCTATCCCTGGCGCAACCACCACAATGCCTGGCGGCCGCAGCATATCCACTTCTCGCTGTTCGGCAACGCCTACGCCACGCGGCTGGTGACGCAGATGTATTTCCCCGGCGATCCGCTGTTGCCGTTCGATCCGATCTTCAACTGCGTGCCGGACGAAAAGGCGCGCGACCGGCTTGTGGCCAGCCTCGACTGGGAGACGACCCAGCCCGAATACGCGCTCGGCTACCATTTCGATATCGTGCTGCGTGGCCGCGATGCCACGCCGATGGAGTAAGACCATGCTTTACGCCACCGCATCCCAGACCGTCGGCCCTTATCTCCATATCGGCCTGAACGGCCTGAACTGCGCCGACCTGACCGCCAGCGCGCCGGAACTGGCTGGCCAGCGCATCGTGATCGAAGGCCGCGTGACCGACGCCGACGGCGAGCCCGTGCCGGACGGCATGGTCGAGATCTGGCAGGCCAACCCCGCCGGCCGCTACCGCCACCCCGACGATGCGCGCGAGCTGCCGCTGGTGCCTGGCTTTACCGGCTTCGGCCGCGTGCCGACCGAGGCCGACGGCTCGTTCCGCTTTGTCACCGTCAAGCCCGGCACCGTGCCCGGTCCGGACGGCCGGCCGCAGGCGCCGCACATCATGGTGTCGGTGTTCATGCGCGGGCTGGTCAAGCATGTCGCCACGCGCATGTACTTCCCGGACGAAGCGGCCGCCAATGCTGCCGATGCCGTGCTGGCGCTGGTCCCCGCCGAGCGCCGCGGCACGCTGATTGCCAGCGATGCCGGCAACGGCACGCTGCGCTGGGACGTGGCGCTGCAGGGGCAGGGCGAGACGGTGTTCTTCGATATCTGAAGGCCCCGCTGCCGGCAACAGACGCATAATCGGGTGGCCGTCGATGTCACGGCCACTCACGCTACCCATCGCCCCCAATGCCAACCGCTACGCGTCTTACCGATCCCATGTCCGGCAGCCCGGCCGTGCTGGACATTTTCTCCGACGCCGGCACGGTGCAGCGTATGCTTGCCGTGGAGGCCGCGCTCGCGCGCGCCGAAGCCGACAGCGGCGTGATCCCTGCCGCGGCCGCGGCCGTGATTTCAGACGTCTGCCGCGACCCTGGCATCATTGACCGCGACGCGCTTGCGCAAGCCGCTGTCGCTGCCGGCAATCTCGCCATTCCCTTCGTCAGGCAACTGACCGCCGCCGTGGCCGCGCGCGATGCCGAGGCGGCGCGCTTTGTCCACTGGGGCGCCACCAGCCAGGACATCATCGACACCGCACTGGTGCTCCAGGCCGGCGACGCGCTGCGCGCGCTGGAATGCCGACCTGGTGCGCCTGGGCGAAGCCTGCGCCGCGCTGGCTTCGGCGCATCGGGCCACGCCGATGGTCGCGCGCACCTGGCTCCAGCATGCCCTGCCAGCCAGCTTCGGCCTCAAGGCCGCGGGCTGGCTCGATGCGCTGCGCCGCGATCTCGGCCGTCTCGATGCCACCCGTGTCCAGACCCGCGTGCTGCAGTTCGGCGGCGCCGCCGGCACGCTCGCCAGCCTTGGTCAGGCCGCGCCCGCGGTGACCGCCGCGCTGGCCCGCGAACTGGACCTGGCCGCCCCTGTGCTGCCGTGGCACGCACATCGCGACCGCATGGCCGAGATCGCCACCACGCTGGGCATGCTGATCGGCACGCTCGGCAAGATGGCGCGCGATATCTCCCTGATGATGCAGACCGAGGTGGCGGAAGTGGCCGAGCCTGCCGGCCCCGGCCGCGGCGGCTCCAGCACCATGCCGCACAAGCGCAACCCGGTCGGCTGCGCGGCAGTGCTGACGGCCGCGGTGCGCGTGCCCCCGCTGGTGGCGACGATGCTGGCGGGCATGGTGCAGGAACATGAACGCGCCCTGGGCGGCTGGCAGGCAGAGTGGGACACGCTGCCGCAGATCGTGACGCTGGCCGCCGGCGCGCTGCGCCAGATGGGCGAGGTCGTGGCGGGGCTGCAGGTCGATACGGCGCGCATGCGTGCCAACCTCGGCCTCACCCATGGCCTGATCCTCGGCGAGGCGGCGATGCTTGAACTTGGCAGCAGGATCGGTCGGCTGCCAGCGCACCATCTGGTAGAGCGTGCCTCGCAACGTGCGGTGGCCGACGGCACCAGCCTGCGCGACGCGCTGGCCCTCACGCTGCAATCCGACCCGGCGCATGCCGGCCTGCTCGATGACGCCGTGCTGGACCGCCTTGCCGACCCGGCCAACTACGCGGGCCAGTCAGCGGCCTTTGCGGACGCCGCCGTGCAGGCCTGGCAATCCGCGCTGGCGGCGCGCCAGTCCTGAGACTGCCCTGAGCCCGGAACTACCGCGATGCGCCGGCCACGCCGCCGGCCGCGCACCCAAGGAGACTGTATTGCCCTACCTCGACCACGCCGGCGCCCGGCTCTTCTACACCGTTGACGGCCCCGATTCCGCGCCGGCCATCCTCTTCTCGAACTCGCTCGGCACCGACCACACCATGTGGGAGCCGCAGGCTGCCGCGCTGGCAGGGCGCTTTCGCGTGGTGCGCTACGACACCCGCGGCCACGGCCGCTCGACCGCGCCTGGCGATGCCTTTACCGTGGCGCAGCTCGGGCAGGACGTCATCGCCATCCTGGATGCGCTGGGGATCGAGCAGGCGGTGTTCTGTGGCCTGTCGATGGGCGGGCTCACCGGGATGTGGCTGGGCATCCATGCGCCGCAGCGGTTCTCGCATATCGTGCTGGCCAATACCGCCGCGAAGATCGGCAATGCCGACGGCTGGAATACCCGCATCGACACCGTGCTGCGCGAAGGCATGGCCGTGATGGTCGCGCCTTCGGTCGAACGCTGGTTCACGCCGGGGTTTGCCGCCACGGCGGAGCGCGCCCTGGACGGCTTGCGCGATGTGCTGGCCGGGCTCGATCCGCGCGGCTATGCGGCCAATTGCGCGGCCGTGCGCGACGCCGATTTCCGCGAGTCGGTCGCATCGATCCAAGTGCCGGTGCTGGTCATCGCCGGCAGCCAGGACCCGTCGACCCCTGCGCAGGAAGGCCGCGAGCTGGCTGATGCGATTCCCGGCGCCCGCTTTGTCGAACTGCCCGCCGCGCATATTTCCAGCTTCGAGCAGCCCGGCCGCTTCACGGCAGCGCTGCTCGATTTCGTGCGCGGCCGGCTGCCGGTGACCGATGATCATGCGCGCTACGACGCCGGCCTTGCCGTGCGGCGCGAGGTGCTGGGCAGCGCGCACGTGGACCGTTCGCTCGCGCGGCTGACCCCGCTCAACGAGGAATTCCAGAACCTCATCACGCGCTATGCCTGGGGCGAGATCTGGACGCGCGAAGGCCTGCCGCGGCATACGCGCAGCCTGCTGACCATCGCCATGATGGTGGCGCTGAACCGCCCGGAGGAGCTCAGGTTGCATCTGCGCGCCGCCGCCAACAATGGCGTGACGCGCGACGAGATCAAGGAGGTGCTGCTGCAGACCGCGATCTATTGCGGCGTGCCGGCGGCGAACTCGGCCTTTCATCTGGCCGAGGAGGTGTTCGCCGGGATGGACCAGGCCGGCTGACCGGTCACCCCGCCGCATCCGCGGGCGGCGGCATGGCTGCCGGCAGCCGCGCGCGCCCCGATTGCCGGAACTCTGTCGGCGACTGTCCTACCAGCCGCGCGAAGAAGCGCGAGAAGTAGGCGGCGTCGGAGAACCCGAGCGACAGGGCGATGTACTTGACCTCCAGGTCGCTGAAGAGCAAGTCGCGCTGCGCCTCGGCCAGCACGCGCGCATGGATCATCTGCAGGGCCGACTGCCCGCACGCCTGGCGGCACACGCGGTTGAGCTGTGTGGGCGTGATGCCGATGGCGCCGGCATAGTGCGCGCTTTCCTTCTGCTCACGATAAGCTGACTCGAGCATCTGCTGAAAGTGCTGGAAGTGCCGCGCGGGCCGGCTGTTGCTGCGCACCGCGGCCGGCGCGGTGGCATTGGCCAGCCGCGCGATGCCGATCAGCAGCAGCGTCATCAACGCCGACAGCGACGCCCCCGGCCAGGCGGACACAGTTTCCATCTCGCCACGAACGAGCGCCAGCGTATCGGCCAGCGCGTGGCCCCGGCGCACGCGGTCGTGGCGCGGACGGGCGAACAGCGGCAGCGCATCCGGCACACCGGCCAGCAGCGTGCGCAGGTGGCTGTCGGTCATGGTCACAACCATGCCGTCGGTGTCCGGAGTGAAGACAAAGCCGTGGATGTGCCGTGGCGGCATCGTCACCAGCGAACCGCTGCGCAGCGGTTCGCGCCGCTCCTCCAGCAAGGCTTCGCCGGCGCCTGAGTGAATGTACAGAATTTGCAGGAAGCGCTCATGCCGGTGTGGCTTGATCTCCCACCCGTGCAGGCGGCTGCGCGCGGCAATGGACTCAAAATGCAGCTGGTTTGACAGCAATTCCGAGGGATTGGTGCCGTACAGCGAGTACGTCGGGACAGGTCTCACGGTGGCTTCAGTGTTTACCAGCGATGTTCCGATTGTCCTGTCATTGGTTCGATCTGTCCATTCCTTGGCGGGCCACCGCCGACTATCTTTAGCGGCAGAAGACGGATACCCACAAGGAGACAAGACATGCGCACCCAGGTTGCCATCATCGGCGCCGGCCCGGCCGGCCTGCTGCTCGGCCAGTTGCTGACACGCGCCGGCATCGACAACATCATCATCGAACAACGCAGCCCCGAATACGTGCTTGGCCGCATCCGCGCGGGCATCCTGGAGAGCGTCACCGTCGACGCGCTGGAACGCGCCGGCGTGGCCCGGCGGCTGCATGCGGAAGGCCTGGTCCACCACGGCATCGCACTGTCGTACGGCGGGCAGCGCCACCATATCGACCTGCATGCGCTGATCGGGCGCAGCGTCACCGTGTACGGGCAGACCGAGGTCACGCGCGACCTGATGGAAGCGCGCCGCGCCGACGGCACCCCCACCATCTATGAAGCGCAGGAAGTCAGCGTGCAGGGCTTCGACGGCAGCACGCCGTCGGTGCGCTATCGCAAGGATGGCGCCATGCACGAGGTTGCCTGCGACTACATCGCCGGCTGCGACGGCTTTCACGGCATCTGCCGCGAGAGCGTGCCGGTGGCGGCGCGGCAGGTGTTCGAGCGCGTCTATCCGTTTGGCTGGCTGGGGCTGTTGTCGGAGACGCCACCCGTTGCCGATGAGCTGGTCTACGCCAGCCATGAGCGCGGCTTCGCGCTGTGCAGCATGCGTTCACGCCACCGCAGCCGCTACTACGTGCAGGTGGCGTCGAGCGAGCGCGTGGAAGACTGGTCCGATGAGCGCTTCTGGCAGGAGCTGCGCAGCCGGCTCGATCCGCAGACGGCAAGCGCGCTGGTGACCGGGCCCAGCATCGAGAAGAGCATTGCGCCGCTGCGCAGCTTTGTGTGCGAGCCGATGCGTTTTGGCCGGCTGTTCCTGGCGGGCGACGCGTCGCATATCGTGCCGCCTACCGGGGCCAAGGGGTTGAACCTGGCGGCCAGTGATGTGCTGGCGTTGTCCGAGGGTTTTGAAGCCCGTTACCGCCATGCCGATGCCAGCGGCCTCGATGGCTATTCCGCGCGTTGCCTGCAGCGGGTGTGGAAGGCCGAGCGCTTCTCGTGGTGGATGACTTCGCTGTTGCACCGGTTTCCGGATGCGGATGCGTTCTCGTTGCGGATGCAGCGGGCGGAGCTGGACTATTTGGTGGGGTCGGAGGCGGCGTCGCGGGCGCTGGCGGAGAATTATGTGGGGTTGCCGTATTGAGCTGAGTGCGCTGCGCGATTGCTGACAGCTTTTGCATGCTGCGGGTTTGCTCCCTCTCCCGCGAGCGGGAGAGGGAGCAAACAATCGGGTTCCCGGAACTCGGTAGCACTTGCCGGCAGCCAACGCTACGCTACCAGCGCGCCGGCACCCGGCACCATCGCCTGGACCGCCTGCAGCGTGTCTCCGACCACCCCACCCACCAGCACCACGGCCGGGCTGGCCAGCCCCGCTGCGAGCGATTCGGCGAGCGTGCCGAGCGAGCCGGTCCAGCTGCGTGACTGCTCGCTGCCGGCATGCATCACCACCGCCGCTGGCATGTTGCTGCACATGCCCGCCGCCAGCAAGCCGTCGCGGATCGCCGCGATCCGGCTCATGCCCATATAGATCACCAGCGTGGTGCCGCCACGCACCAGCGCCTGCCAGTCGGGCGAGCCGTGCGCGCTGGTATGGCCGGTGACAAAGGTCACGCCATGGCAGTGCGCGCGGTGGGTCAGCGCAATCCCCAGTGCCTGCGCGGCGGCCATGCCGCTGCTGATGCCGTTGACGATCTCGACGGCCACGCCGTGGCCGCGCAGGAAGGCCGCTTCTTCGCCGCCGCGCCCGAACAGCAGCGGATCTCCGCCCTTGACGCGCGCCACGTTGCGGCCGGCCAGCGCATGCTGCAGCGTCAGCTGCTGGATGCGTTCCTGGCTGACCGAGCAGCGCCCGCCGCGCTTGCCGACCCACTCCACATGGGTGCCGGGGCTGGCATAGCAGGACATCTCCGGCGCGACCAGGTCATCGACCAGCCAGACCTCGGCCGCGGCCAGCGCGCGCATGGCGCGTACCGTGACCAGGTCCGGGCTGCCGGGGCCGACGCCGACCAGCCAGACCTTGCCGGGCTTCAGGGGGGAATTCATCTTGGCCTCCTGCAATGGGGCATCACCACGCCGGCTCAGTGGCTGGTGCCGGCCGAGCGCGTGGTCTTGTTGAAGACGTTGTACTTGCCGATTGGCTTGTCCATCGGCAGGCGCCTGACCTCCTGCAAGGTGGCCGCGTCGTACACCACGATGGCGCCGTCGCGCTCCATCAGGCTGACCAGCGCGTAGCGCCCGTCGCGCGTGAATTCGACGTGGGCGGCGGTGCGCCCAGGGCTCGGCGTGACGCTGCCGACCACCCGCAGGCTTTGCTTGTCGATCACCTGCAGCGTGTCGCGCTTCGGGCTCATCATGGCGTCGGCCCAGGCGTAGGGGTTGTTTTCATGGCTGCGCAGGAAAAAGCCCGGGCCGTTGGTTGGTATGGTGGCGATCGTATGCCAGGCCTGCATGTCGATCACCGTGATGCGCCCCTGCCCGAGGTCGGGCGAGGCCATCACTTCACGGCCATCGCGCTGCCAGGTGATGCCGCTGCCCAGGTGCGGCATGCCGCCAAGCGCAAGCGCCGCAACCTTGCGGCCCTTCTGCAGGTCGATCACTTGTCCGCCACCTTTGCGCGAAGCGCCCAGGATATGGCGATAGGACTGGTCGAAGAAGAAGTCATCGAGCACATCATCCAGCACCACTACGCGCGGTGCCAGCGCGGGCAGCGGCGCGCCGGCCGCATCGGCATACGGAATCTCCCAGACCTCGGCGATATCCTTCAGCGCGGCAATAAAGCTGTGGCGCGGCGCGGCGTCGTAGACGGCGGAGACGCGCGAGGCCTCGCCATCGCGCCCCCTCACGTCGATCACCCGCGCCAGCGACAGGTCTTCGGCATGGAGCAGCACCAGCGTGCGCGGCAGCGTATTGCCGGCCAGCACCCAGCGGCCGTCGTCGCTGACGGCGACGTTGCGCGTGTTCACACCGGCCCGGATCTCCGCCACATAGGCCAGGTTCCACACGTCGTATTTGCTGACCCAGCCATCGCGGCTGGCCATGTAGACATAGCGGCCGTCGCGGCTGAACTTGGGGCCGCCGTGCAGCGCAAAGCGGGTGGCAAAGCGATGGACCGGTGCCAGCCGATCCCCGTCCAGCACGGTCACATGATGGCTGCCGGCCTCCACCACCACGAACAGGTTTTGCGGATCGGCGCTGAACACGGGCCGTGCCGGCAGGCTGCCGGGGGCGTGGTGGACGATATGGCTGGCGCGAATGGCCTCTGCCTTCCATTGCGGCGTGGCTGCGGGCGCCGTGCGCAGCCAGCGCGCCAGCGCCTGCAAGTCGGGTTCGGCCAGCGTGCCGGCGAATGCCGGCATCTGCGTGGCGGCGCGGCCATCGTGCAGCACCTGGTCAAGTTCGCTGGCGCGCAGGCGTTCCAGGCTCTCCGGCAGCAGCGCGGGGCCCATGGCGCCGAGGCGGTCGGTGCCATGGCAGGTGGCGCAGTGCTGGCTGTAGACCGCCGTGGGTTCGGCGGCCATGGCGGATTGCGCGGCGCCGGCAAAGGCCAGGGCGATCAGCCATCGGAGCACGGTCTTCATGCTGCGACCTCCGTGCCCGGCGTATGCGCGATCTCGTCATCGCTCAGGTAGCAACCCGGGTCCTCCGCCCAGGGGTTGCCCGTCAGCGCAAAGGCGCGCACCCGGGTGTTGCCGTTGCAGATGGCGCGATATGCGCAGCCGGCGCAACGCCCCTGCAGCGGACGCGGCGTGCTGGCCAGGCCCGCCATCAGCGGATCGGCGCGGCTGGCCCAGATATCGCCGAACGGCCGCTCGCGCACATTGCCCACGGTCACGTGCCACCACATCGTGTCGGGATGGACATTGCCCAGGTTGTCGATATTGGCCACGCCGACGCCGGTGGCGTTGCCGCCCCAGTGTTCCAGCCGCTGGCGCATATCGGCCAGGCGATGCGGCAGGCGCCTGGCGATCCAGTACAGCAGGTACACGCCATCCGCATCGTTGTTGCCGGTGACGAAGTCGCCCGCATGGCCCTGCTGCGTGCGCTGCCAGACGTGGTCGAACAGCCAGTCGAGCGCGGCGCGGGTGCGGGCATGGTGCGCGTCTTCGGCGCGATGGCTGCGCGCACGGCCGGCATAGTTGAAGTGAGACAGGTAGAACTTGTCGATGCCCTCGCGTTCGGTCAGGGCCACCAAGTCGGGCAGTTGCGCCGCGTTGGCTTCGGTCAGCGTCATGCGCACGCCCACGCGCAGGCCGGCCGCACGCGCGGCGCGCAGGCCGGCCAGCGCCTGCGCAAAGGCGCCGTCGCTGCGGCGGAACCGGTCGTGCGTGGCGGGCAAGCCGTCCAGGCTGACGCCGACGTAGTCGAAGCCCGCTGCCGCGAGCCGGGCGGCATGCCCTGCATCAAGCAGCGTGCCGTTGGATGACAGCGACAGGTGGAAGCCGAGCGCGCGCGCCCGTGCGGCAATCTCATAGAGGTCAGGCCGCAGCAGCGGTTCGCCCCCGGACAGGATCAGCGCGGGCACGCGCGCATCGCGCAGCTGGTCGAGCACGCGCAGCGCCTCGGCGGTATCCAGCTCGCCCTTAAAGTCCGTGTCGGCGGAGGTGGCATAGCAATGCCGGCAGTTGAGGTTGCAGCGGCGGATCAGGTTCCAGATCACCACCGGGCCGGCGGGCTTGCGCGGCGGCGGCACCGGGCCGGCATCGCGCAGGGCTTCCATGAAGCGGGACAGGCGGAACATGGGCGGGGTTTCCTATTGGTCTGGGCCGGGCGACGGCAGGCGCAGCCCGGTTTTCTTGAGGATGCGGGTGGACCACAGCACGTCGTGCGCGCGGCAGGCGTCGCCAAGCAGTGCCGCGATCGCGGCAACCTGCGGCGCGGCGTCTTCGCGGGAGCGCGCATGGACCATCGCGAACAGGTTGTAGGGCCAATTCGGCAAGTGGCGCGGACGGCGATAGCAATGGCTGACGAAGGGCAGGGCGCCGATGCGCTCGCCCAGCGTGTCAATGCACGCATCGTCCACGTCCCACACGGTCATGCCGTTGGCGCGCCAGCCCAGCCGGTAGTGGTTGGGCACGGCGCCGATACGGCGCAGAACGCCGCGCGCCTGCATCGCAGCCAGCCGCGTGATCACCTCGTGCTCGGTCAGGCCGAGTTCGCAGGCCACCGCCGCATAGGGCGCCGGCACCAGCGGCAGGCCGGCTTGCGTGGCGCGGATCAGCGCCAGGTCGACGGGATCGACAGGCTCGGACATCAGGCGGGCAGGTAGAGGTTGACGAAGAACTCGCGTTCCTTCGGGAACGGCAGGATCTCGACGCCGGCCGCCGCGGCAATGCGCGCGAGCACCGGTGCGACCTCCCCCGGCCTTGCCACCGCCAGCACGAACCACAGGTTCAGGTGATGCGTCCGCGCATAGTGGTGGGCGACCTCGGGGTGCGCGTTGACGGCGGCGATCACAGCTTCAATCCGTTCGGCTGGCGTATGGCAGGCGCACAGCACGAAGCTTCCGCCTGCGCGCTCGATCTGGTACAGCGGGCCGACGCGCGTCAGCACGCCTGCGGCAAGCAGCGCGCGCAGCCGCTCCAGCAGTTCGGCCTCGGTGATGCCGAGGGCCGACGCGGCTTCGGCATACGGATGCGGCACCAGTGGCAGGCCGCGCTGCAGCGCGTTGATGATGCGGCGGTCGAGCGGGTCGAGTGCTGCGATTGGACGGGTCATGCCGACACCTGCATGGCATAGCGTGTGCCGCGCTGCTTGTAGCAGCGCGTGCCGACCAGCACGGTCCCGGGCGCATGTTCCAGCCCGGCGGTGGCGTGGATGCGCGCCAGCGCGGGCTGCAAGTCCTCCGCATTGCGCGCATGGACCATCGCAAACAGGTTGTAGGGCCAGTCGGGCAGCCGGCGCGCGCGGCGGTAGCACAGGGTCACGCGCGCCTGCCGGGCCAACCGCATGCCGATGGCGTCCACGTGCGCGTCGGGCACGTCCCACACGCACATGGCGTTGTGGCCGAAGCCGAAGCGCCCATGCTGCAGCACTACGCCCAAGCGCCGGATCACGCCCTGCGCGGACCAGCGCGCCAGCCGCTCCAGGACCTGCGGCATCGGCATCCGCGCTTGCGCCGCCAGCGCGTGGAACGGGCGCGGCGTCAGCGGCAGGCCGGTTTCCAGTGCTGCCACCAGGCGCCAGTCGTCATCGTCCAGGGCGACAGGTGCGGCGGGAGCGGCCGCGCTGGCTGCGCGGCGGGCGCGTGCGCTGCCCGGGCGCGCGAGCGGGAAACCGAGGTCGATGTGATACTCGCGGGCCATGGGCAGGTCCAGCGGCGCCAGGCCGGTCATGTCCCCGATCGACGCCAGCGTGACGTCGAGCATGCGTCGCTCGCGCGCGCCCGCGACAAACCACAGGTTGTACGGGTGGCCGCTGCGCGCATAGTTGTGGCTGACCGCCGCGCAGGCGCTGACGCGCGCCGCCACGCGGTCCAGCTGGGCCGGCGGCACGGACAGCGCCGCCAGCGTGCTGACGCCGATCACGTTGGGCGCGAACACGGCGCCGACGCGGCTGATGCGCCCGCTGCCCAGGTCGCGCGCCAGCAGGCTCAGCAGCGTGTGTTCACACAGGCCGAGCTTGCCGGCCAGCGCCTGGTAGGGCCGCGGCTGCAGCGGGAAATCGCGCTGCAGGGTGTCGTAGAGGTTCAGTTCATCGTACATGGGGCCCTTACATGCCGAACCGTTGCGCGCGCACGGTGAAGAAGATGCCGCTGGGGTTGTCGGCGGGCAGCGTGGCAATGCGCGCCAGGCTGGCGGTGTCGTAGACCTCGACACGGTTGTCGTCGCGGCAGGACAGCCACAGCGACTCGCCCTTGGGTGTGAACTCCATGTGCAGCACGCCTCGGCAGGGATGCAGCGTGCGCACCACCTGGCGCGTGGCGGTGTCGATCACCTGCACCGTGTCGTTGTGGGGGAAGGCGAAGTTGACCCAGACCTGGCGCCCGTCTGGCCGTGCCATCACAAAGACCGGCTGGCCGGCCAGCGGCACGCGCGCGGCCTGCTGCCAGCCGTTGGCGGGGTCGGCCACCAACACCTCATGACGGCCGATCGCCGGCAGCCAGGCCATGCCCTGGGCCATGGCCCAGCCGCGCAGGTGCGGCATCTTGTAGACCGGCAGCGGCGCGCTGCCGCGGCCGTAGCCGGAGAGCACGCGGCGCGACAGCAGCGGCGCCTGCCACAGGTCGACCAGCGCCAGGCCGTCCTCACCGAACAGGCCGGCCAGGTACCAGCGGCCATCGGGCGTGACCAGTCCGTCGTACGGCTCGCGGCCGGCGGGCAGGCGTGTCACCTGCGGCCGGCGCGGATCGCTGGCGTCGATGATCCAGATCTCGCCGGATTCGAACAGGCTGGCGGCAAAGCGGCGGCCGGGCAGGTCGGCCAGGCCCACCACCTTGGAGCGGCGGCCGTCATTGCCGATCGCCGGCAGGTCAGCCAGCGGTTCAAGGGTCTGTGCGTCGAACAGGCGGATGCCGCCAGGCGCGTAGTTCTGCGCGGCCACCACGCGGCCATCCTGCGAGATCGCGCCGCCGATGCTGTTACCCGCCTGCAGCATGCGGTGGGTGATGCGGGCGCTGAGCAGGTCCACGCGCGTCAGTCCCCCGTCGCGGCCGAAGACATAGGCGTAGCGTGCATCGCGCGAGAACACCACGCTGGCGTGGGACAAGTCGCCGAGTCCTTCCACCGTTGCCAGCCGGGTCATGCCGGTGGTCTCGACAATCTGCAGCTGCCCGGCGGCGCGCTCCACCACCACGCCCAGGTCGCCGGTGCCGCGCAGGGCGCTGGCACAACCCGCCACCAGCGCGGCGGCAACGGTGGCGCACAAGGCCGCGGCCAGGCCGCGGATCAGTTGCCTTGCGGCGAGGCGGCCGCTGGCTTGCCGGCCTGCAGTCGATCGATCAGCCATTGGGCTTCATCCTGCGTCATGAAGGGTTGCCAGGGCGGCATCGCGGTGCCGGGACGGCCGTACAGCACGGTGGCGATCAGGCCCGCGGGCGGCTTGCCGGACAGCGCCTCGCGCGTCAACGGCGGGCCCAGCCCGCCGCGCAGCGTCATGCCATGGCAGGCGCCGCAGTCATCGCGCAGCCAGTGCGCAAGCTGCGCCTGCCGGGCAGGGGTGGGCTGGGCCGCCGCGCCGGGCGCTGCGCCCAGCAAGGCAGCTGCCAGCCCCGCCAGTGCAGCGCGCCGCCAGGCGATGTGATCACGCATGGTGGTGCCGGCTCAGTACACGTCGTGCTGCGTGTTGTAGGCGTTGAACTTGCCGGTCGGGGTGACCAGGCGCTTGTCCTTGATCACGGTCTTGAGCGTGCGGGTCTTGTCATCGACCACCACCAGCGCGGACTCGCCGTCCTTGGTGCCCCAGACCGAGAACCAGACCTCGTCGCCGGCCTTGTTGTATTCGGCCTGCACCACGCGCCTGGCGCCCGCGCCCTTCAGCTCGGCCCATTCAGCGATCGGCAGCACCTTGTAGCCGGCTTCCAGGTTGCGCGTGTCGAATACCGCCACCGACTGGTTGAGCTTGGCGTCAGGGTTCAGCGGCGTGTCGACCCACAGGTTGGACGACTTCGGGTGGGTCTTGATGAAGAGCGAGCCGCCGCCCTGGCCCTTGATGGTCTGCACCACCTTCCACGCCTGCGCCGGGTGTCCGACCGGATCGGTGCCGATCAGGCTGATCGTCTCGTCGCCAAGGTGGCTGGTGGTCCAGACCGGGCCGAACTTCGGATGCGTGAAGTTGGCGCCGCGTCCCGGATGCGGGGTCTTGCCCACGTTGATCAGTGCGGCCAGCTTGTTCTCCTTGGTGTCGACCACGGCGATCTTGTCGGACGCATTGGCGGCCACCAGGAAGTAGCGGCCGGTGGCGTCGAAGCCGCCGTCATGCAGGAACTTGGCTGAATCAATCGTGGTGGTCTTCAGGTTGGACAGGTCCGAGTAGTTGACCATCAGGATCTTGCCGGTCTCCTTGGCGTTGATCACGAACTCCGGATGGAAATGGCTGGCGACGATGGCCGCCACGCGCGGCTCGGGGTGGTATTCGTTGTCCACGGTCATGCCGCGCGTGGAGACCACCTTGAGCGGCTTGAGCGTGTCGCCTTCCATGATCACGTACTGCGGCGGCCAGTAGGACCCGGCCACGGCGTACTTGTCCTCATAGCCCTTGTACTTGGAGGTCTCGACCGAGCGCGCCTCCATGCCGACCTTCACTTCCGCGACGATATCGGGCTTGGGCAGCCACAGGTCGATCAGGTCCAGCCGCGCATCGCGGCCGATCACATACAGGTAGCGCCCGGACGCCGACATGCGCGAGATATGCACCGCGTAGCCGGTCTTGACGATATTGATGAGCTGCTTGCTGTCGCCGTCGATCAGCGCCACCTCGCCGGCATCGCGCAGCGTGACCGAGAAGAGGTTGTCAAGGTTGTACTGGTTCATCTTCCTGGTCGGGCGCTGGGCCACCGGCAGGATGTCCTTGCGGCTTTTCTCGATATCGGCCAGTGAGTACTCGGGCGGGGTCGGCGGGTCGAGCTGGATATAGCGCGCCATCAGGTCGACTTCCGGGTCGGAGAGATCGCCCGAGGTGCCCCAGTTCGGCATGCCGGCGGGGCTGCCGTACTTGATGAAGGTCTTCAGGTACTCGGTGCCGCGCGCGCGGGTGATGTCCGGCGTCAGCGCCTTGCCGGTCGCGCCCTTGCGCAGCACGCCGTGGCAGCCGGCGCAGCGCTCGAAGTAGATCTGCCGGGCGTGGTCGAACTCAGCGGCAGTGAGGGTGGGGATGGCGGCCTTCTGTTCCGCCTTCGGTTCTGCCTTGGTGGCTGCATGTGGCAGCCCGAGCCAGAGTGAGAGCGGCAATGCCGCGATTGCCGGGTACAGCCAGTTTTTTGCTTTCATGGGTGCCGTGGATCAGCGGTGAGGAAAGCGGTTTCGCGGTGTCCATGCCTGGGTGGCGGGCACCTGTCGTCATGTGGGAAGCATGCGGACACACTGACGACATGGAATTGACTGGCATCAAACGGCGGCGGTGGTGTGGGAACGAAGTGTGGGTGGTTGATGTTTGTCGTTTGCGATGGTGCAAGCGCACCGTGGAGGCGATGCGCTTGCAAGGCAGGGTTCAGGTCGGGCCCAAGCGGTCGCGCGTGCGCCTGGCCACGTTCGTTGTCCACGGGAACGCGCCCCGGTACTGCTGGATGAACTGCTCGATCTCGCCGCGCTGCCGCAGCGACAGGCCGATCATGTCCAGCCCTTCGATAAACATGCGGCGGTGCCGTGCCGACAGGTCGAAGGCGTAGTCGCCAGACGGAGTGCGCACCCGCATCGCCTCGACATCGATGCTGATGGTGTTGCCCGCGTCCGCATCCACGTCGTTCATCAACGGCTCGATCACCTCACGCGGCAGCATCACCAGCAGCAGCCGGTTGTTCATCGCGTTCGAATAGAAGATCTCGCCGAAGCTCGGCGCAATCACGGCGCGGATGCCAAATTGCTGCAGGCCCCAGACGGCGTGCTCACGGCTGGAGCCGCAGCCGAAGTTGGCGCCGCTCACCAGGATACTGGTGCCGGCGTACTCGGGCCGGTTCAGCACGAAGCCAGGGTGCGGCGCGCCGCTGGCATCGAAGCGGTGGTCGTAGAGGATGCCCTCGGCCAGCCCGGCCTTGTCGATCCCGCGCAGAAACTGCTTGGGGATGATCTGGTCGGTATCGAGGTTCTCGAAGCGGATGGCGGCGCCTTTGCCGGCGATGCAGGTGTGTTCAGGCATGGGTGATCTCCAGCTTGCGGACGTCGGTGATGACGCCGGTGACCGCTGCCGCGGCGGCCATGGCCGGGCTCATCAGGTGGGTGATGGCACCGCGTCCCTGCCGGCCCTCGAAATTGCGGTTGGTGGTGGAAGCGCAGCGCACGCCGTCGGCGAGCACGTCGTCGTTCATGGCCAGGCACATCGAGCAGCCCGGTTGCCGCCATTCAAAGCCGGCGGCGGTGAGGATCCCGGCCAGGCCCTCGCGCTCGGCCTGGGCCTTGACCGCGCCCGACCCAGGCACCACCATGGCCCGGACCCCTGCAGCGACCTTGCGGCCGCGCACTACGCTGGCCACCGCGCGCAGGTCCTCGATGCGGCCGTTGGTGCAGGAGCCGATGAAGACGTGCTGGATCGGCGTGCCTGCCAGCGCGGCGCCCGGTTGCAGGTGCGTGTACGCCAGCGCGCGCTCGACCGAGCGCTGCTCGGCCTCGTCGATCTGGTCTTCCGGGAACGGGATCTGCCCGGAAACCGGCAGCACCTGGTCCGGGCTGGTGCCCCAGGTGACGTAGGGCTCGATCTCGCTCGCGTCGAACACGAAGTCCATGTCGAACACGGCGTCCGGATCGCTCTGCAGCGTGGCCCAGTAGCTGAGCGCGGCGTCGCGCTGCGGGCCTTCGATATCCACGGCGCGGCGCAGCACATAGTCGGTGGCGACCGCGTCCGGCGCGATCAGCGCGCCGCGCGCCGCGGCTTCCACGGTCATGTTGCACAGCGTGAAGCGGGCCTCGACGCTCAGGTCGCGGATCGCCGATCCGCAGTACTCCACCACGTAGCCGCGCGCACCTTGCGCGCCGATCGCGCCGATGATCCTGAGGATCAGGTCCTTGGCGGTGGTGCCGGCGGGCAGCTTGCCGTCCACGCGGATGCGCATGGTCCTGGCCATCCGGTAGACCAGCGTCTGGGTGGCCAGCACATGCTCGACCTCAGACGTGCCGATGCCGAAGCCCAGCGCGCCGAGCGCGCCGTAGGTGGTGGTATGGCTGTCGCCGCAGATCACCACCATGCCCGGCCGGATCATGCCGTGCTCGGGCGCGATCACGTGCTCGATGCCCTGCAGCGTGTCGTTGGTGTCGAACAGCGGGATCGCGTGCCGCTCGCAGTTGGCACGCAGGTTGGTGGCCTGCAGCGCCGAGGCCGGGTCCGCGATCACGCGGATCGCTGTGGGGTGCGTCGGGATGATATGGCTGACCACCGAGACGTTCTGTCCCGGCACCAGCACGCCGCGGCCCTGTTCATGCAACCCGGCGAAGGCCTGCGGGCTGGTGTACTCGTTCATCAGGTGCAGGTCGCAGTACAACAGCACATTGTCGTCGTCGATCCTGGCCACGGTATGGGAGTCGACCAGCTTCTGGTATAGCGTCTTGGGGGTCATGGCAACTGCCTTGTCTGTCGTTATTCCGCGGTGATGCCGCGCAGCCTGATCAGGTTGGCCCACACAGGCATCTCCTTTTCCAGGCGCTGGCGTGCCGCCTCGGGCGTGGTCGGGGTGGGCTCGAAGCCTTCCTTGAGCATGCGGTCACGGGTTGCCTGCGCGGCCAGCGCGGTGTTCAGTGCCGCGTTCAGCTTGTCGATCACGGGCTTGGGCGTGCCGGCCGGGGCAAACACCATGAACCAGGTCTCGAAGGCATAGCCGGGCAGGCCCGCCTCGGCCGCGGTCGGCACATTGGGCAACTGCGGCGAGCGCCTGGTGCCGGTGACGGCGAGCGCCTTGAGCTTGCCGCCCTGCACATGCTGCTGCGCGGCCGAGACCACCGGGAAGCTCATGTCCACCTGGCCCGCAATGGTGTCGACCAGGGCCGGGCCGCCGCCGCGGTACGGCACGTGGACGATGGAGACGTTGGCCACCGACTTGAACAGCTCGGCCGACATATGGAAGGTGCTGCCGTTGCCCGCGGACCCGTAGGTCAGCTTGCCCGGCGTAGCCTTGGCCGCCGCGATCAGTTCCTGCAGGTTCTTGGCGGGCACGTTGTTGTTGACCACCAGCACATGCTGCGAGCTGGCGACCATGCCGATGGGGGCCAGGTCTTTCAGCGTGTCGTAGGGCATGCGCGGGAACAGGCCCGGGTTGATCGCCAGGGACACGGTCTGCAGGCCGATGGTGTAGCCATCGGCGGCGGCCTTGGCCACGGCATCGACGCCGATATTGCCGCCGGCGCCGGCACGGTTCTCGACCACGATGGTGCCGCCCAGGCTCTTCGACCAGGCATCCGAGACCAGGCGCGCGGCGATGTCGGCGCTGCCGCCCGGGGCGTACGGCACGATCAGGCGTACCGGGCGCTGGGGATAGGACTGCGCCGCGGCCGTGCCGATCGACGCGGCACACAGCAGCAAGGCCGTGAGGTGGGCAACTTTCATGAGTGTCTCCTGGTTTAGGAATCGTTATGGAAACCATCGTATCATTCACTCAGAAGCACATAATTCAAACTCAGTTACTTCTTTGTTTCCTGGTATTCACTAATGGATAACCTCTCGGACGTCGCGTTCTTCGCGTGCATCAACAAGCACGGCAGCCTGGCCGGCGCAGCGCAGGAGCTTGGCGTGACGCCGCCCGCGGTCAGCAAGCGGCTGGCGGGGCTGGAGGCACGGCTGCGCGTCCGGTTGCTGCACCGGACCACGCGCCGCATCAGCCTGACGCCGGAAGGGGAAAGCTATCTGGTGGAAGGGGCGCGGATCCTTGCGGAGATGGAGGCGCTGGAGCGATCGATCGCGGGCACCGGCAGCACCCCGCACGGCTTGCTGAAGATCGGCGCAACGCTCGGCTTCGGACGGCGGCATATCGCGCCGGCACTGTCGGGGTTCTCGCGCCGCTTTCCGAATATCGAGGTCCAGCTCTACCTGAGCGACCGGCCCCTGAACCTGGTCGAGCAGGGCCTGGACGCCATGATCCACTTTGGAGAGATGCCGGACGTGCGGCTGACGGCGCGCCTGCTGGCCAGCAACCGCCGCCTGCTCTGTGCCGCGCCGTCCTACCTGGAAGCGCGGGGCGAGCCGTCGAGCCCGCGCGAGCTGGCGCGGCACAACTGCATCTTCATCCGCGAAGCCGACGAGACCTTCGGCACCTGGCACCTGCGCCATGGCGCACAGCAGGAGACCGTCAAGGTCCGCGGCACCATGAGTACCAATGACGGGGAATCGGCGCTGGCCTGGGCGCTGGATGGCCAGGGCCTGATCGTTCGCTCCGAGTGGGATGTTGCGGAGCACCTGCGCAGCGGCGCCCTGCGCCGGGTGCTGCCGCAATGGCAGTTCGCGCCCGCGGATATCCATCTCGTGTTCCCGGCGCGCAACCATCGTCCGGACAAGGTGCGGGCGCTGGTGGACTTCCTGCTGGACCACTTTGCCAGCCACCGTGCGTCCGGCGCGGGCAGCGCGGACAACTGCTGGTAGCCATCCGGCGGCGATCATGCGCGGTATCGGGGCCGCGCCACCCGATACTGGGGGGCGATTCCAGCGCCACTAGCGTCCATCATGACTGGCAATACCAGAAGCCTGATGGAAACGCGCATGGAAACAGCCCCCACGCCCCAACCCGGACGCACGCTGCGTCACACCCGCCAGATCGAATGCCGCGGTTATCTGCGCGACGATGGCCTCTATGACATCGAGGCCGATATGCATGATATTTCCGCCGACGCCACCGAATTGCCCTTTGTCAGCGTGCCCGAAGGTGGCCTCATTCACCAGATGCGCCTGTGCATGACCATCGACGCGGACCTGGTGATCCGGCGCTTCGAGGCCCGCACCGAGACCGGCCCGACGCCGTACTGCGCGGAGATCAACGCCGCCTATCGGCAGCTGGAGGGTCTGCGCATCGGTGGTGGCTTCCGGCAGCAGGCCAGGGCGCGCCTGGGGGGCGCCAAGGGTTGTACCCACCTGACGGAACTGCTGGGGCCCCTGGCCACCACCGCGATGCAGACCATGATGTCGGTCCAGCGCGAACAGACGCCGTGGGATGCCAAGCTGGCAGGAGACGAGCCCGTACCCCGGCCCTGGATACTGGACACCTGCCACGCCTACCGCAACGACGGCGAGGCCGTGAACGTCATATGGCCGTTGCACCGTCGCGCGAGCGACTGAACGCGGCAGCCGCGGTCGCCGCCCCCGCCTCGTCCTTCATGGCGAGGATGAAGCCCCCCACCTGTGCAATGTCATCAAGAGCCATGCAGGGCAGCACCGTGTCCATGCGCGCATCGGTGGCCAGCGCGATGATCGAAGGATCGCCCGGATAGTAAGGCGCGCGCCCGTGCGCCGGCCGGTAGACCTCGATGCGCGGAATCGCCTCGCGCCGGAAGCCTTCCACCAGCGTGATATTGGCCGGCCGCAGGCGCGCCACCTGCTCGGCCAGCGTCGGCTCGGCCTCGTCGGCCAGTTCGCGCACGATGGCAAAGCGATAGGGCGATGCCACCATCACCTCGGCCGCGCCGGCGGCGCGAAAGCGCGCGCTGTCCTTGCCCGGCGGTTCCAGTTCCAGCGGATGATGGCTGTGCTTGATCACGTTGACGGTCAGGCCCTGTGCGCGGAACCACGGCAGCAGCGCCGTGATCAGCGTGGTCTTGCCGCTGCCGGAGGTGCCGGTGATGCCTAGGATGAAGGGATGCATGGTGTCAGGGTTCGCAGGATTCGCGGAGTTCAGTTTGGGCGGGCAGCGGGCACACCAGCGGCAGGAAGCTGTCGGCACGCTGCGAATAGGCCAGCAGTGCGCCGGCCTGCAGGTCGAAATACCAGCCGTGCAGCGTCAGCCTGCCGGCCTCCAGCGCACGCCGCACGAACGGGAAAGTCTGCAGGTTGCGCAGCGACACCAGGATCGCCGCCTGCTCGCAGCCGCGCTGGCGCTCGGCGGCGCTGGCCGTGGCCAGGGTTTCCTCTACCCGCCTGCGCGCCGGTGCGGCGATGCGCACCCAGGCGCCGATGTAGTCGGGGTCTTCGCCTTCATCGGGCGGATGGTCGCCGGCGTCGGCCGGCTGCGCCAGCAAGGCGCGGATGCCGCCGCAGCCGCCGTGGCCCATCACGATGATGCGGGCCACGCGCAGCTGCTGCACGGCAAACTGGATCGCTGCGGATACGCCGTGCAGGCTGCCTTCATGGCGGCCGGTGCAGGGCGGCACCAGGTTGCCGATATTGCGCACGGTAAAGAGCTCGCCCGGATCGCAGCCCAGCAGCAGGCCAGGATCGACGCGTGAATCGCTGCAGCCGATCAGCAGCGTGGGCGGGCGCTGGCCGGTGCGCAGCGTGTCGAACAGCCCGGGCTCGTCGTCGAAATAGCGTTGCTGGAAGCGTTCGAAACCTTTGAGCAGTTGTTCGATGTGATGCATGGCGGCGTCCAGGCACTACTGCACCAGCGGGCTGTCGGCGCCTTCCAGCTCGATGCCTTCGATGCGCGCGCGCCCGATCAGCAGGCTGGCGTATTGCTTCCAGGCACGATCGCGCGCGGCGCTGGCCAGGGCGCGGGCAATGTCGCCGCGTACCGCATCAAAGGGCAGGCGCGTGCCGGGGCAGCGTTCCAGGACGCGCACGATATGCAGGCCGAAGCGGGTTTCCACCAACTGCGGCAGCACGCCGTCCTGCTGCGCGGCGAACAGCGCGCGCTCGAATTCCGGAGCGGTCTCGCCGCGGAACACGCGGCCAAGCCGGCCGCCGTTGGCGCCGCTCGGGCAATTGGACAGCGCGCGGGCGTGCTCGGGGAAGGTGGAAGGATCGCCCCGCACCAGTGCCAGCGTCTGCGCGGCGATCTCGCGCAGCGCGTCCAGCGGCACGCGCGGCGTGACCTGGAACAGGATATGGTCGGCCTCGACCCATTCGCCGTCGCGAAAGCGCTCCGGGCGGCTGTCGTAGTGGCGGCGGCAGCTGGCTTCGTCGGGCTCGGGGATGCCGGCCTCGCGTTCCAGCAGCGCCAGCGCCAGGGCGTCGTCGTCCAGCCCTTCGGCGGCGAGGCCGATGCGGTCGGCTTCGGCACGTACCAGCTGGCGCAGGATGGCCGAAATGGTGGCCAGCCGCGCCGGGTTGGCCGCATCGTGATGGTGGTCCAGTTCGCGTTCGATATCGGCGTCGCGCAGTTCCACGCCATTGACGGTGACAGGCATGCTGTTCTCCTTGTCGGGTTGCGGCGCTCAGCGGCTACGCACCAATTGCCAGGCGCGGCCGAGATAGCCGACCGAGGCAAAGCCGCTCCACACATGCACCAGCCGCGTGAACGGGAAGATCGCGAACAGCGTGATGCCCATGAACAGGTGCGCCTTGAACAGCAGCGGCGCATCCGCGACATAGCCGGCGGCGTCGCCGCGCAGCGTGACGATGTGCTGCGCCCAGGTCATCAGCTGCACCATCATCTGGCCGTCCATGTGGCTGGCGGATTCGAAGATGGTGGACAGGCCCAGCAGCAGCGTCACCAGCAGCCACAGCAGCAGCACCTTGTCGCCGGTGCGGGTGACCGCCGACACGCGGGCGTTGGTCAGGCGGCGGTGCAGCAGGATCAGCAGCCCGGCCAGGCACATGGTGCCCATCACGCCGCCGGCGGCCATCGCCACGGCCTGCTTGAAGCCGTGCGAGACACCCAGCGCATCCCACACCGCCACCGGCGTCAGCAGGCCAACCAGGTGCCCGAAGAACAGGCCCAGGATGCCGACATGGAACAGGATGTTGCCGGTGCGCAGGTTGCCGCGGTACAGCACCTGCGAGCTGTCGGTCTTCCAGGTGTACTGCTCGCGCTCGAAGCGCGCCAGGCTGCCGAACAGGAAGATGGCGGCAGCGATATACGGGTAGATGCCGAAGAGGAATTGGTGGATCGTTGCCATGGTGTGTTAACCCATTGTCTGGTGTTCAGTTTGCATTGCCATGCCCGGTCAGCAGGCAGCCGGCACTGGCGCCCTGACACGCGGATCGCGCGGATAGAATTTCACCGCTTGCGGACCCGTCTGCGGCGCCAGCAACGGTTCCACGCCGTCGGCCCCCGGCCCGAAGGTCTCCAGCGCCTCGTCCATGTCGCGCACCGGCGGTTCCTGCTGCGGTTGCGGCTGCACGTCGGTCAGCGTGCGCAGCACCGCGAACACGCTGGCGCAAGGGCTCTGGTTGCGCGTCAGGCGCTCGCCGATCGCGGCCAGCACGTGGATGGCCTCGCCCAGCAACTGCTCGGCGCGTGCTTCCTTGCCGTCGGCCACCAGTGCGCCGAGGAACTCCAGGAACAGCGGCACGTAGTCGGGCAGCTCGGACGCCGCGGGTTCAAAGCCGTCGCGCCGGTACTCGTCGATCAGGTCGACCATGGCCTGGCCGCGGTCGCGGCTCTCGCCGTGCACGTGCTCGAACAGGTGCAGCGAGTGCGCCGGGTTGCGGTCGAAGGTGGCGACGTAGTTCTCCTGCAGCGCGATCAGCGACTCGCTGCGCAGCAGGCCGGTCACGGGGGCCAGCAGCTCGCGCGCCTGCGGCCATTCGGCCAGCGCGGCATCGATCTCGGGCAGGGCGTCCAGCAGATCCTGCTCGGGATAGCCGAGCAGTGCGCTGAGGATGGGATAGAGGGGCATGTTGTTCTCCGTGCGGTTCGTGGGACGCATCAGCTCATCACGGCGTTCTTGCGCGACTTGGGCATGTCGACAAAGTGGACGCTGCCCTGCGGCTTCTTGCCGAACAGCGAGCCGTCCGAAGTACCGCCCGAGCAGCCGTTGCCAAAGGTGAAGCCGCAGCTGGCCTTGTCATTGAAGCTGTCCTCGACCATCTCCTTGTGCGAGGACGGAATCACGAAGCGGTCCTCGTAGTTGGCGATGGCCATGGTCTGGTACATGTCCTCGACTTGGGCGGGCGTCAGGCCCACCTGCTCCAGCACACCCAGGTCCTGCACACCGTCCACCACCTGCGAGCGCTTGTAGGCGCGCATCGCCAGCATGCGGTCCAGCGCGGACAGCACCGGCATCACATCACCCGCGGTCAGCAGGTTGGCCAGGTACTTGACCGGGATGCGCAGGCTCTTTACGTCCGGGATCACGCCGTTCAGGCCCATGTGGCCGGCCTCGGCCGCCGACTGGATCGGCGACAGCGGCGGGATGTACCAGACCATCGGCAGGGTGCGGTACTCCGGGTGCAGCGGAAAGGCAACCTTCCACTCGCACGCCATCTTGTAGACCGGAGACTTGCGCGCGGCATCCAGCCAGCTTTGCGGAATGCCCTGGCGCAGCGCCTCGGCCTGCACCGCCGGGTCGTGCGGATCGAGGAAAACGTCGAGCTGCGACTGGTACAGGTCGCGCTCATCGGCCACCGATGCCGCCTGCTCGATGCGGTCGGCGTCGTACAGCATCACGCCGAGGTAGCGGATGCGGCCGACGCAGGTCTCGGAGCAGACCGTGGGCTGGCCGGCCTCGATGCGCGGATAGCAGAACAGGCATTTCTCGGCCTTGCCGCTCTGCCAGTTGAAGTAGATCTTCTTGTACGGGCAGCCCGAGATGCACATGCGCCAGCCGCGGCACTTGTCCTGGTCGACCAGCACGATGCCGTCGTCCTCGCGCTTGTAGATCGAGCCCGAGGGGCACGAGGCCACGCAGGCCGGGTTCAGGCAGTGCTCGCACAGGCGCGGCAGGTACATCATGAAGGTGTTCTCGAAGGTCGAGTACATCTCCTTCTGCACGTCGTCGAAGAGCTTGTCGCGCCCGCGCGAGCTGAATTCGCCGCCGAGGTCGTCTTCCCAGTTCGGGCCCCACTCGATCTTTTCCATCTTGCGGCCGGTCAGCACCGACACCGGGCGAGCGGTGGGCGGGGTCTGCACCAGCGGCGCCTTCTGCAGGTGCTCGTAGTCGTAGGTGAAGGGCTCGTAGTACTCGTCGATCTGCGGCAGGTTGGGGTTGGCGAACAGGTTCGCCAGGATCTTCAGCTTGCCGCCCTGGCGCGGCTCCAGCGTGCCGTCGGCGTTGCGCTTCCAGCCGCCCTGCCACTTGTCCTGGTTCTCCCATTCCTTGGGGTAGCCAATACCGGGCTTGGTCTCGACGTTGTTGAACCAGGCGTACTCGACGCCGTCGCGACTGGTCCAGACGTTCTTGCAGGTCACGGAGCAGGTATGGCAGCCGATGCACTTGTCGAGGTTCAGCACCATGGCCACCTGGGCACGGATCTTCATTGCGAGGCTCCTTCCTTAGTCTTTTCCACGAGCGGCCCTTCCAGCCAGTCGACCTTCTTCATCTTGCGCAGGATCACGAACTCGTCGCGGTTGCTGCCCACGGTGCCGTAGTAGTTGAAGCCGTAGGCCAGCTGCGCGTAGCCGCCGATCATGTGGGTGGGCTTGGTCACGGCGCGCGTGACCGAGTTATGGATGCCGCCGCGCATGCCACTGGTTTCGGCGCCGGGCACGTTCACGATCTTTTCCTGGGCGTGGTACATCAGGCACATGCCCTTGGGCACGCGCTGCGACACCACCACGCGGGCGGTCAGCGTGCCGTTGACGTTGAACACTTCGACCCAGTCGTTGTCGCGGATGCCGTTGGCCTTGGCCTCCGTCTCCGAGATCCACACGTGCGGGCCGCCGCGCGACAGCGTCAGCATGCGCAGGTTGTCCGAGTAGGTGGAGTGGATGCCCCACTTCTGGTGCGGCGTGATCCAGTTCAGCACCAGCTCCGGATTGCCGTTGGGCTTCTTGCCCAGCATCGGCGCCACGGTCTTGGTGTCGATGGCCGGCTTGTACACGCACGCGCCTTCGCCGAAGTCCAGCATCCAGCGGTGGTCCTGCCAGAACTGCTGGCGGCCGGTCAGCGTGCGCCAGGGGATCAGCTCATGCACGTTGGTGTAGCCGGCGTTGTAGCTGACCTCTTCCGATTCCAGGCCCGACCAGGTCGGCGCGGAGATGATCTTGCGCGGCTGCGCCTGCACGTCGCGGAAGCGGATTTTGTCGTGCTCGCGGCCTTCGGCCAGGTGGGTGTGGTCGCGTCCGGTGATCTTCGACAGCGCTTCCCACGCCTTGACGGCGACATGGCCGTTGGTCTCGGGCGCGAAGGTCAGGATCATCTCGGCGGCGTCGATCGCGCTTTCCAGCCGCGGGCGGCCCTGGCTGACGCCTGGTTCCTTCACGGTGTGGCTGAGCTGGCCGATCTCCTTCACTTCATGCTGGGTGTTCCAGTTGATGCCCTTGCCGCCATTGCCGAGCTTGTCCAGCAGCGGCCCGATCGAGGTGAACTTCTTGTAGATGTCCGCATAGTTGCGTTCCACCACGGTCATCGACGGCGCGGTCTTGCCGGGGATCAGGTCGCATTCGCCGGCCTTCCAGTCCTTGGGCTCGAACGGCTGGCCCAGTTCGCCCGGGGTGTCGTGCAGCAGCGGCGTGCACACCAGGTCCTTGCGCGTGCCGAGGTAGGGCCCGGCGATCTCGCTGAACTTCTTCGCGATGGCCTTGTAGATCTCCCAGTCGGTCTTGCTTTCCCAAAGCGGCTGCACGGCTTCGGACAGCGGGTGGATGAACGGGTGCATGTCGGACGTGTTGAGGTCGTCCTTCTCGTACCAGGTCGCCGTCGGCAGCACGATGTCGCCATACAGGCAGGTGGTGCTCATGCGGAAGTCCAGCACAGTCAGCAGGTCCAGCTTGCCTTCGGCGGCCGGGCGTACGTTGACCTCGCTCGGCGTGATCGCATCGTTCTCGTCGCCGAATACGGCGTTCTGCGTGCCGAGCAGATACTTCAGGAAGTACTCATGGCCCTTGCCCGAGCTGCCCAGGATGTTCGAGCGCCACACGAACATATTGCGCGGGAAGTTGGCCGGGTTGTCGGGGTCGTCGCAGGCGAACTGCAGCTGGCCGGACTTGAGCTGTTCGACGGTGTAGGCCACCGGGTCCTGGCCGGCGCGCTCCGCCGCATCGACCACGTCGAGCGGATTGCTGCCGAGCTGCGGTGCCGACGGCAGCCAGCCCATGCGTTCGGAGCGGGCGTTCAGGTCCAGCAGCGAGAGGCCGTCGTAGCGCTTGCGGTCGGCGGTCGGCGACAGGATCTCGTCGACGCCCAGCTTCTCGTGGCGCCACTGGCTGGTGTGGTTGTAGAAGAACGAAGTGCCGTTCATCTGGCGCGGCGGGCGCGACCAGTCGAGGCCGAAGGCCAGCGGGGCCCAGCCAAACTGCGGGCGCAGCTTTTCCTGCCCGACGTAGTGGGCCCAGCCGCCGCCGCTCTTGCCGATGCAGCCGCACATCATCAGCAGGTTGATGATGCCGCGGTAGATCATGTCGTTGTGGTACCAGTGGTTGAGCGCGGCACCGACGATCACCATGCTCTTGCCTTGCGTGCGGTCGGCGTTGTCGGCGAACTCGCGCGCTACCTGCGTTACCAGGCGGGCCGGGACGGTGGTGTGCTTTTCCTGCCAGGCAGGGGTGTAGGGCACGTCATCGTCATAGGAAGCGGCAACGTTCGGGCCGCCGAGTCCCTGATCCACGCCGTAGTTGGCCATCTGCAGGTCGTATACGGTGGCCACCAGCGCGGTACTGCCGTCAGCCAGCGTCAGCCGGCGGGCCGGCACGCGGCGGCGCAGCAGCTCGTCGTGTTCGCCGCCGAAGTAGGGGAAGCCGACTTCGACCACTTCATCCTGCTGGCTGACCAGCGACAGGCGCGGATCGATCGTGCGGCCGCTGCCGCCATCCTTCATCTCCAGGTTCCAGCGGCCCACCTTCTCACCGCCGTTGTGCGCGGCTTCACCCCAGCGGAAGCCGATCGAGCCGTTGGGCGCGACGATCTCGCCGGTGGCGTCGTCAATCTGCAGGGTCTTCCACTCGGGATGGTTGGCTTCGCCGAGGTTATTGGCCAGGTGCGAGGCGCGCAGGAAGTGATCCGGCACCAGCGTGCCCTGGTTCTCACGCAGCAGCACCAGCATCGGCATGTCGGTGTACTGCTTCACGTAATCGCGGAAGTACGCGGACTTGCCGCTGGCGTGGAATTCCTTCAGCACCACGTGGCCCATGGCCATCGCCAGCGCGGCGTCGGTGCCTTGCTTCGGCGCGAGCCAGATGTCGCCGAACTTGACCATCTCGCCGAAGTCGGAAGAGACCGCCACGGTCTTGGTGCCCTTGTAGCGGACTTCGGTGTAGAAGTGTGCGTCCGGGGTGCGCGTCTGCGGCACGTTGGAGCCCCACACCATCAGGTAGGTGGAGTTGTACCAGTCGGCCGATTCCGGCACGTCGGTCTGTTCGCCCCAGACCTGGGGGCTGGCCGGCGGCAGGTCGCAGTACCAGTCATAGAAGGACAGGCAGGCGCCGCCCAGCAGGCTCAGATAGCGTGCGCCGGCGGCATAGGACACCATCGACATGGCGGGAATCGGCGAGAAGCCGATCACGCGGTCCGGGCCGAACTTCTTCACGGTGAAGGCATTGGCCGCCGCGATCATCTCGGTCGCCGTGTTCCAGTCCGCACGCACGAAGCCGCCCAGTCCGCGCACGCTTTTGTAGCGGGCGGCCTTGACCGGGTCCTGGCTGATCGATTCCCACGCGGCGACGGGGTCCATGGTCTTGCGGGCCTCGCGCCACATCTCCATCAGGCGGCCGCGGATCATCGGGTACTTGACGCGCTGCGCGGAGTAGACGTACCAGCTGTACGAGGCGCCGCGCGGGCAGCCGCGCGGCTCATGGTTGGGCAGGTCCGGGCGCGTGCGCGGATAGTCGGTCTGCTGGGTCTCCCACGTGATCAGGCCGTTCTTCACGTAGACCTTCCACGAGCAGGAGCCGGTGCAGTTCACGCCGTGGGTCGAGCGCACGATCTTGTCGTGCTGCCAGCGGCTGCGGTAGCCGTCTTCCCACTTGCGGTCCTCGTTCACCACCGCGCCGTGGCCGTCCGCATAGGTGGACTTGACGCGCGACATGAACTTCAGTCGATCCAGGAAATGACTCATTGCTTTGTTCTCCGCGAGTGCTTTGCTGCGGGCGCTCCGGTGGTTTCAGGCGCTTTGCAGGGACACCCTCAGCTTATGGGGGAGGCGGGCGGCAGCCAATTCGCTGGTGGAACAGCCGCCGCATGGCGATCGGGCTAGGTGCCGCGCGCGGGACTAGTTCGACAGAACTAGTCCGGCCGGCGAGACGGTCAGCAGGGCATGGGGGCGTTGCGGCGCGCGTAGTGCCACCACGTCACCAGCACGCAGCTGACGTAGAAGGCGATAAAGCAGTACAGCGCGGCATCCGGTGCGCCGGTTAGCTCCAGCGAGGTGCCGAAGCTCTTGGGGATAAAGAAGCCGCCGTACGCGCCGATCGCGCCTGAGAAGCCCAGTACCGCCGCGGATTCCTTGCCGGCCTCCTGCAGCGCTTGCCGCTGCGCGGCATCGCCCTTGCCTGCGGCAGCGCGCTGGCGCTCCGTCAGGAAGATCACGGGGATCATGCGGAAGGTCGAGCCATTGCCGATGCCGGTTAGCGCGAACAACGCGATGAAGGCGGCCAGGAAGAAGGTGAAGTTGCCGCCGGCGCCGTCATGCGGCAGCGTCGCCAGTACCGCGAATACTGCCGCGATCATGCCGACGAAGGTCCACAGCGTGACGCGCGCACCGCCGAGCTTGTCGGAGATCCAGCCGCCCACCGGCCGCGTCAGCGCGCCCACCAGTGGCCCCAGGAAGGCATAGGCGGTCGGGTTCACTCCGGGGAACTGCGACTTGGTCAGCAGCGCCAGCCCCGCCGAGAAGCCGATGAACGAGCCGAAGGTGCCCACGTACAGCCAGCACATCAGCCAGTTGTGCTTGCGCTTGAAGATCACGGCCTGCTCGGCAAACGAGGCCTTGGCGTCCGCGATGTCATGCATGCCGAACCACGCCGCCAGCGCCGAGACGATGATGAACGGCACCCAGATGAAGCCGGCGTTCTGCAGCCACAGGTCGCGCGTGACGCCATTGGCCTGGTACTGCTGCGGCTCGCCGCCAAGCGCGCCGAAGATGGCCACCGACACCACCAGCGGCGTGACGAACTGCACCACCGACACCCCCAGGTTGCCGATACCCGCATTCAGCCCGGTGGCAAGCCCCTTCTTCGCCTTGGGGAAGAAGAAGCTGATATTGGCCATCGACGAGCTGAAGTTGGCCCCGCCCAGCCCGCACAGCAGCGCCAGCACCAGCAGCGTCGGGTAGCCGGTGGACGGGTCGCGCAGCGCGAAGCCCATGCCCAGCGCCGGGATCAGCAGCAGCGCGGTGGAGATCGCGGTGAAGCGGCGCCCGCCGAACACCGGCACCAGGAACGAGTAGAAGATGCGCAGCGTGGCGCCGGACAGCGCCGGCAGCGCGGTCAGCCAGAACAGCTGGTTCTTGGTGAACTGGAAGCCGGCGCGGTCGAGGTTGACCGCGACCACGCTCCACAGCATCCAGACCACGAAGGCCAGCATCAGCGCCGGGATTGAGATCCACAGGTTGCGGTAGGCGATGCGTTCGCCCTGGGTTTGCCAGAAGGCCTTGTTCTCGGGCTCCCAGCGGGTGAGTACGGAAGATGACATGACAGTGTGCCTTGGTTGTTTGCGTGACGGGGGCCGTCAGGCGGCCTGGGTGAGGCCGACGGCCTGTTCTTTGTGCCGGCGCTCGCCGCGCTGGCTGTAGTGCATCCACACCAGGCTCACGCACACGGTGCCGTACATCAGCATGAAGCAGCTGCTGCGCACGCCGGTCAGGTCGGCCAGCATGCCGAACAGGATCGGCAGCACGAAGCCGCCCAGCCCGCCGGCCAGGCCCACCACGCCCGAGACCGCGCCGATGTTGTGCGT
Source organism: Cupriavidus necator N-1 (assembly GCF_000219215.1). Lineage (NCBI taxonomy): Bacteria > Pseudomonadati > Pseudomonadota > Betaproteobacteria > Burkholderiales > Burkholderiaceae > Cupriavidus > Cupriavidus necator. The sequence goes on along the minus strand of NC_015723.1, from coordinate 2,412,120 downwards.
GAAGTCGTTGGAGATGAACTTGAAGACCGAGGCCTTGCCGATGGCAAAGGCGATGCCGACCACGAACAGCAGGAAGGTGAAGACGGTGGGCGTCAGCGCGATGCGGAAGGCCTGCGGGCCACTGATGGTCTGGATGATGAAATCCGTCTGCGGATAGCTCAGCAGGAAGAAGCCGACCCAGCTCACCCACATTACCCACCAGGTGGTGCGGTGCGCGCCGTAGCGGTCGGAGATCCAGCCGCCGATGGCGCGCAGCACGCCGCCGGGCAGCGAGAAGCAGGCAGCGAGGATGGCCGCGGTCTTGATGTCGAAGCCGTATTCGCCGATGTAGTACTTGGTCATCCACAGCGACAGGCCGACATAGCCGCCGAACACCACCGAGTAGTACTGCGAGTAGCGCCACACGCGCGGGTCGCGCATCACGGCGAGCTGCTCGCGCCAGCCGACGCTGGACTTGACCAGGTGCGCCGGGTTGCTGCGCGAGCACACCCAGAACAGCAGCGCGGTGACCAGCATCGCCACCGAATACACGCGCGGCACCACGGTCCAGGTGCCGGCGGCCAGGATCATCGCCGGCGCGACGAACTTGGTCAGCGCCGCGCCCGAGTTGCCGGCGCCGAAGATACCCATCGCCAGCCCCTGGCGCGAGCGCGGAAACCAGCGCGCCACATACGGCGTGCCGACCGAGAACGAGCCGCCCGCCAGGCCGACGAACAGGCCCAGCACCAGCAGCTGCCACAGCGTGTGCGCATACGAGATCAGCCAGATCGGGATCACCGTGGCCAGCATCAGCACGAAGAAGACGATACGGCCGCCGTAGCGGTCGGTCCAGATGCCCAGCGGCACGCGGATCAGCGAGCCGCTCAGCACGGGGGTTGCCGCCAGCAGCCCGAATTCGGTGTCGTTGAGGCCGAGTTCCTGCTTGAGCGGAATGCCGAGGACGGCGAACAGCATCCAGACGGCAAAGCAGATGGTGAAGGCGAAAGTGCTCGACGCCAGCGTGATTGCGGCACCGGGCGGTACGGGCTCGGGCGCGCGTGGTTGGGTGGCCATGGCCATGCTCCTGTGTCAACTTTGGCGGGGGTGATGCCAGAGTAGGGGCGGCCACTGGTGCTGCCTATTCGCCGGCAGCACAGCGCACACGGGTGCGCAGCCTGCCTTTGGAGGTAGTTCTACCGGCGGAGGTCTTCGGCGCGGCGGCGGTGCTATCGTGCAGTCAGCGTGAATGGCATCCGTTTGCGCACCTGCGGCAAGCCGTGCGCCGGATCAAGAAGCCGGCGCGCGCCGCATCACCTGATTCCCGTAGCCAGCCATGGACACCATCCCTATCCTCCCCGCGCGACGCTCGCCGCCCCCCGGCAAGGCACCCGCCGGGCCGCCGCCGCGCGGCTTTGCCTTGTTTGCGCTGGGTTTCCGGCCGTTCTACCTGGGCGGGGCGGTGTTCGCCGCGCTGGCCATCGCGGCGTGGTCGGCGATGCTGGCGGGCGTCGCCGCAGCCGGCCCGGCGCCGGTGATGCCGGCGATGTTCTGGCATGCGCACGAGATGGTGTTCGGCTTTGCCGCGGCCATCGTGGTGGGCTTCCTGTTCACCGCGGGGCGTGCCTGGACCGGTCAGCCGACGCCCACCGGCGCCGCGCTGGCCGCGCTCTTCCTGCTGTGGCTGGCCGGGCGCGTGGGCATGTGGGTGGCGCCGGGCACGGCGGCCTTCGTGATCGAGGGCGCGTTCCTGCCGCTGGCGGCGCTGGCCTTCACGCGCACGCTGGCCCGCGCCGGCAACCGCCGCAACTATCCGCTGGCCCTGGCGCTGTGGCTGCTGGCCACGGCCGATATCGCCAGCCTGTGGCTGCAGGCGCGCGGCCATGACGCCGGTGCGATGCTGGCCTGCCGCGCCGGCGTAGCGCTGGTCACGCTGTTCGTGGTGGTGATCGGCGAGCGCGTCATCCCGATGTTCACGACCAACGCGATCCCGGGGTTCCGCCTGCGCCAATACCGGCAGGTGGACCGCATGGTGGTGCCGGCCGCGGTGCTGGGACTGGCCGCAGGGCTGCTGCCCTTGCCGTGCTGGCTGGCGGCGGCACTGTCATTGCTGGCCGCGGCGGTGCTGGCCGTGCGCGTGGCTGGCTGGCGCAGCCATGCGGTGGGCAACCGGCCGATCCTGTGGGTGCTGCACCTGGCCTACGCGTGGCTGCCGGTGGCGCTGCTGCTGCAGGCGCTGGGTGCGCTGGGGCTGGTGATGGCGGGGCTGGCGACGCATGCGTTCACGGTGGGCGTGCTCGGCGTGGCGATCATCGCCATGATCACGCGTACCGCACTGGGCCACACCGGCCGCATGCTGGTGGCCGGCCGCGCGGAAACCGCGGCGTACTGGCTGGTGGCTGCGGCAGCGGTGTTGCGCGTGTTCGGGCCAATGCTATGGCCGGCCGGGTATTTGCATTGGATCTGGGGGGCGGGCGCGTGCTGGGTAGCGGGGTTTGCTCTCTACGCGCTGACCTATGCATCGCGGCTTGCGCGCCCGCGGGTGGACGGCAAGCCGGGCTGAAGCGCGGGATCAGGGGCAGGCTTGCGCCACGGACACGGCGAACTGTTGTCCGATGCGGCGCTGGCGGGCTTTGGCATCGCCCTGCATTCCACCTGGCATGTCAGCGCCGACCTGCGCGCCTTTGTGGATTTCCTGGCCGGGCGCTTCGGCGACAACCCGCCGTGGGAGCAACCCGACGGCGGGTGAGTCGGCCTGCGCTAGGCGGGCGGATGCACCGCCGCGCGTCGGTAGTCGCCCGGCGTCATGCCGGTCCAGCGGCGGAAGGCGCGGAAGAACGAGTTGGCATCGTCAAAGCCGAGCCGGAACGCGATTTCTCCCAGCGACATCGTGCCCCCGGCCAGGTAGCCGCCAGCCAGGTCGCGGCGCGCCTCCTCGCACAGCGTGCGAAAACTCGTGCCCGCTGCCATCAGCCGGCGCTGCAGCGTGCGCTCGCTGATGTCCAGGTGGCGTGCCACCGCGGCCAGGCTGAGGGCGCGCTCGCCGGCCAGCGCCTGCAGGGCCGCGCGCACATCGTCCAGCGAAGCGGACGCCGGCCGCGCTTCGCGCATGGCGTGGCCCGGGCCGGCCGGTCCGCTGCGCACGCGGGCAGCCAGGCGCAAGGCCAGGTCGCGGCGGCCGAACACGATGGCGTCTTCCGGCTCGCCAAAGCGCACCGGGCAGTCGAATGCCTCGGTATAGCGCAGGTGCCAGTCCGGCTGGCCGATGCGCAGCGACACCCGCAGCGGATGCAGCGGCTTGCGCGTGAACTGGCGCCCGAAGGCCAGCAGCGAGCACAGCTCCATGTCGATGCGCGGGCGGGTGTCGGGCGCCTCGGGGTCGCTCGGGCGGATGCAGACCCAGGCTTCGTCGCCCTGGCGGCGCAGTTCGATGCGGTCGCCGGCGAGCAGCTTCTGGTAGCGCGCGATGCGCCGCAGCGCGGTGCCCAGCGACGGCCCGGCCATGGCCGGCAGGCCCGCCAGCCCGAGCAGGTCGGTCTGCATCCGGCTGCCCAGCCATAGGCCGATGGTTGGATCGCCGGTGGCGCGGTAGACCGCGCAGAGCACGTGGCAGGCCTGTTGCGGGCCTGGCGCCGGCACGGCAGGCGTGAGGTCGCTGGGGTCGGAGTCGGAGTCGGATTCCGGGGCAGGCGCGAGTCCCGATACGTCGTAGCCGCCATCACGCAGTGCGTGCAGCAGGTCACGAGGCAACGGCCCGGCCTGGATAGGCTCTTGTTGTGTCATTGTCATTATCTGGCTGGCAAGTTGGCGCAAGTGCGCCAGAGCAGCCCCCGGTAACAACGAGATTACGCGGTGCCGGTGACCCCTTCAAGGGCATGCGGGGGGACGAAGTGTGGCCTGGGCAGCGCAACGGCGTGGTGGCGGCGGGCGGTGCCGTACCGTTGCCGGGTTCCGGGGCGCCTGCAACCCGTTGCCTAAAATTTGGGCGCTCCGGTGGGTTCCCGCACAGACCGGGGCTTTCGGGGAGGGTAGGGGGAGGATATCCACAGATTCTGTGGATATCACATGGAGGTTTTCAACATGGGTTTGTGCGGCTGCCGCAAGGCATCGGATACGGGGTATGCTGGGTAGTTTGAGCGCGCGGCATCTGCGCGGCCGGGCCTGCCCGCGCTGTCATCGTGTGGCATCCCTACAAGATTTGCCGCCATCGTGCCGCCAACGCCCGCTGTTGGGCCAATTTCGACTCTACCTGCCCGCCGCCATGCGCCATGACCGGTCGTCCGCAGTCCTGCCTCGCCTTGCCTTGTTGCCGATGCTTGCCGCCGCGCTGGCGCTGTCCGGCTGCGTGGCGCAATACCGGGTGCCCGCTGGCGCCCCGGCCGCCAGCGTGCGGCTGCTGACCAGCACCGACGACAACACTTCGTTCACCGTGGTCGATCCGGCCAAATGCCCGGTGCCCGCGCGGCCGCTGGTGCTGGCGGGAACCGGCAGGCAGTTGTCTGCGATGGGGCGGGACCGGAGCCTGGACATGGCCGGGCGCTCGCCCGAGCCGCCGGCGCGCACCCGCGAACGGCTGGTGGAGGCGGGCCGGCGTATCTACGTGGCGGTGACGTCGGCCGCGGTGCCGCCGCTGCCTGAGCTGCGTTGCGCGGCGGGCGTGTCATTCGTGCCGGCTGCCGGCGGCCAGTATGAGATCCGCTACCAGCGGGACGAAACCGCGAGCCAGTGCTCGGCGCAGGTATTGCGCATGCAGCCGCTGCCCGACGGCGGTGCGCGCCTGACGGCGGAGCCGACCCAGCAGGGCTTCAGGGCGCTGCGCAAGGACTATGTCTGCCAGGCGCAGTAGCGCGCGCCCGGCAGACCGATGGCACCATCGATTGAAGCGGGCGTTTGAGGCAGGCGCCCGCTGGCCGCGCAGGCGGCTTACTGCTCGATCAGGAAACGCTCCGGGCGCTTGCCCAGCCATGCCGGCGCACGGCCGCGGCCCGACCAGGTCTTGCCGGTCTTGGGGTCCATGTACTTCGGCGGCAAAGCGGATGCAGGCTTCTTGGCGCTCGAACCAGCCGGGCGGCCACGCTTGCGGCGGGGCAGGATGTCTTCGACGGTCAGGCCGTATTCAGTCATCAGGTCCCGGATTTTGTCGATTACGCCGGCGACTTCCGTCGCACGCACTTCATTCAGCTTGGCTTCCAGCGCTTCCTTCTCAGCCAGGAGTTGCTTGTATGTCGCCATTTATATCCCCTTTCTGCAAATAGGCCGCTGCATGGTACTAGAAGTTGTGGTGTTGGTTCACCTAAAAAAATTTTACAAAAAATAACGGAGAATGCACGGACTGATTGTTTGCCGGCCTGAATTGACGGTTGCACAGCCCATGATGCAGCCGGTATTGGGCGGTTCATCGGCCGTTTTGCCTGCATTTAAGGACAATGAAAATACGCACGAGCCGAGACTTTAGCGCCTAGACTGCTTGTCTGCGCCCGGCGCAGCCCCCCTGACACGACTACCGGAGCCCCTGATGAGCCAGCAGATCTTTGTCAATTTGCCCGTCCGCGACCTGCAAAAGTCGATCGCCTTCTTTACGCAGTTGGGTTTTTCCTTCAATCCGCAATTTACCGACGACACTGCCACCTGCATGATCGTCGGTGACAACATTTTCGTGATGCTGCTGACGGAAGCCAAGTTCCGCAGCTTCTCGCCCAATGAAATCTGCGATGCACGGAAATCGACGGAGGTGCTGGTTTGCCTGTCGATGGAAACCCGTGCCCGCGTGGATGAAATGGTCAATGCCGCGGTCGCGGCGGGTGGCAATACTTACAAGCCGCCGATGGATTTGGGATTCATGTACGGGCATGGATTCCAGGATCCGGATGGCCATGTCTGGGAACTGGTGTACATGGATATGGCCGCAATGCAGGCCGGGCAATGAAGGCGATTTAGCGAAACCCCATTCACCATCCGCGGGAGCTTTCAGGCAAGCCACCAAAAAAAACAGCCCGGGAAAGCAGGAAGCCCGGGCTTGAAATCCACCTGGATCACGGTGGAGGAGACATCTGGTTGTCAGCGTCCCGGGCGTGGCGCCCGGGACGCGGCAGTAGGTTTCGGCAGGGTCAGATGGCCCAGCCCCCGGCATAGAACGCAGCCAGCATGACCGCGATGGCCACCGTGCCGACATTGAGCTTGCGCCATTCGCCAGCCACCACGCGGCCCACCACCAGGGTGCAGAAGCCCAGCATGATGCCGGTCACGATATTGCAGGTCAGCACGATGAACACGGCGCAGACCAGGCCTGCCATCGCGTCGACCATGTCGTCCATGTGCAGGCGGCTCACGCTCGACAGCATCAGCAGGCCCACGTACATCAGCGCGGGCGCGGTGGCGTACGACGGCACCAGCCCGGCCAGCGGCGAGAAGAACATCACCGCCACGAACAGCAGTCCCACCACCACCGCGGTCAGGCCGGTCTTGGCGCCGGCGGCCACGCCGACGGTCGACTCGATATAGGCCGCGGCCGGAGCACCGCCGAACATCGCCGAGAAGATCGAGCTGACCGAATCCGCGGTCAGCGCGCGCCCGCCGTTATGCATATGGCCGGCTGCGTTGAGCTGGCCGGCTTGTCCGGCGACAGCGCGGATCGTGCCGGTGGCGTCGAACACCGCGGTCATCACCAGTGCCAGCACGCTCGGCAGCACCGCGGCCGTCAGCGCGCCGCGCATGTCCATGGCGCCGATCAGCGATTCATGGCCGGGCGCGCTCAGCGACGGCAGCGCGAACACGCCGGTGAACTTCACCGCCGGGTCGAAGGCCAGGCCCAGGGCGGAGATCGCGATGATCACCAGCAGGATGCCGCCCGGCACCTTGCGGCGCTCCAGGCCGAAGATCGCGGCCAGGCCCAGCACCGACATCACCACCGGGAACGAGGTGATCTTGCCCAGCGACACTGGCAGGCCGGGGTGAGCGTTCTTGACCACCAGGCCGACTTCATTCGAGGCGATCAGCAGCAGGAACAGGCCGATGCCGATGCCGGTGCCGTGCGCCACGCCGGCGGGCAGGTTGCGCAGGATCCAGGAGCGCACGCCGGTGACGGAGATCGCGGTGAAGATCACGCCCATCAGGAACACGGCGCCGAGCGCGACCGCCGGCGACAGGCCCTGCCCCAGCACCAGCCCGAAGGCCATGAATGCGGTCAGCGAGATGGCGCAGCCGATGGCGATCGGCAGCTTGGCCCACAGGCCCATCAGCAGGGAGCCGAAGGCGGTGGTCAGGCACACCGCGACAAAGACCGCGCTGGTGTCAAAGCCGGCCTTGCCCAGCATGCCGGGCACGACAAAGACGGCGTAGACCATCGCCATAAAGGTGGTCACCCCGGCAATCACTTCCTTGCGCTGGGTGCTGCCGCGCGCGGTGATCTCGAAGAACGCGTCGAGCCGGCTCCGGACTTCGGGGACTTGGGGGCGTGCGGCATCGGCTTCCGTCGCGGGCGACGGATAGGGCTGTTCGATCATGATGAGCTGTCTCCTTGCGGGCGCTGCAACGTCCGTCGTACGGACTGTCGTCAGGCTTGTCTCACGTGGTTCTGGTCTGGGCTGGAGGCGCAAACCTGGCCAACCCGCTGTTATCGGTGTGCCGCTTGTCGGTGCCTCTGCGGGCGCGATCCGGGCAAGGCTGAAGGCTAGGTGACCACGCGCCATGCATCATCACCGGCAGACAATGCGCGGCATGTGCATCGAGGAATATCGAATGTGATGGTTAATTTACTTCGATTGGCGGATTCGCATCAGGTGGCGCTTGCGGCAGGCGGCCATTATCACGCACTCCATATACGGCCTATAGGTACAGACCCGGATGATTCAGGCGCAACTTCTCTATACTAGGGATAACCCTGAACTGCCTCCCGATCCGGGCCGAATCACGGCTGGATGTGCTTCGTGAGGCGCACCCACTTCCATCCCAACCGGAAAGGATATTCGCCATGCAAGTACTCGCCGACACCCTCTATCGCCAGCCCGCCCAAGCCAAGGCATCGAAGCCCGCCGCCCAGCCGGCACGCGATGTTGCCTACTACGCCCGCGTGGGCGGTGGCCTATCGCTGGCCGCGCGGGTGCGCGCTTACTTTGCCCAGGGCTGGGCCCTGTACGCAGCCAATGCCCGCGAAGGCGCGCCGATCCGCTGGCTGTAAGCGGGCGCGCTGCCTCAGTACATGCCAGTGCGGGCCATGAACGCGTCCAGCGTCCAGCCGCGCCCGAGCAGCAGCATGCGCGTATGCAGGCCCTCACGCACGGGCGCATCGACGGCCTGGCCCAGCCAGGTCAGCGTCTTGTGGCGCAAGTCCACATAACCCATCGGGTGATCGGCGGCCAGCGCCTGCCATAGGGCGTTGGCACTGGCCGACTGGCGCGCCCCGCTCAGCAGGCACAGCCCGCCGTCCAGCGCCCAGCAGTACAGCGCTCTGGCCAGGCCGCGGCGCTGGTAAGCGGGCGCAAACTTTGTGTGCGGCGCCCGTACCCATGGGTCAGCGCGGCGGCCGACCTCGATCAGCCGGTTGAAGACCGTATAACCGGCCAGCCGGCGCTGCATCACATCTTCCACATACACGTAGTACTCGCCGTCGGCCTCGCGATAGCGCAGACGCAGGCCCGGCGCGCCCGCGGGCAGCGCCGGCATCGCATGCAGGCGGTCGCCGGGTTGGCCGATGCGGTCGTGCAGGGCACCCAGTTCGCGTTCGATATCGCCCGGCGCCAGCTCAACGTCGATGCGCAGCTCGAGCGCGCGCGGCAAAGCCGGCGCCGGCACGCGCAGGGCATGGAAATTCACCATGGCAAGACTTCGCCGGGGCTCAGGGATTGAGGATCAGGTAGAGGGCGGCAAGCGCCACCATGGCGCAGAAGGTATGGCGGTAGAGCGGGGACATGTCTGGCTTTCTCCTGGCTGCATGATCAAGCGGGTGCCGGATGGCATCCGCGACATGGGCCGTGCGGGAAAGCTCAGGACTGGAGGGTGGTGCCCCGAGCTGCCCGCACGGCCAGGAAAAGCACGGCGCGGCGGACCTGGGCGTACGCGTGGAAGCGGTCGGCCAGGTCGATGGCGACACCCGGGCGCTGCGCCGCGCGCACGCCTGCCGCCGGCAGGGCCGGGCGGTTCAGGGTGGCGAAGCGGGCAGTGCGAAGCATGGGTGTCGGGGCGCGAAAGCATCGGGGGAACATTGCTTATGCCACACTTCGTGCATAATGTCCAGCTAAGTCGCCTGCTTCCGCATTTAACTCCGTTCTACTTCGCAGTCTTTGTGGCTGCCGCTGACCTGCCGCCGACAGCTTTGGTCATCCTTCAATTGTGAACACTGTCTACATGTACTAGACTCGGAAGCATCGTTCGCCGGCCTTCTTGCAGGAGCCATGATGACGACTTCCCCCATTCCCGAAACCGATAGCGGCCCCGTCTGGCTGCTGGTGGCCACCACCAAGGGCGCCTGGTTCCTGACCAGCGACGCCGCCCGCCGCAGCTGGCTGATCGAGGGCCCGATGTTTCTCGGCCATACCATCCACCATATCGTGCAGGACCCGCGCGACCCGTCGCGCATGCTGATGGCGGCGCGCACCGGCCACCTGGGCCCGACCGTGTTCCGCTCCACCGACGGCGGCCGCAACTGGACCGAAGCCGCGCGCCCACCCGCCTTCGACAAGGCGCCGGAGGGCGAGGCCGGCCGCGTCGTCGACCACGTGTTCTGGCTCACGCCCGGCCATGCCAGCGAGCCCGGCACCTGGTACGCCGGCACCTCGCCGCAGGGGCTGTTCCGCAGCGCCGACCATGGCGCGACCTGGGAGCCGGTGTCCGGCTTCAACGACCACCCGAACTGGCGCACCTGGACCGGCGGCGAGCAGGACGGCACGCCCGACGGCCCCAAGATGCATTCCGTGCTGGTCGATCCGCGCGACGCGCGCCACCTGTATATCGGCATGTCCAGCGGCGGTGTGTTCGAGAGCACCGACGGCGGCGCGGACTGGAAGCCGCTGAACCGCGGCAGCCTTGCCACTTTCCTGCCCGATCCCAACCCCGAATACGGCCAGGACCCGCACTGCATGCTGCAGCATCCCGCCGATCCGGACATCCTGTACCAGCAGAACCACTGCGGCATCTATCGCATGGACCGCCGCGAAGGCGTGTGGAAACGCATTGGCGAAGCCATGCCGGCGGAGGTGGGCGATATCGGCTTCCCCATCGTCGCCCACCGCCGTGATCCGCGCACGGTGTGGGTATTTCCGATGGACGGCAGCGACGTCTGGCCGCGCGTCAGCCCGGGCGGCCGCCCCGCGGCCTATGTCACCCGCGATGCTGGCGAGAACTGGCAGCGCCAGGACCGCGGACTGCCCGCTGAACAAGGCTGGTTCACCGTCAAGCGCCAGGCCATGGCCACCGACGGCCACGCGCCGGTGGGCGTGTACTTCGGCACCACCGGTGGCGAGATCTGGGCCAGTGCCGATGAGGGCGAGGGCTGGCAATGCATCGCCCGCAACCTGCCGCAGGTCTACGCGGTCACCGTGGCGCGCCCTGCCTGAATGCCATCAGCCGACCGGAGAACTTCCATGCAGGTCCGTATCGCGACGCCGCTCTTCTCCTATACCGGACAGCGCGAATACGTCGAAGCCCGCGGCGCCAGCATTGCTGAACTGCTCGACGACCTCGACCGCCAGTTCCCCGGCATGCGCTTTCGCATCGTCGATGAGCAGGGCAAGCTGCGGCCGTATATCCGCGTCTTCGTCAATCGCACGCAGCTGATGCGGCTGGACGCGGCGTTGAAGGAAACCGACGAGGTGCATATCCTGCAGGCGCTGGCGGGCGGGTAAAGCCGATCGCCGGCGACGCGGCATCACGCAGCATCACGATGCCGCATCACGTCGGGCATCGAGCGATGCGCCTCATGCCCCTCGCTGAGGACAGGCCATGCCGCTCTCAACTCCCAACGGCCCGCCGCCGATATCCAGTCATGAACCCTGCCGTCCGCCATCCGCCGCGGCCGCAGGCAGACGACAACGACGGCGGCAAACACCACACGCACGGCACGGGAGCAACGCATGAGCAGTTCCATGAGGGACATCGACGAACGGACCAACCTCACCAACAACAACCAGTTCGAGCTGCTGCTGTTCCGGCTTGGCGATGCCGAGCACTCCGGCCAGACGGAGCTGTTCGGGATCAATGTCTTCAAGGTGCGCGAGATCCTGGTGATGCCGCACGTGACGACCGTGGTGGGGGCCGATCCGTCGATCCTGGGCATGGCGGATATCCGCGGCCAGGTGATTCCGGTGATCGACCTGCCCAGGCTGGTCGGGTGCAAGCCGCGCAGCGGCCTGGGCATCCTGCTGGTGACGGAATATGCACGTTCGACGCAGGGCTTTGCGGTGGAAGCAGTGGAGGAAATCGTGCGCCTGGAGTGGAACCAGGTGCATTCGGCCGAGGCCAGCGTGCGGACCGGTCACGTCACCAGCATCGCCAAGCTGGACGGGGACACTGCGGGGAGCACAGACCCGTCGCGGCTGGTGCAGGTGCTGGACGTTGAGCAGATCCTGCGCGATGTGCTGCCGACGCGGCAGCCGGACGTGGACCCGGGCACGGTCGGCCCGCAGCTGAGCCTGCGCCCGGGCGCCAAGGTCATTGCCGCCGACGATTCGGCACTGGCGCGCGGCCTGATCGAGCAGGGGCTGAAGGCGCTGGGCGCGCCGGTGGTGATGACCAAGTCCGGCAAGGAGGCGTGGGAGCTGCTTGACCGCATCGCCGCCGAGGCGGCCAGCCATGGCAAGTCAGTGGAGGATGAGGTGGCCCTGGTGCTGACCGACCTGGAGATGCCGGAGATGGACGGTTTCACCCTGACCCGCAAGATCAAGGCGGATAGCCGGCTGAAGTCGCTGCCGGTGGTGATTCACTCGTCACTGTCGGGAGAGGCCAGCGAGGAGCATGTGCGCAAGGTGGGCGCGGACGCCTATGTGGCGAAGTTCGTGGCCAAGGAACTGGCTGACACCATCCGCGACGTGCTGACGCGCTGAGCGCCTGATGGCGGAAGAATCGCAACAGGCACAAAATTCAAACGCCCGCAACCATTCCCGTACCCCGGCGGGTTGCCTATAAAACGGGCACTCCAGTGAGTTCCAGCGCCGGCGCGCCCTTTGCGGTTGTCAAGAGGGGGGATATCCACTGAAGCTGTGGATAGTTCCTGTGGACAAGTCGGGCCTCCCGGCCGTGACTGACCGGGAGGCCCGGCGGCGGCCGGCGTGACCTCCACGCCTGGCCGCACTCCCTGGTGCTGGCGCTCCTCGCTCCCCCTTATTTGGGTTGCTCCACCGTGCGCAGGTAGGGCTTCAGGGTCTTGAAGCCCTGCGGGTACTTCTTCTTGGCATCCTCGTCCGAGACCGAAGTCGGGATGATGACGTCCTCGCCCGGCTTCCAGTTCACCGGCGTGGCCACGGTGTGCTTGGCATTGAGCTGCAGCGAATCCAGCAGGCGCAGCACCTCGTCGAAATTGCGCCCGGCGCTCATCGGGTACACCAGCATGGCCTTGACCTTCTTGTCCGGGCCGATGATGAACACCGAGCGGATGGTGGCGTTGTCTACCGCCGTGCGCGGGCCGCTGCCGCTGGCCTCGGGGTGGATCATGTCGTAGAGCTTGGCCACGGTCAGGTCGGCGTCGCCGATCATCGGATAGTTGATCGCATGGCCTTGCGTTTCCTCGATGTCCTTGGCCCAGCGCTGGTGGTCGCCGACCGGGTCGATGCTCAGGCCGATGATCTTGGTATTGCGCTTGTCGAACTCGGGCTTGAGCCCGGCCATATAGCCCAGTTCGGTGGTGCACACCGGCGTGAAGTCCTTGGGATGCGAGAACAGGATGGCCCAGTTGTCGCCGATCCACTCATGGAAGCTGATCTTGCCTTCCGTGGTGTCGGCGGTGAAATCAGGGGCTTGCTCGCCCAGTCGAATCGCCATGGTTGCGCTCCTTGCAGTTGGCGTGGTTTGGAAACGCGCGTCGCGCGCACTGTTGCCCGCTATCTCGCTATCTCGTTCTTCGCCCGACCGCCGCCTAGCGGAAGACCAGCACCGGGATCGTGCTGTGGGTCAGGACCTTGTGGGTCTCGCTGCCGATCAGCAGCGCCTGCAGCCCGCGCTTGCCATGCGACGACATCACGATCAGGTCGCAGTCGCGCTGCTGTGCGCACTGGATGATGGCCTGCCAGGGATGGTCGTCGGTGGCGGTGACGGTCTCGCAGGCCACGCCGGCCTGCGCGGCGGCGTGGCTGAGCGTGGCCAGAAAGGTATCCGCGTGGCGCGCGGCCTCTGCGGCAAAGGTGTCCTTGGTGTCCTGCAGGCTGGTCAGCCGGTAGGTCAGTACGTGGTACTCGGGAATCACATGCAGCCCGGTCACGCGGGCGCCGATGCGGCTGGCGAAGGCCATGGCGCGGGCCGCCATCGCGTCGGCGCGTGCGGAGCCGTCGGTAGGCACAAGGAGGTGCTTGAACATGATGGGCCTCCGATTGCAGAAGATTGCCGCGTCCGCCTGGGCCCGTACCCCGTGCGCCCCGGGCGAGCCAATCCAGTATAGGAATTGAGTGGCATAAGCGACAGGGCAGACATGGCGAATATCACGGCGCAAGCCGCAAGCCGGCGGGCATTAACATGCTGTTATCATCCAATGCACCATCATCATCCTGTACGAACCCGAGGGATTGACGCATGAGCGCGCTGCGCGAAGCTTGGCTGGCCGGACTGTTCCGACGCGGCAACTGGCTGCCGAACATCGTGTCGGGCGTGATCGTCGGGGTGGTGGCGCTGCCGCTGGCCATGGCGTTTGCGATCGCGTCGGGCGCCAAGCCGGAGCAGGGCCTGTACACGGCCATCGTCGCCGGGCTGGCGGTGTCGCTGTTCGGCGGCAGCCGGCTGCAGATCGCGGGACCCACCGGCGCGTTTATCGTGGTGTTGTCCGCCGTGACCGCGCGCCACGGCATCGACGGCCTGCAGATCGCCACCCTGATGGCGGGCCTGATCCTGCTGGCGATGGGGCTGACGCGGCTGGGCAGCGTGATCCGGTTCATTCCCGCGCCGGTGATCGTCGGCTTCACGGCTGGCATCGGCGTGATCATCTTCGTCGGCCAGTGGCGCGATTTCTTTGGCCTGCCACCGGTGGCAGGCGAGCATTTCCACGAAAAATTCTGGCACCTGCTGCAGGCGCTGCCCCAATGGCACCCGGCCACCACCGCGCTGGCGCTGGGCAGCCTGGCGCTGGTAGTGGGCGCGCCGCGCGTGCGCTGGCTGCGGCGCATCCCCGGGCCGCTGGTGGCGCTGCTGGTGGCCACCGCGGTGCAGGCGCTGTTCCGCTTTGACGGCGTCGCCACCATCGGCACCGCCTTTGGCGGCCTCCCGCGCGGGCTGCCCGTGCCAGCGCTGCCGGACATCACGCTGGCGCGCGTGCTGGAACTGGCCGGGCCGGCCTTCACCATCGCCATGCTGGGCGCAATCGAGTCATTGCTGTCCGCGGTGGTGGCCGACGGCATGGCGGGCACTCGGCACGATTCCAACCAGGAGTTGGTCGGCCAGGGCATCGCCAATATCCTGGCGCCGCTGTTCGGCGGGTTTGCCGCCACCGGCGCCATCGCCCGCACCGCCACCAATATCCGCAATGGCGGCAACAGCCCGCTGGCCGGCGTGGTGCATGCGCTCACGCTGGTGATGGTGCTGCTGTTCCTGGCGCCGCTCGCGGCCAGCGTGCCACTGGCGACGCTGGCCGCGATCCTGTTCGTGGTGGCCTACAACATGAGCGAGGGGCGCCAGTTCGCGCGCATGGTCCGCCGCGCGCCGCGCGCCGACGTGGCCATCCTGCTGATCACCTTCACCCTGACCGTGCTGACCGACCTGGTGGTGGCGGTCAATATCGGCGTGATCCTGGCCATGCTGCAGTTCCTGCGGCGCATGTCGGCGTCAGTGGAGGTGGCGCGCCAGGATGCCGTGGACGTAGAGCGCGAACTGGGCGACGCCAGCACCGGCCCGGCCGCGCGGATGCCGCCGAGCGTGCTGGTCTATGTGATCGACGGGCCGTTCTTCTTCGGTGCTGTGGAAGCCTGCGAGCGCGCGCTGGTGCAGACCCATACCGAGCCGCGCGTGCTGTTGATCCGCCTTGGCCGCGTGCCCTTCATGGACATGACCGGCCTGCAGACGCTGGAGGCCGTGATCGTGACGCTGCAGAAACGCGGCGTGGCGGTGGTGCTGGCCGAAGCCAACGAGCGGGTCAGGGAAAAGCTGGCGCGCGCGGGCGTGCTGGCGGCGCTGGGGGAGGGCAACTATGTGGATTCGCTGGCGCAGGCGGTGCAGCGCTGCAGCGAACTGGCAGGCGAAGGTAACGCCCCGCGCTGAGTTACTTCTTCTGTCGCGTGCTGCCCGCAAGCTTGGCCTTGGTGGCGTATTCCACGCCATGCTGGGCCAGGTATTCGCGGATCAGCTGGCGCACGACCTGCGACGGTGTCAGGTCCTGCGAGGCGCACAGGGTTTCAAAGGCCTTTTTCTTGACCGGATCGATCAGGATGGTAAGGCGGGCGGTCTTGGATTCCATGAGGGGTGTCCGGCTGTCCGGATAGGTCCGGCTTGACGGCAGCGGCGATCGGAAACGCATTATATACAGGGCCGCCGCAGCGCCCGATTGGTGCCAGCACACCGGCGGTCTGCACCCCTCTCCCGCTTACGGGCGAGGGGTGCGTTCACGAGGGGCTGCGGTGTTCGCAGACGCCCTGATCCGGCCACCCCTACACCGCCATCTCCAGATCCGCAATCACCGCCGCCAAAAACCGCGCCGCCTCCCCACCCGTCACCACCCGATGGTCAAAGGTCAGGCTCAGCGGCATCACCCGGTGCACCGCCGGCACGCCGCTGGCCGCCACCACTTCTTCGCGCACGCGCCCGGCACCAAGGATTGCCACGGTCGGCGGCACCACGATGGGCGCGGCATAGCGTCCCGCGATCATGCCGAAATTGGACAGCGTGATGGTGTTGCCGCGCATCTCCTCCGGCGCGATGGTGCGCGCGCGGATATCGGCGCGCATGCGGTCCAGGCCGTGGCGCAGGTCTGCGGCATCGCGGTTGCCGACGTCGCGCAGCACCGGCACGAACAGGCCTTCGGGCAGGTCCGCCGCGATGCCGACGTCGATCTTCTTCAGCACGTGGCGGCGGGCGGTCTGGCCTTCGTACCAGGCATTGAGGCCGGGCTCGGCGCGGCAGCCGGCCACCAGGGCGCGCACCAGCCGGATGGTGACATCGGCGCCGGGCTGCCAGGCGTGGATGTCGGCGTCGTCCATCACGGTGGCGGCGGCCACTTCGGCTTGTGCACGCGCCATGTTCTGCGCCATCGCCCGGCGCACGCCGCGCAGCTGTTCCGGCGCGCCCAGCTCGGCCAGCGTGCTGGCTACCCGCTCGACGTCGGCGGCGGTGACCACGCCCTCGGGGCCCGATGCCGTGGCCATTGCCAGGTCCACCCCCAGCTGGCGCGCCAGCGCGCGCACAGCCGGCGTGGCCTTGACGCGCGCGGCCATGGCCGCGGCGGGTGCCGCGGTGCCCGCAGGCGCGGCTTCATTGACCACGTGCGTGCCGACCTGGACCGAGCCCACCACGGTGCCGGCGTCGGCATCCTCGCCCGCACCCTCGAAGCCGACCAGCGGTGCGCCCAGGTGGACGATATCGCCGGGCTGCGCAAACAGCTTGTCGATGGTGCCGGCATACGGCGACGGGATTTCCACGATGGCCTTGGCCGTCTCCACTGACAGCAGCGGCTGGTCAGCGGCCACGGTCTCGCCGGTCTTGACGTGCCAGGTCACGATCTCGGCCTCCTGCAGGCCTTCGCCCAGGTCGGGCAGCTTGAAGACTCTCATCGGCACTCCTTGCCTATCGTCGGCAATTCCCGCGTTATGCCGCCATCGCCTTGCGCGCCGCGTCGACGATGCGGGCGACGCCAGGCAGGTAGGTATATTCCAGCCGCGCCAGCGGCACCACGGTGTCGAAGCCGGTCACGCGCTGCACCGGCGCGGCCAGTGAGTAGAGGCCCGCGTCGGCCAGCTGCGCCGCGATCTCGGCGCCGAAGCCGGCGGTGCGCGGGGCCTCGTGCACGATCACGCAGCGGCCCGTGCGTGTCACCGATTCCAGGATGGTCTGCATGTCCAGCGGCTTGAGCGTGGCCACGTCGATGACCGTGGTCGTCACGCCCTCGCCGGCCAGTGCGTCCGCGGCGGCGAGCGTCTCCTGCACCATCGCGCCCCAGCTTACCAGCGTGATGTCGCTGCCTTCGCGCAGCGTGAAGCAGGTGTCCAGCGGCAGCGCCGCGCCGTCGTCGGCCACTTCCTGGCGGAACAGGCGGTACAGCCGCGTGGGTTCGAGGAAGATGACCGGGTCCGGATCGGCGATGGCCGCCAGCAGCAGCCCGTACGCGCGTGCGGGCGATGAGGGCACCACCACGCGGATGCCGGGCATATGCGCGAACATCGCTTCCGGGCTTTCGGAATGATGCTCGGGGGCATGGATGCCGGCACCGCAGGGGGAGCGCACCACCATCGGACACGACAGGCGCCCGCGCGTGCGGTGCCGCATGCGTCCGGCGTGGTTGATGATGTGGTCGACCGCCGGGTAGATAAAGCCGGTGAACTGGATCTCGGCCACGGGCTTGAGCCCCATTGCCGCCATGCCGATCGCGGCGCCGACGATGCCGCCTTCTGCCAGCGGCGTATCCATGACGCGCGCCGCGCCAAAGCGCGCCTGCAGGCCCGCGGTGGCGCGGAACACGCCGCCATTGACGCCGATATCCTCGCCCAGCAGCAGCACATCGGGATCGTGATCCAGCGCATGGGCCAGCGCCAGGTTGACTGCTTCGACCAGATTGATTTCCGCCATGGTTCGCTCGTTGTGGTCGCTACGTGGAGGCACAGGGTTCGCTGTTTATCCGTGCGGCGCCGGGAAGCGCCGGGCAATCTCCAGCTGCGCCTGCAATTCGGCCGGCATGGCCGCGTACAGGCAGTCGAACATCGCGGCCGGATCCGGCGGCGGCATGGCCAGGTAAGTCTCGACGGCCTGCGCCACCTGCTGTGAGCAGGCCTTGACCAGCGCTTCCTCGCGCGCCGCGTCCCACGCGTGCAGCGCCAGCAGGTGCGTGCGCAGCCGCAGCAGCGGTTCTTCCTGCCAGTGCGCCTTGACGCTGGCCTCGTCGCGGTAGCGCGAGGCGTCGTCGGCGGTGGTGTGGTCGCCCAGGCGGTAGGTGATGGCCTCGATCAGCGCCGGGCCGCCGCCATCGCGCGCGCGCGCGATGGCCTCGCCGACGCGGTGCCGCACTGCGACCACGTCGTTGCCGTCAACCTGCTCGCCGGGGATGCCGGCGGCAATGGCCTTCTGCGCCAGCGTCTGCGCCGCGGTCTGGCCGCTGCGCGGCATCGAGATTGCCCACTGGTTGTTGTTGATTACGATCACCAGCGGCGCGTGCCACGCGCCGGCCATGTTCATGCCCTCATAGAAATCGCCCTTGGAGGTGCCGCCATCGCCCAGCAGGCAGACCGCCACGCGCGGCTCGCCGCGCAGCTGGAACGCATAGGCGGCTCCGGCCGCGTGGCAGACCTGGGTGCCGATCGGCACGCAGTTGGCAAAGTCATGCGGCGCCGCCGCAAAGCCGCTGCCGCGTTCGTCGCCGCCCCAGTACAGCAGGCTCTCGGTCATGGTGACGCCGCGCACAAACTGCGCTGCGTGATCGCGGTATGAGGGCACCAGCACGTCTTCGGGCCGCATCGCAAAGGCCACGCCCACGCCGATGGCTTCCTGGCCGAGTGCCGAGGCAAAGGTGCCGATCTTGCCGGTGCGCTGCAGCGCAATCGCTTTCAGGTCGAACTGGCGCGTCAGCACCATCGCCTGGTACAGCGGCAGCAGCGCGTCGGGGTTGCTGGCAAGGGGTGGGGGAGGGGATGTGGGGGAGGAGGTGTCGCCCGGCGGGGCAAGGTAGCGCGTGTAGCCGATCTCGAAGCTCGCAACCGTGGACATGGCAGGTCTCTCGATGCTTGTCTCGACAGGATCCGCAGGGACGGCCGCGAGGATCTTCGCAGCGCTGTCCGCAGCAATGATCGCGTTGTGATCCCCGCCATGCTTTTTGGGCGCGGGGGGGACTTGAGCTTGAGTGTAGGGCATTTGCGCGGCGGGCGCGGCGCAAAATCGTCTTGCTGTGCACAATGCGGGTGGTGCTGCCCACAACGCAGAAAAGCGCCTGACGGCGCTTTTCTGCTGGCAACAGCGGTGTGCCTCAGCGCTGGTACGGCGGTTGCACGAAGCCCGCAAAGCGCTGCTGCGTCACGGTCTTGAACTCCGCCGACTCGTAGGCCTCTCGGATGTCCTTGACGAAGGGCTTGTTCAGGTCCGCCGTCTTCACCGCGACCAGGTTCATGTAGTAGTCGGGAATCTTCTCCAGCGCCAGCGCCGAGGTCAGCTTAAGGCCGGAGGCCAGCGCATAGTTGCCGTTGACGAAGGCATAGTCCACGTCATCGAGCGAGCGCGGCAGCTGGGCGGCTTCCAGCTGGATCAGCTTGAGCTTGTGCGGGTTGGCGTCGATGTCGCGCTCGCTGGCGCGGATCGGGTCGGTGCCCGGCTTGAGCGTGACCCAGCCGATCTGCTGCAGGATGGCGATGGCGCGCGCCAGGTTGGTGGGATCGTTCGGCAGCGACACGGTATTGCCGGGCTTCACCTCGGCCAGGCCCTTGTGCTTGCGGCTGTAGATGCCGATCGGCGCGGTCGGCACCTGGATCACGTCGGTCAGCGCCAGCTTGCGGTCGGCCGAGAACTTCTTCAGGTAGGCCACGTGCTGGAAGGCATTGGCGTCGATGGCGCCGTCGGCCAGCGCCAGGTTGGGCTGCACGTAGTCGCTGAACTCAATGATGGTGACCTTGTAGCCGCGCTTTTCCAGCACCGGCTTCACGCCATAGCGGATCTGGTCGGCGTAGGGGCCGGCGGTGGCGCCGAAGCGGATTTCCTTCTTGTCCGGATCGGCCGCGCCCGCACCCTGCATCACGCCCAGTGCCAGCACTGCCGCGGCCAGCCGTGCAACGAAGCCGAATTTCCCGTATTGCATCTGATGCTCCCCGTCATGTTGTTGGAGGCCTGCAGCGTCCCGCTGCGGCGTCGGGTCATTGTATGGAAAGGCAGGCAATAGGCGAACGAGTTATTCCGCATGGTCATATGCCGCTGGTGAATAAGGGTGCCGGCAGCCTGGCTGCACTACGCTGAAGGACAGCGTCACCGGTATGGAGGCGGCCATGCCCGAACAACTTACCCGGCATCCCGAAGTCACGATCCAGGTCTTGCGCAGCGCCGGGGCCAACTGCGGCGAGGGCGCCCCGCAGGCCATCCTCAAGGCCTGCCCGCGCGAGCGCTTCTGCAAGCTGCCGGGCGGGGAGATCTGCGTGTACGGCCTGGACGGGGCGCAGGCGATGACGCAGTTTACGGCTGTCGACTGGCAGTCGCTCGCGCCCCTCGCGCGGGGCCGTGCGGATGTGGGCGCCGCGACGGGCTGGGCGGGGACCACTGCCGCGGTGTTCATTGCCGGGCTCGCCGCCGGTGCGCTGGCGTCCGCGGCCCTGGCACGCTGGCGGCGCAGCCGTGGCCGGGGTTTAGGGGGGTGACGCACCCGCGCTGGCACGTTGTTTGCGGCTTTCTCAGGTCATGACACCGATGCAGTCCGCCTCCAATCGTTTCCACCGGCCAGGGCACGGCGCGGAGCGCCGACTGTCGTGCGGGTTCGGCGCGAACCCGTGCGCGCGCGAAAGCGCACTGCCGGAAACTTTTATCCTGTTTGAAGCCGAGGTAGGCCAGAAATTGCATGCCGGGCTGACGGACGCAGGCCTGCATTCCTGCACATCCCTGCCGCGGCCGGCCTTGCGGCGCGCGGCGACGAGGGGAGGCGCGCAATGATGGGCGCGACGACCTTCTCGGCCATCCGCGAGCACGCGCACTGGCCCGCGTGGCGCCGTGCCATCGGCATCCTGTTCATTGCCGCGGTGCTGGCGCTGATCGCGCGCAAGCTGGGCACCATCGACTGGGACGCGGTGCTGGCAGCGCTGCGCGGCTTCAACGCCCGCACGCTGGTGCCGGCGGCGGCCTTCGTTGCGCTGAGCGGCTTGCTGTACAGCCAGTTCGATCGGCTTGGCTGCCACTATGCCGGACACCCGTTGCCGGCGCGGCGGGTGATGGCGATCTCTTATGTCAGCTACACGCTCAGCCTCAACCTCGGGGCCACGCTGGGGGGCGCGGGCGTGCGTTATCGTCTGTACACGCGCGCCGGGCTGACCCTGCCACAGATCTGGAGCCTGTTCGTGGTGGTGGTGAGCAGCAACTGGCTCGGGTATGCCTTGCTGGCGGGCGGCATCCTGGTGGCGCAGCAGGTGGTGCTGCCGCCGGAATGGGGCATTCCCGCGGCGCTGACACGGGTGCTGGGCGCGCTGATGCTGGCGGTGCCGGCTGCCTACCTGGCTGCCTGTGCTATCTGGCACGGCCGGCACCGGACCGTGCGCGACCATGACATCCATGTGCCGTCGGTGGGCTTCGCGGCGCTGCAGTGCCTGTTGTCGGCGGCCCACTGGATGGCGATGGCGGCCATCCTGCATTCGCTGCTGCATACGCATGCGGGGTACTTCACGGTGCTTGGGGTGTTGCTGGCCTCGGGGCTGGCGGGCGTGGTGGTGCGGATCCCGGGGGGCCTCGGCGTGATCGAGACCGTGTTCCTGACGATGCTGGGCGGGCAGGT
Source organism: Cupriavidus necator N-1 (assembly GCF_000219215.1). Taxonomy (NCBI): domain Bacteria; kingdom Pseudomonadati; phylum Pseudomonadota; class Betaproteobacteria; order Burkholderiales; family Burkholderiaceae; genus Cupriavidus; species Cupriavidus necator. The sequence goes on along the minus strand of NC_015723.1, from coordinate 2,390,360 downwards.
GCCGCACGGGCTGCTGCTGGCGGCGCTGATTGTCTATCGCGCGTTGTATTACCTGATTCCGTTGATGATCGGGTCGATCAGCTACTTTGTGCTGGAGGCGCAGGGCAAGCGTGGTGACGGGTAGGTTGTGCTGGCGGTATGCCACCGCCTGCCCTCACCCCGTGCCCCTCTCCCACAAGCGGGAGAGGGGAGCAAATCAGCCGGTCGCTTTGACGTCTGTGGCCTGGGCTCAGGCCGCGAGCGCGCGGTCCAGGTCCTCGATCAGATCATCGATATGCTCGATGCCGACCGAAAGCCGCACCATGTCCTCACTGACGCCAGCCGCCTTCAGTTCATCCGCATTGAGTTGCCGATGCGTGGTCGACGCCGGATGCGTGGCCAGCGACTTGGCATCGCCGATATTGACCAGCCGCGTGAACAGCTGCAGCGCATCCAGGAAGCGCGCGCCGCCTTCGCGGCCGCCTTGCTTCAGGCCGAACGACAAGATGCCGGGACCGCGCCCGCCCAGGTACTTCTGCACCAGCGCGTGGTCGGCATGGTCGGGCAGGCCGGCAAAGTTGACCCAGTCCACCTTGGGATGCTGCTGCAGGTGGCGGGCGATCGCCAGCGCGTTCTCGGTGATGCGGTCCAGCCGCAGCGCCAGGGTCTCGATGCCCTGCAGGATCAGGAAGGCATTGAACGGCGACAGCGCCGCGCCGGTATTGCGCAGCGGCACCACGCGCGCGCGGCCGATATAGGCCGCCGGGCCCAGCGCCTCGGTGTAGACCACGCCGTGGTAGGACACGTCGGGCTCGTTCAGGCGCTTGAAGCGCTCCTTGTGCTGGGCCCACGGGAACTTGCCGCTGTCGATGATGGCGCCGCCGACGCTGTTGCCATGGCCGCCCAGGTACTTGGTCAGCGAATGCACGACGATGTCCGCGCCATGCTCGAACGGCCGGCACAGGTAGGGCGACGGCACCGTGTTGTCGACGATCAGCGGCACGCCGTGGTTGTGCGCCACGCGCGCAATGGCTTCGATATCCACGACGTTGCCGAGCGGGTTGCCCACCGACTCCACGAAGATCGCCTTGGTGCGCGCGTCGATCAGGTCGCCGAAGCTGGCCGGGTTGCGGCCATCGGCAAAGCGGGTCTCGATGCCGGACTGCGGCAGCGTGTGTGCCAGCAGGTTGTAGGTGCCGCCATAGAGCTGGCTCGACGAGACGATGTTGTCGCCGGCCTCGGCAATGGTCTGGATCGCATACGTGATCGCCGCCATGCCGGACGCCAGCGCCAGCGCGCCCACGCCGCCCTCGAGCGCGGCCAGGCGCTGCTCCAGCACGTCGTTGGTCGGGTTCATGATCCGGCTGTAGATATTGCCGGCCACCTTCAGGTCGAACAGGTCGGCGCCGTGCTGGGCGCTGTCGAAGGCGTAGGCCACCGTCTGGTAGATGGGCACGGCCACCGCGCGCGTGGTGGGATCGGGCGAATAGCCGCCATGGACGGCCAGGGTTTCGAGTCTCATCTTCTTCTCTCTTCGTCTCGCTGTTGGGTGCCGGACCGGCGCGACGGGGCAAGGCCTGCCGTGGCGCCGGGCATGCCGAGCGGTGCGCCGCGCGGGCGCACCAGGCCGTGCGATGGTACCAGCCGGCCCGCGCACGCCCCTGCGGCGTGGCCGCTATGGTTGCCGACGGCGCTCGCGCGAGGCAAGGAAACTTATTGCATTTGGATATGCGCGGCGCCGCAGCGCACGGGTCATGCCCCGACCGCGAGCGGCGGTTCTTCCTGCTGCCAGCGCAGGTTCTCCGGCCGGCGCAGCCCCAGGTGCTCGCGTAGCGTGGTGCCCGTATAGCCGTCGCGAAAGAGCCCGCGCCGGCGCAGCTCCGGCAGCACCAGTTCGATGAAGTCATCGAGCCCGCCCGGCAACCAGGGCGGCATGACATTGAAACCATCGGCGGCCTCGCCCTCGAACCACGCCTGCAGCTGGTCGGCGATGGACTGTGGCGTGCCGTGGATCGACCAGTGGCCGCGTGCGGTGGCCACGCGCAGGCACAGCTGGCGGATGGTGAGCCGCTCGCGCCGGGCCAGGCCGGTAACCAGCTGGAAGCGGCTCCTGGCGCCGTTCGGTTCGGCCAGGTTGTCGGGCAGCGGGCCGTCCAGCGGATAGCCGCTCAGGTCGATCCCGCCCAGGTGCTGCGACAGCAGGGCCAGCCCCACCGACGGATGGATCAGGCTTTGCAGCGCTTCGAATTTCTCCCGCGCCTCGGCCTCGCTGCGGCCTACCACCGGGAACACGCCAGGCAGGATCTTGAGCTGGTCGGGCGTGCGGCCATAGCGCGCGAGCCGCGCCTTCAGGCCACGATAGAAGGCCTGCGCATCGGCCAGCGACTGCTGCGCGGTGAAGATGACCTCGGCGGTGCGTGACGCCAGCTCCTGCCCCGCCTCGGACGAGCCGGCCTGCACGATCACCGGATGGCCCTGCGGCGGGCGTGGGACGTTGAGCGGCCCGCGCACCTGGAAGTGCGCGCCGCGATGGTCCAGCGTGTGCAGCTTGTCCGCATCGAAATGCCGGCCGCTGTCCTTGTCGTACAGGAAGGCATCGTCCTCCCAGGTGTCCCACAGCCCGGTCACCACGTCGACGAACTCCTCGGCACGGGCGTAGCGGTCAGCATGCGCGGGATGACGTTCGAGGCTGAAGTTGCGTGCTTCGGTATCCGACCACGACGTCACCACATTCCAGCCCGCGCGGCCGCCGCTGAGGTGGTCGAGCGAGGCGAACTTGCGCGCCACATGAAAGGGCTCGTTGTAGGTGGTGGAGACGGTTGCCACCAGGCCGATGCGCTGCGTCACCGCCGCCAGTGCCGACAGCAGCGTCAACGGCTCGAAGGTGGCGGCGCGCGCGGTGCGCGGCAGGGTGGCATCGTCCATGCCGCGGATGGCGACGCCGTCCGCCAGGAACAGCGCATCGAACCCCGCGGACTCGGCGCGCTGCGCCAGCGCGATGTAGTGCGCCAGGTTGCGCCCGGCATCGGCCTGCGCGCCCGGATGGCGCCACCCGGCGACGTGGTGCCCGGTGGCCTGGAGAAAGGCGCCCAGATGCAGCTGGCGCGGCGGCTTTTGCTGTGACATCGATCGTGCTCCCCGGAAGACACTGGCTGGATCAGGCCGCTTGCCGTTGCGCGGCAGCGGCGGACTGGTTGGCCGGCGCCGCGCCCTCGCCGCGCACGCCCGCCTTCACCGCCTTGCTGCGGCGGCCATCCACACCGACCGGTATATCGCCGGCCACGGTGGCGCGGCGCACCACGCGGTGCGCGTCGCCATAGTCGTTGATGGCGTAGTGCTGGGTGGCGCGGTTGTCCCAGATGGCGACGTCGCCCGCGCGCCAGCGCCAGCGCACGGTGTTCTCCAGACGGTGCACATGGCCCTGCAGCACGGCAATCAGGTGCGCCGAATCGGCCGACGCGTAGTCCAGCAGCTTCTTGACGAAGTGGCCCAGCACCAGCGTGCGTTCGCCGGTTTCCGGGTGCACGCGCACCACCGGGTGCTCGGTCTCGTAGAGCGCCGAGGTGAAGACTTCGCGGTAGCGCTTCAGCCCTTCGTCGCTCGGATTGACGCGCGTGGCCGCGTAGTCGTAGTCGTTGGTGTGCAGCGCCCGCAGCTTGTCGGCCAGTTCGCGCAGCGGCTCGGGCAGGTCGTGGTACGCGGCGGCGGTGTTGGCCCACACCGTGTCGCCGCCGGCGGCGGGAACGGTCACGGCGCGCAGCACCGAGACCGCGGGGTAGGCCAGGTCGAAGGTCACGTCGGTATGCCAGGAGTTGGCGCGGCCGCCGTGCTGCGAGTCGAGCTCTAGCAATTGCGTGCCGTCGCGCGAGGGCACGGTCGGGTGCGGCACGGTGTCGCCGAACAGGCGCGCAAAGCCCTGCTGTGCGGCATCGTCCAGATGCACCTGGTCGCGGAAGAACAGCACCTTGTGCCTGAGCAAGGCTGCGCGGATGGCGGCGAAGGTGGCGGGCGGCAGGTCGCCGTGCAGCGTGACGCCGCGGATCTCGGCGCCGATGCGGCCGGCAACCGGGTGGATGTCGAGCTGGACGGTCTGGTCTTGCGTAGCGTTGGCTTGGGTCATCACGAAGCTCCGGAGGGGATCAGGGTTGAGTCAGGCGAGTTCAGGTTCGGGCGCCCGCTGCACGACAGGCTCCTGCCCGGCGAATTCGCGCAGCACGGCATCGCGCACGCGCGCGAACGGAAGTCCGGCGCGTTCGCGCGGATGCGGCAGGTCCACCGGCAGGACGCGGCGGATGCGGCCGGGCCGGGGTTCCATCACCACCACGCGGTCGCCCAGGAAGACGGCTTCCTCGACGTCGTGCGTGACCAGGATCATGGTGATGCCCTCGGCCTGCCAGATCCGCTGCAGTTCCTGCTGCAGGTGGGCCCGCGTCATGGCATCGAGCGCGCCGAAGGGCTCGTCGAGCAGCAGGATCTCCGGCCGCGTCACCAGTGCCCGCGCAATCGCCACGCGCTGCGACATGCCGCCAGAGAGCTGGTGCGGATGGGCCTGCTCGAAGCCGCGCAGGCCAACCAGCGCGATATGCTCGGCAACGTTGCGGTCTTTCTCCGCATCGCTGCCCGGCGTGTTGAGCAGCGCCAGCCGGATGTTCTGCTCGACTGTCAGCCACGGGAACAGGCGGTGCTCCTGGAACACGATGCCGCGCTGCAGGCTGGTGCCCGATACGCGCTTGCCGTCCAGCAGGATCTCGCCGCGGTAATCCTCTTCCAGGCCCACCACCAGCCGCAGCAGGGTGGACTTGCCGCAGCCGCTGGCGCCGACGATGCTGAAGAACTCGCCCGGGGCGATGGTCAGGGTGATGTCCTCGAGCACGGGCAGCGCCCGGCCCTCGACTTCGTACTGCTTGTGCAGGTGCGCGATGCTTAGCGTGCCGGCGTGTGGCATTTGTGGTCTCCGTTCAATAAGGGGCTGCGTGGTTCAGCCCGCGGCTACCGAGCGCCCGCGCCAGGCAAGCAGGCGGGATTCGATGCGGCTGGCGATCCAGTTCAGCGTGAAGCCGACCAGGCCGACCACGATCACGCCGAAGATCACCAGGTCCATCCAGAAGTTCTCGCGGCCGTCGGTCATGGTGTTGCCGATGCCCTTGCCGGATACCAGCAGGTACTCCGCGCCGAGCGTGGCCAGCCACGCATAGATCAGCCCCAGGTGGATGCCGGCGAAAATCGACGGGGCCGCCGACGGCAGCACCACGCGCCACAGCACCTGGGTGCGGCTGAATCGCAAGACGCGCGCAACCTCGAGCAGGTCGGCCGGTACGGCGCGGATGCCTTCGAAGGTGTTCAGCACCACCGGGAAGAATGCGGCCAGCGACAGGAACACCACCTTGGCGGCATCGCCCAGCCCGAACCAGACCGAGATCAGCGGGATCCATGCAAACAGCGAGATCTGCTTGACCGTGTGAAAGCTCGGGCCGACCAGGCGTTCGAACAGGCGCGACAGGCCCAGCGCCGTGCCGAACACCAGCCCGGCGCTGGCGCCGATGGCAAAGCCGGCCAGGTCACGCCACAGGCTGGCGGCCAATGCCGTGGCCAGCGCGCCGCTCTGCACCTGACGCACCGCGGTGTCCCAGACGCTGGAGACCGGCACCAGCAGCGGCGAAGTGGTCCAGCCAAAGCGCACGGCGGCCCACCACAGCGCGAGCAACGCGAGCGGCAGCACCCAGCCGCGCAGGGCGCGGGGCAGGCGGATACGGGGGCGGATTACAGAAGTGGTCATCGCGGCCTCGCCTCAGAAGCCCGGCTTGCGCCAGCGCAGCACCGCGCCTTCGGCCAGCGCCAGCGCCTTGTCCAGCGCAAAGCCCACCACCCCCACCACCACCACGGCGGCCAGCACCATGTCGAGCTGGAACAGCTGGCGCCCGTAGACGATCATGTAGCCCAGCCCCTCGGACGAGGCCAGCAGCTCCACCACCACCAGCGCCAGCCACGCGTGCGTCAGGCCGTAGCGCACGCCGTTCCACACCGGCGCGGCCGCGGCGGGCAGCACCACGCGCGACAGCGTCTGCCAGCGCGTGAGCTGCAGCACCCGCGCCACTTCCAGGTAGCGGGTCGGCACGCTGCCGATGCCCTTGTACGTGTTCAGCGCCACCGGCACGAAGGCGGCCTTGGCGATCAGGATCACCTTGAGCGCCTCGTCGATGCCGACCAGCAGCATCAGCAGCGGCAGCCAGCCCAGCACCGGCACCTGGCTGAAGGCCTTGAAGGTCGGGTAGACGTAGTCGCGCAAGGTCGGCGACAGGCCCATGGCCGCGCCCAGCGCCAGCCCACCGGCCAGGCCCACGGCAAAGCCGCCGGCCACGCGCAGCGCGCTGATCGCCAGGTTGGCCTGCAGCTCGCCGCTTTGCCACAGGTCGGCCAGCGTGCGTGCGACGTCTTCGGGGGCGGGCAGCACCTGCGGCGGAATCCAGGCATTGCGGGCAGCCACATACCAGACCAGCAGCAGCGCCAGCGGCACCGGCCAGGCCAGCAGCCAGCGTGTGGCATCCTGCCAGCGCAGTGGCTTGCGCGGAGCAGCCACGCGCGGCGCTGCGGCGGCGGGCAGTGAAAGCGAATCGGCGACGGACATGATGTCAGGCTCCCAGGATCTTGCCGTTGGGTTGGTAGACGGGCCAGTAGCTCTGCAGGCTCAGGTCGGTGAGCGCCGCCTTCAGGAAGCGCTGGTCGATCCACTGGTCCACGTCAAAGCGCGCACGGCTCAGCTTGAAGCGATAGGCCTGCTCGACCGCATCCTTGTAGCGGCTGACCAGGAAGGGATCGAAATTCGGGTTCAGCCGCACCCGCAGCGGCTCGCCGTCAAAGTCTTCCTTCCAGTGGTCATAAGGCGTACCCGCACGCGCCCAGGTGCGCAGCACTTCTTCTCGATGGCTCTCGTCCGAGGCCCACCGCGCCGCCTCGACCGCGGCCTTCACCAGGTGCTGCGTGGCCTCCGGATAGCGCCCGGCGAATTCGTCGCTCACCAGTACGTGGCTTTGCCGTGTGTAGATCGGCGACTGGTTCTTGCTGGAGTACAGGATGCGCACCGCGCCCTTGTCGCGCAGGCGCAGGATGTCCATGGCGCCGATGGCGGCGTCGATGTCGCGCGTGGACAGCGCCGCCAGGTAGCCGGCCGTGTCCAGGTTCAGCAGACGCAGGTCCTTGTCGGAGAGCCCGTTCGCTTCCAGCAGGCGCAGCGCCGGCAGATGCATATTGGTGCCCTTGAACAGCGACACGCGCTTGCCGCGCAGGTCGCTGACCGTCTTCAGCGGCGAATCGGGTGGCACGCCCACGTAGATGTTGGCGCGCACGCCGGTGGCCAGCACCAGCCGCGTTTTCAGGCCGGCGGAGCGGGCCACGATGGACGGCAGGTCGCCCTGCAGCGCAAAGTCGAGCTGGCGGTTGGCCAGCGCCTCGTTGACGGCGGGGCCGGCGCCCTTGAAGAAGAACCACTCCACGCGCGTGCCGGTCGGTTTGAACGATTCCTCCAGCCAGCCGCGCGCATGGGCAATCGCCAGCGAACTGCCGGCAAAGCTGGGCGGGGTGCCGGTGGCGGGCTGGGCCACGCCGACGCGGATCACGTCGGGACGCGCGGCCGGGCTTGCGCTGAACGCGGACAGCGGCGACAGCGAAGCCGCCATGCCCAGCCCGGACCAGGCCACGCAGCGCAGCAGCTCGCGGCGGGTCAGCGTGGGTGCAGCGGTGGCATGGGGGCGCGGGGTCGTCATCGTGCAGACCTTCTTGAAGTGGAGGACGGCTCCACGATAAGCGGCGCTGCGCGCGGACCAGAACGAATGATTCCGACTTTGGTTATCGGCCCCGCGCATATGGCGCGCAGCGCGGCGTTGGCATATCGGCATGCAATCTTCTTCGTTGGCCGAGCGCCGGTGCTGTCCTACAGTCTGCGCATTTTGATCCCTGCCAGGCTGACCAAGCCCTCACGATGAGCAATGACCTGACTTCCGGCCGCCGGCGCTTCCTGACAGCGCGGGGCGGTGCTGGGCGCCGCCGCGGCTGGCGCCGCTACTGCGGCGCGCGCAGAACCCCTGACGGTTGCGCCGTGGACGCGCACGCCGGGCGAGCCCGTGCTGTGGCATCCGTATGGCCAGCCGTCCCCGTTCGAGAAAGACGTGGTGCGGCGCAGCCGCAGCGCGGCGCCGCTGCCCGGCGCCAACTCGTCGATGACGCCTTTGCAGGACCTGCGCGGCATCATCACGCCGACCGGGCTGGTGTTCGAGCGCCATCACGCCGGCATCCCGCTGATCGACCCGGCGCAGCACCAGCTGGCGGTGCATGGCCTGGTGGCGCGCCCGCGCATCTTCACCATGGACGACCTGGTGCGCCTGCCGTCGGTGTCGCGCATCCATTTCCTGGAGTGCTCGGGCAACACCGGGCGCGAGTGGAAGGCGCCCGGTGCGAAGTCCGTGCAGATCAGCCACGGCTTGTTGTCTTGTTGCGAATGGACCGGCGTGCCGTTGTCCGTGGTGCTGGACGAAGTCGGCGTGGCGCCGGAAGCTGTGTGGGTGCTAGCCGAGGGCGCCGATGGCGCAGCGATGACGCGCAGCGTGCCGCTGGCCAAGGCGCTGGAAGACGCACTGCTGGTCTATGCGCAGAACGGCGAGATGCTGCGCCCCGAGCATGGCTATCCGCTGCGGCTGTTCCTGCCGGGCTATGAGGGCAACATGTCCATCAAGTGGCTGCGGCGCCTGAAGCTGGGGCGCGCGCCGTTCATGTCGCGCGAAGAGACTTCGAAATACACGGATTCCCTGCCCGACGGCAGCGCGCGGCAGTTCACCTTCCTGATGGACGTGAAGTCCGTGATCACCTTCCCCGCGCCGGATCACAGATTGCGTGAGCGCGGCTTCTACGAGATCGCGGGCCTGGCGTGGTCGGGCCACGGGCGTATCCGCCGCGTCGAGGTGTCGGTCGACGGCGGCCGCAGCTGGCGCGAGGCGCAACTGCAGGAGCCGGTGCTGGACCGCGCCCTGGTGCGCTTCCGCCTGCCGTGGCGCTGGGATGGCGGGCCAGCTTCGCTGGAGAGCCGCGCCATCGACGAAGCCGGCAACGTCCAGCCCACGCCGGACCAGCTGGTGGCCGCGCGCGGCGTGGCTTCCACCTATCACTACAACGCGATCCAGCGCTGGCGCGTGGCCGCGGACGGGAGCATTGCCAATGCGCGCGCTTGAACGATTCAGCGGTGCCGTCGCCGTGCTGGCGCTGGCCTGCGCTGCGCAAACGGTCCTTGCGCAGACCTTCGGCATAGGCCGCCCCGCCAGCGAGCGCGATCTTGCCGCGTGGAATATCGACGTGACCCCGGACGGCACTGGCCTGCCGCCAGGCAGCGGCACGGTCGCGCGGGGCCAGCAGGTCTATGCGCAGCACTGTGCCGCATGTCACGGCGTCAATGGCGAAGGCAAGCCGGCCGATGCGCTGGTGGGCGGGCAGGGCACGCTGAAGGACGCCGCCAGGGGCAAGGACCCCGTCAAGACCATCGGCAGCTTCTGGCCCTACGCGACCACGGTATTCGACTTCATCAACCGCGCCATGCCCTACAACGCGCCCCAGAGCCTGGCGCCGGACGAGGTCTATGCCGTCACCGCGTGGCTGCTGCACAGGAACGGCGTCCTGCCCGCAGATGCGGTGCTGGACGCGAGCACGCTGCCGCAGGTGAAGATGCCGAACCGCGATGGCTTTGTCGCCGACGCGCGCCCGGATACGGCCAACGTGCCGTGCCGCAGCGGTTGCCCCGGCAAGCCCTGATGGCCCGCAAATGTCGAGACATGGATATGCGATAAGCGGATAAGGGCCAGCGATATGATTCGTTGACCGGGCAATGGCCGGCTCTCTACAGTGCAAGCTTGTACGCGGCATCCCCGATGCCGCATCGACTTCCCCCGTATGCCAGAGCTTGCCATGACGACCGCAACCGCCCACGCCAGTGTTTCGCGCCAGCAGAGCGCGCCGCTTTCCACCGCATTTTTCGCAGATGCGGGCAACTTCGAGATCCGTGCGCTGGACGCGCCGCTGGGCGCGGAAGTGATCGGGCTCGACTTGTCGCAGCCGCTGTCCGACGCGGATTTTGCCCGCATCCATCGCGCCCACCTCGACTACCACGTGGTGGTGTTCCGCGACCAGCAGATCACGCCCGCGCAGCAGATCGATTTCAGCCGCCGCTTCGGCCCGCTGCAGATCCACGTGCTGCACCAGTTCCAGCTGCCGGGCCATGCGGAAGTGCTGGTGGTGTCCAACGTGGTCGAGAACGGCAAGCCGATCGGGCTGGGCGATGCCGGCCACTTCTGGCATTCGGACCTGTCGTACAAGGAAAAGCCCAGCCTCGGTTCGTTGCTGCATGCGCGCGAGCTGCCCGCCGAGGGAGGCGATACGTTGTTCGCCAACATGCACCTGGCCTGGGACACGCTGCCGGCTGCGCTGCAGCGCGCCGTCGATGGCCTGCAGGCCGAGCACACCTACCTGGCGCGCTATGCCGAGCTGCAGCAACGCAGCCCGTGGCGGCCCAACCTGACGCCGGAGCAGATTGCGCAAGTCAGGCCGGTGCTGCAGCCGGTGGTGCGCACCCATCCGGAAACGGGGCGCAAGGCGCTCTTTGTCAGCGAGCATTTCACCACCCGCATCGTCGGCCTGCCCGAGAAGGAAAGCCGCGACCTGCTGGACCAGTTGTTCGCGCACAGCGTCAAGCCCGCCCACATCTACCGCCACCAGTGGCAGCCACATGACCTGGTGTTCTGGGACAACCGCTCGCTGCTGCATCTTGCCGCGGGCTGTCCGCCGGAACTGCGGCGCGTGATGTACCGCACCACCATCGAAGGTGACGTGCCGCGCTGAAGGCGGCAGCGGTATCGCAAGTCACCGTACGCGCTTGCACTGGCAAGCGCTCATCCACGTATTCCCCGGAGTTTCGATCATGTTCTCTCGTTTTTCCCGCAGGCTCGGCCTGCTGGCGCTGAGCGCCGGCCTGGCCATCACCGGCACCGCGCACGCCGAAGGCAAGCTGCGTATTGCCGAACAGTTCGGCGTGGTCTACCTGCTGCTCAACGTGGCGCGCGACCAGCAGTTGATCGAGAAACACGGCAAGCAGCAGGGCGTCGACATCAAGGTCGAATGGACTCAACTGTCGGGCGGGGCCGCGGTCAATGACGCGCTGCTGTCCGGTGCCATCGATATCGCCGGCGCCGGCGTGGGCCCGCTGCTGACGCTGTGGGACCGCACCCACGGCAAGCAGAACGTGCGCGGCTTGGCGTCGCTGGGCAACTTCCCGTACTACCTGGTCAGCAACAACCCCAAAGTGAAGTCGATTGCCGATTTCACGGAGAAGGACCGCATCGCGCTGCCGGCGGTGGGCGTGTCGGTGCAGTCGCGCGTGCTGCAACTGGCTGCGGCCAGGCAATGGGGCGACAAGGAGTACAACCGCCTCGACAAGTGGACCGTGGCGGTGCCGCACCCGGATGCGGCCGCGGCGATCATTTCCGGCGGCACCGAGATCACCGGGCACTTCGGCAATCCGCCGTTCCAGGAGCAGGAACTGGCCGGCAATCCGAACGCGCGCATCGTGCTGAACTCGTATGACGTGCTGGGCGGCCCCAGCTCCTCCACGGTGCTGTACGCGACCGAGAAATTCCGCAACGATAATCCCAAGACCTATCGCGCTTTCGTCGATGCGCTGGCCGAGGCCGCGGCCTTTGCCACCGCCAATCCGGAAGCGGCCGCCGACATCTACCTACGCCAGAGCAAGGCCAAGACCGACCGCGCGCTGCTGCTGCGCGTGCTCAAGAACCCGCAGGTGCAGTTCCGCGTGGCGCCGCAGAACACCTTTGCGCTGGCCGCTTTCATGCACCGCGTGGGCGCGATCCGCAACCAGCCCAAGTCCTGGCAGGACTATTTCTTCCAGGACCCGGTCACCGCGCAGGGGAGCTGAGCATGGCCACCCACAACCTGCGCGTGGTGTCGGACCGCGCCACGCCCCTGCTGCAGGTGGATGGCGTGTCGCTGGAGTACTGCACGCCCGAGCGCATCGTGCGGGCCACCCATCGCGTCAGCTTCGACGTGCATGCCGGCGACCGCTTCGCGCTGCTGGGCCCGTCCGGCTGCGGCAAGTCCACGCTGCTGAAGGCGGTTGCCGGGTTCGTTCCGCCCAGCGAGGGCGAGATCCGGCTGGAAGGCCGGCGTGTGCTGCAGCCCGGCCCGGACCGCATCGTGGTGTTCCAGGAGTTCGACCAGCTGCCGCCGTGGAAAACGGTGGTGCAGAACGTGATGTTCCCGCTGCGGCAAGCGCGCAAGCTGTCGCGGGCAGAGGCGCGCGAGCTGGCGCTGGACAGCCTGCACAAGGTGGGGCTGGCCGATTTTGCCGATGCCTACCCACATACGCTGTCGGGCGGCATGAAGCAGCGCGTGGCGATCGCGCGCGCACTGGCGATGCGCCCCAAGGTGCTGCTGATGGACGAGCCCTTTGCCGCGCTGGACGCCCTCACGCGCCGGCGCATGCAGGAAGAGCTGCTGGCGCTGTGGGACGACGCAGCCTTCACCTTGCTGTTCGTCACGCATTCGATCGAAGAGGCGCTGGTGGTGGGCAGCCGCATCCTGCTGCTGTCGCCGCACCCGGGCCGCGTGCGCGCGGAACTCAACAGCCACCAGTTCAGCCTGGCCAGCCAGGGCGGCGCCGAATTCCAGGCCGCCGCGCAACGCATCCATACCTTGCTGTTCGACGAGCCCGCCGCCGAGGCCGCGCCGCGTGCGCGCAGCGCGGCGGGCCGCTGATCCGCGACATCGCATCATGACGCAACCGACACTGACACTGGCCGACACGCTTCGGCCCGAATACGAACGCGAGCCTGAACCCTTCACCGAAGCCCCGCTTGCGCGCGCGCTGCCGTGGCACCAGCGCCTGTGGCAACACGGCTGGCTGCGCAAGGCGGTGATCCTGCTGGCGCTGGGGCTGATCTGGGAGCTGGTGGCGCGCGTGCAGGACAACGACCTGCTGCTGCCGTCCTGCCTGGCCACGATGCGCGCCTTTGCCGAGGCGGTGGGCAGCGGCGAGCTGCCGGGCAAGGCGGCGATTTCGCTGTCGGTGCTGCTGCGCGGCTATGCGGCCGGCATCGTGCTGGCGTTCGTGCTGACCTCGCTGGCCGTGTCCACGCGCTTTGGGCGCGATGTGCTGGATACGCTCACCGCCATGTTCAACCCGCTGCCGGCGATAGCGCTATTGCCGCTGGCGCTGCTGTGGTTCGGGCTGGGCACCAGGAGCCTGGTCTTCGTGCTCGTCCATTCGGTGCTGTGGCCGCTGGCGCTGAACATGTACGCGGGCTTCCAGTCAGTTCCGCCGACGCTGCGCATGGCGGGCCGCAACTACGGCCTGCGCGGGCTGCGCTATGTCGCGCTGGTGCTGGTGCCGGCGGCGCTGCCGGCGATCCTGTCGGGCCTGAAGATCGGCTGGGCCTTTGCCTGGCGCACGCTGATCGCGGCCGAGCTGGTGTTCGGCGCGTCGTCGGGGCAGGGCGGGCTGGGCTGGTTCATCTTCCAGAACCGCAATGAGCTCTACACCGACCGCGTTTTTGCAGGGCTGGCCGCGGTGATCCTGATCGGGTTGCTGGTGGAGGGGCTGGTGTTCACCACGCTGGAACGGCTCACGGTGCGCCGCTGGGGCATGCAGCAGTAGCCGCCCGCTTGCCGTGTGCCGGCATGGGGCGTAGGCTACGCCTCCGGTACGCAACCGGAGCCCACCCATGACCGCCATCCACCAGGCCGCCGCACAGGGATTCGCCAGCCAGGCCGATACCTACGCGCGCGGACGTCCCGAGTATCCCACTGAAATCGACACCTGGCTGCGCGGCACGCTGGGCCTGCGCGCGGGCCGCACCGTGCTGGACCTGGGCGCGGGCACCGGCAAGTTCACGCGCCGGCTGGTGGAGACGGGGGCGACGGTGATCGCGGTCGAACCGGTGGCGCAGATGCGCGCACAGCTGGCCACGGTGCTGCCGTCAGTGCAGGCGCTGGAAGGCAGTGCCGAGGCCATCCCGCTGCCCGATGCCAGCGTCGACGCCGTCGTCTGCGCGCAGGCCTTCCACTGGTTTGCCAATGCGCGCGCGATGGCGGAAATCGGCCGCGTGCTGCGCCCCGGCGGCCGGCTAGGGCTGGTATGGAACGTGCGCGATGAAAGCGTGGACTGGGTGGCGCAGCTGACGGCCATCATGACGCCGTATGAAGGCGACGCGCCGCGCTTCTACAAGGGCGACTGGAGGCGGGTCTTTCCCGCCGAGGGCTTCGGGCCGCTGGCGCTGCAGCGCCTGCCCTACACGCATGTAGGGGCGCCGCAGCAGGTGATCGTGGACCGGGTGATGTCGGTGAGCTTCATTGCCGCGCTGCCGGCGGCGGAGCAAGCCCGCGTGCGTGAACGGCTGCAGGCGGTTATCGACGGGCATCCCGCGCTGGCGGGCCGAGCCGAGGTTGCTTTCCCTTATCGCACCGAGGCCTATTGCTGCGAACGGCTGGCCTGACGCTACATCGTCGCCTGCCGCACCCAGAATGCGGCGCCGTGGCGCGCAACGGCGCCGGGTTCGGGTTTCCGGGCCGTCGCGGGAAGCTGACGCGCCGGTTGTTTGGGTAAGCCATGCCTGGGCCGTGGCCGGGGCATGCTTGGCGCTTGACTGGAAGCACGGTGCCCGGCGAATCGAAAGTGGATCGATCGTAGCGGGACGCAGGCTGGCTGGAGGGTGCGGCTTTCCGAAATGACCCCGGGAAATTTCTGCAATGCGGGGTGGTGCGAGCCGGGCTCAGTGCATCGGCAAATGGCCGATAGCGGTCAGCGCCTGCACCACTTCGGGCGACAGGCGGCGTTCCCTGCATGGCACGCCCGCGGTCTCGAGCGTGGTCCACAGGTCTGCGTCGCCGGTGACGATACGCTGCCGCAGGTGGGCCAGGTATGTGTACTCCGCGGAGGTCAGCGGGCGCGGGGCGCTACGCAGGTCATCCAGGATGGCGCCAAGCGAGAGGGCGGGAACGGTCATACCAGGGTCGGGAAAAGCACGGCGGTGAGACATTGCAGCGAGGGTACGGAAAGCAGCGCAGGGATTGCGCAGAGGTCAGGCAACGCATGATTTTATCCACGCCGTGCAGCGGCTGCTTAATCAAAAGCAGGTAACTTTCCCTCTAATTCCACTTGCAAACTGGGGAGTGGCGAGTACGCGCACGCAATGTGGCGCATGCGGTAGCCGGGGGGCCGGCGAAGGCGCTTGGGCGACGGCCTGGGCGGCAGGAGGCACTGGCCACGTGTTGCAGAAAAACGCCAGCGCGCCGCCGCCCGGATCCATGAATGCGTGCAGCGTCGTTTGCGCGGCTCCGCCGCACGTGTGCTGCTTCCTTGACACGCAGCAGGGCGGATTGACAAGCCGGGATGCGTTCTATACGTTGGCGCATCGTTCCGTCATCCGGTCCAGCCAGGATCGCCGCCGTCCGCCATGCCACGCAAAGCCGCACAGGTTTCAGAAGCCGACAAGCACGCCGCCGCGGGCGGCGCCATCGCCGTGGACCGGGCGCTGTTCGTGCTGTCGGTGTTCCGCCTTGGCGATACCGCGCTGGGGCTGGCCGAGCTGGCGCAGCGCAGTGGCCTGTACAAGAGCACGCTGCTGCGCTTGCTGGCCTCGCTCGAGCACGCCGGGCTGGTGCGGCGCCAGCCGGACGGGCGCTATGGGCTGGGTCCCGAGGTGGCGCGGCTCAATGCCGTCTACGCGGCGTCGTTCTCATTGGAGGCGGTGGTGATGCCGGCGCTGCGCGAGTTGGTGCGCATCACGCGTGAAAGCGCGGCCTTCCATGTCGAGCAGGGCGAGCACCGACTGTGCCTGTACCGCGTCGATTCGCCGCAGCCGGTGCGCGACCATGTCCGCGCCGGCGAACTGCTGCCGCGCGACCGGGGCGCCGGCGCGCGCGTGCTGCGCGCCTTTGCGGGCGAGTCCGGCTCGCTCTACGAGCGCATCCGGCACGAGGGCGTGGCGGCTCTGGTGGGCGACCGCAGCCCCGATCTTGCCGGGGTGTCGGCGCCGGTGTTCGGTCCCGGCGATGTGCTGTGCGGCGCGCTGACGCTGACCTGCCCGGCCTCGCGCTACCGGGAAGACTTCCGCGTCGATGTGCTGCATGCGGCGCGTGTGCTGACCCAGGCGCTGGGCGGCTCCTTTCCGGACAGCATTGCGGACAAGGCCACCCCGGACTGAGCTGCGTGTGCAGCCGGCCCGACCCGGCTTGTCGGGGGTGCCACGGCCCGGCATGTGCGGGCTATCATGCGGCTGGCATTGAAAACAACGCACGTCACATGTTGTGAAAACAAGTGCGGGAGATGCCTGCTTCGCGCCCCTGTGGCCTGATGCCCGCTGCTCGATATTGACGGCGCGGCAGACGGCATCCTTGAGGAAATCCCCATGCACCTGGACCAGCAGACCATTGCGGTGGTGATGATGGTGTTTTTCTGCAGCACGCTGATTATTGCGGCGGGGCTGGTGTTCGCGCTGCGCGCGAGCGAGGCGGGGCGGCTGTGGGCGTTCGGGCACGTGCTGGTGTCGGCCGCGGGCCTGGCGCTGGCCATCAGCGCTGCCAGCGGCACGGGCCATCTGGGCACGCTGGGTGCGTTGGCGTTCGTGGCTGGCTGGCTGCTGATCTACCGCGGCGTGCGGGTCTATTACGGGGTGCCGGCCCATCCCGCGGCGCTGGCCGCCGCGGGCGTGATCGTGCTTGGCCTGATCGCGGCCACCAGCGGCATGCCCGACGGGCAGCAGGTGGTGCTGCGCATCGTCTACGGCTTGCTGGCGCTGGTGTCGCTGGCCACCTTTGCCACGCTGGCGCGCGCCGGGCGCGGGCGCCGCAGCATCGGCGCGCCGCTGGTGCTGGTGGCCAGCCTGGTGCATCTGGCCACGCAGCTGGCCGGCTTCAGCCATGCCATGAACCTGCCCTTGGCGGGCGGTGCGGGCGCCGCGCCGCTGACGCTGTTCTTTGCCGGCCCGGCCGGCTCGGCCTGGCTGCTGGCGCCGCTGATCGCCACGCTGCTGGGCCTGTTCGGCTTCACCATGATGGCGATGGAGCAGATCATCGCGCACAACGAAAGCGGCGCGCGCGTGGATGCCCTGACCGGGCTGCTCAACCGCGGGGCGCTTGAGATGTCGGCACTGTCGCTGGTGGCGCGCTGGCAGCGCGACGGGCAGGCGCTGTCCTGCCTGGTGATCGACATCGATTATTTCAAGCAGGTCAACGATACCTTCGGCCACCACGCCGGCGACGCCGTGCTGCGCGAGGTTGCGCATGCGCTGGACAATTCGCGCCGCGCCTCGGACGTGGCCGGGCGCTATGGCGGCGAGGAGTTCTGCGTGTTGTGCCCGCATACCGACGAGCAGCAGGCCTCGGCGCTGGCCAACCGGATCCTGCGCAAGGTGCGCGCGATCGAACTGCCCGCCGGCCATGGCCATGCCAGCGTCAGCATTGGCATGGCGCAGCTGCGCGGCGGCCCGGGCAGCAAGGAAGCGCTGTGGCGCCTGTTGTTCGCCGATGCGGATCGCGCCCTCTACCACGCCAAGGAACATGGGCGCGACCGCTACGTGCTGGCCTCGTCCATGGTGGCGCCGGCGGCCGCGAGCGCATCGCCGGCGTCAATGCTGGCGCCTGAGCCCGACCTGGCCGGCTGACCCCGTTATGCCTGCCGGCCTGGCTCTGGCACATCGCGCTGCGGCGCACCGTCGTAGGTCCACAGGAACTGGCGCGGCATCGGGCCCTTGTTGCGCCCGCCCTCGCAGGTCTGTTCCCAGGCATGCGCCAGGATGCCGACCGAGCGCGACAGGCAGAACAGCCCCCGCGCCAGCGGTGCGGCAAAGCCCAGTTCGGCATAGATCACCGCGGTGGCGCCATCGATATTCATTGGGATGGGTTTGCCGCGGCCGGCACCCAGCGCTGCCTCGACCGCGCGCGCGATCCCCGCGTAGCGCCCGCTGACCACGCCGTTGGCCGCGGCCTGGTCGACCAGCGCCAGCAGCCGCGGCGCACGCGGGTCGACCGGGTGGAAACGGTGGCCAAAGCCGGCAATGAACTTGCCGTGCAGGTCGCGGTAGTGCTGCAGCGCGGCGGCGACGGCGTCGTCCATGGCGCTGCTCGCATCCAGCCGCTGCGCCACGTCCTGGTAAAGCGCCACCGCCTGTTCACCGGCGCCGCCATGCACGTCGCCCAGCACGTTGACGGCGGAAGCCATGGCGTTGTTCAGCCCCACGCCGCAGGTGGCCGCCATGCGTGCGATGGCAATGCTGGGCGCCTGCGGGCCGTGGTCGACCGCGGCCATCAGCGCCGCGTCCAGCAGCTCGCCCTGCCCGGGGCCGGGCAGCTCGCCGCGCAGCATCAGCCAGATCATCTGCGCAAACGAGACCCGGCCGATCAGTTGTTCGATGGGGTAGCCGCGGTAGCGGATCTCGCCCGGGCGCATGTCGATGATGCCGGTGCGCCACCAGTCCTGCGACAGGCGCTGGCCCGGGTCCATGGCGTCATCCCGGGTGTGGCCGGGGTGGCTGCTGGTGTCGATGCCGCTCATATCGCGCGCTCCTCGCTCAGTTGGTCGATGTCCGCATTGCTGTAGCCTAGGCTGGCCAGCACCTGCCGCGTATGCTGGCCCAGCTCCGGCGGCGGCGTGTCCACGGCCGGGGCCTCGCGGTTGAGCTTGAAGCCGGTGCGCACCACGCGGATATCGCGGCCTACGCCGGGCGCATCGGCAAATTCGCCGATCATGCCGCGCTCGCGCACCTGCGGATGGGCCAGCGTCTGCGGCACGTCCAGCACCGGGCCGGCGGGCACGCCGGCCTCGGTCAGCAGCGGCCACCATTCGGTGGCCGGCTTCTTCGCCAGCTCTGCTTCCAGCGCCTGTGTCAGTTCCCCCCGGTTGGCCAGCCGTGCCTGGCGCTGCGCGAAGCGCGCATCGGCGGCCAGCTCGGGACGGCCCAGCACGCGGCACACGGCTTCAAACTGTTCCTGCTTGTTGGCGGCGATATTGAGCAGCCCGTGCGCGGTGCGGAACGTGCCCGAGGGGCTGGCGGTCATGTTCTCGTTGCCCATCGGCGCCGGCACCTTGCCGGCGATCAGGTGGTTGGACACCACCCAGCCCATGGTGGCCAGCGTGGCTTCCAGCATCGATACGTCGATGAAATAGCCTTCGGTGCGCTGGTGGTCCGCCAGCGCCGCCGACACCGCCAGCGCCGCGGTCAGCCCGCCGATGGTGTCCGAGACCGGATAGCCGACCCGCAACGGTGCGCTCTGCGCATCGCCGGTAATGCTCATCACGCCGGCCATGCCCTGGATGATCTGGTCATAGGCCGGCAGCCCGGCCAGCGGCCCGTCCTGGCCGAAACCGGAAATCGCGCAGTAGATCAGGCGCGGGTTGTCCTGCTTCAGGGTCTCGTAGCCCAGCCCGAGCCGGTCCATCACGCCGGGGCGGAAGTTCTCCACCAGCACGTCGGCGCTTTGCACCAGCTTGCGGAACACCTCCTTGCCGCGCGCGTGCTTCAGGTTCAGGGTGAGCGACTGCTTGCCGGGGTTCTGGGCCAGGAACGACACGCCCATCAGGCGCTGGTTCAGCTCGGCATCGGCGCCCAGCTGGCGCGCCAGGTCGCCGGTGCCGGGGGTTTCCACCTTGATGACTTCGGCGCCCAGGTGGGCAAGCTGGTGGCAGCAGAACGGCCCGGCCAGCACATTGGTGAGGTCGAGCACGCGGATATGGCGCAGGGGCTTTTGCATGGGGCTACGTCCGGCCGTACGTTCTTGACGTTCCGTAGAACAGAACAATGGTCTTTAATAAAGAACAGACGCAGCATAGGAGGCGCATGCTGGCGTGTCAAGGCACGCGCCAGCCCCTGCCGGGGCCGGACTTGCTGGAACGGAATTACAGGAACGTGAACACTTCTTCCCGCGACAGCCGCGACTTCGGCAGCGCGGCATTGAAGTCCTGCGCGCTGCGGTAGCCAAGGCTGACCAGCGCCACGCTGGTCAGCCCGCGCTCGCGCAGGCCCAGTTCGAGGTCGAGCGGGCCGGTATCGATGCCTTCCATCGGCGTGGCGTCCACGCCCAGCGCGGCCGCGGCCATCAGCAGGCCGCCCAGCGCCAGGTAGACCTGGTGTGTCATCCAGTGCTGCAGGTCGTAGCGGTGCAGGTCGACAAAGCCGCGGCGGATCTTGTCCATGCCGGCGCGGGCAGCGTCATCGGCAAAACGCCCGTCGCGCTGCTCGGCCGCCAGGATGCCGGCCAGGTGGGCGGCATCCATTTCCGTGCGCACGCACAGCGCGATCACATGCGAGGCGTCCTGGATCTTCTGCGTGTTGTAGGGATGGCGGTCGACGGTGGCGCGCGTCATCCGTGCCCGGCCTTCGGGCGTGGCGGCAACCACGAAGTGCCACGGCTGGGAATTGACCGAGGACGGGCTCTTGTGCAGCACGGCGAGCAGCTGGTCCACGGTGGCCTGGGGCAGGGTGCGGCCTGCCTCGAAGGCTTTGGTGGCATAGCGGGTATCGACGATGTCGGAGAGATTCATGACCAGGCTCCAGTTGGAAAGTGGGTGATGCAGGGAGCACCACGCCGAGGTCGCCATGGTCCCAGTTGCCATGTCATTGAAAAAGAGACATTTGATTAGTACTGCCTTCAATGCATGTTTGAAAATAGCTTCCCGACAACATCGTCTGCCCCTCGGGCCTCCACGGTCAGCGCGACTGCCCTACAATGACGCCCCCGCCCGCGCCGGCCTTGCGCCGCGCGGGCTACTTTGTCTTGCAGGGAACGGAATCGATGATGTCAAACGCATGCGGCCTGGACTTCGGCACGTCCAATTCAACGGTCGGCTGGAGCCATCCGGAGCGGCCGGCGGCGCTGCTGCCGCTGGAGGACGGCAAGGTGACGCTGCCCTCGGTGATCTTCTTCCATGCGGAGGATCCGCTGGTCAGCTATGGCCGCGCCGCGCTGGGTGATTACCTGGCTGGCTATGAAGGCCGGCTGATGCGTTCGCTCAAGAGCCTGCTGGGCACCTCGATGATGGACGACAGCACCGAGGTGATGGGCCAGGCGATGCCGTTCCGCAAGCTGCTGGCGCACTTCATCCGCGAGCTGAAGACGCGTGCCGAGCAGGCTGCCGGCACGGAGTTTTCGCGCGCCGTGCTGGGCCGCCCGGTATTCTTCATCGACGAGAACCCGGCCGCCGACCAGCTCGCCGAAGACACCCTGGCCGAGATCGCGCGCGACGCGGGCTTCGGCGAGATCGCGTTCCAGTACGAGCCGATCGCCGCGGCCTTCGACTACGAGGCCCGGATCACGCGTGAGGAACTGGTGCTAGTGGCCGACATCGGCGGCGGTACCTCGGACTTCTCGCTGGTGCGGCTGTCGCCCGAGCGCGCCGCGCGCAGCGACCGGCGCGACGACATCCTGGCCAATGGCGGCGTGCATATCGGCGGCACCGACTTTGACCGTGCGCTCAGCCTGGCGCGCGCAATGCCGCTGCTGGGCCTGGGCAGCGCGCTGCGCAACGGCAAGGCGATGCCGTCCAGCCAGTATTTCGACCTGGCCAGCTGGCACACCATCAACCTGGTCTATACGCGCAAGGCGTGGTCGCTGGTGATGGACAACTACCGCGACGCGGCGGATACGGTCAAGCTCGACCGCCTGGTGCGGCTGATCCGCGAGCGTGCCGGGCACTGGCTGGCCATCCAGATGGAAGCCGCCAAGATCGCCTTGTCCGATGACGGCAGCACCGACGTGGACCTGCACCGGCTGGAGCAGGGGCTGACGCTGACCATCACGCGCGACGAGTTCGATGCGTCGATCGACAAGCTGGTGGTGAAGACCGAGCAGACTGTGCAGAAGCTGCTGGTGGACGCCGGCGTGGATGGCGCCGCGGTAGATACCATCTTCTTCACCGGCGGCTCCAGCAGCGTGCCGCTGCTGCGGCAGCGGCTGGCGGCGCTGTTGCCGGAAGCGCGTTGCGTGGAAGGGGACCGGTTTGGCAGCATCGGCAGCGGGCTGGCGCTGGATGCTGTGCGGAAGTTTGGCGGCTGACGCCGTCAGGGATCCCCTCAGCCGGCCAGCGTTCGCATATCGCGCAAGCCGTATTCATCCCCCAGCGCCAGCCGGGCCGCCCGCAGCGCGCCGCGCGCGGCCGCCGCATCGCCCGCCAGCCGCAATAGCGCCGGCAGTTCCCACGGCGCGCGCAAGAGCCTGCCCAGCACCGCGCCCACATCGGTCTTGCCGTCATCACCCATGCCCGCCGCCGCGGCAGCCGGGACCGCGCGGCTGGCCGGGTCGATCACCACGCGGCAAGCCGCGAACGGCAGCCGGCAAGCCGCCGCCATGCGCGCGGCGAGGTGTGATTCCATGTCGACGCAAAGCGCCCCCGTGGCCCGGTGCAGCATCTGCTTGGCGGCAACCGAAAGCACCGGCTGGTCCGCGCCGGCAAGGACCCCGACCCTGGCATGCGGCAGTGCCGCGTGCATTGCCCGGGTCCAGGTCATGTCGGTGTCGTAGCGTTCGCCTGCCGCGCAGACCGAGTCCGCCAGCACGAGATCGCCCGGCGCCAGCGCGGGATCCAGCCCGCCCGCCACGCCAAAGCTGAGAATGCCCATGCAGTACCGGCTCGCCATCGCGGAAACGCCTTGTTCCAGCGCAAGGCCGCGCAGGCCGTGCACCACGCGGCAATGCGGGCCGGCGGCGATGCGCGCCTCGAACGCCATGCCGGTGACGACCAGCACGAACGGTGCCGTCATAGCCCCCAGGACACCTGGTGCGCGCCGCCGCGCTGCAGGTTGCGGTAGCGCGCCAGCGCCCACAGCGGGAAGTAGCGCGCATAGCCGTGATAGCGCAGGTAGAACACGCGCGGAAAGCCCACGGCGGTAAAGCGTGGCTCATGCCACAGCCCGCCGGATTGCTGCGTGCGCAGCAGGTAGTCGATGCCGCGTGCCACCGCCGGATGCCGCGCGGCGCCGGCTGCCATCAGCGCCAGCAGCGCCCACGCGGTCTGCGAGGCCACGCTCGGCGCCGGCTCGTAGCCGCGGTAATCGAGCCGGTAGCTGCTGCCGTCCTCGCCCCAGCCGCCGTCGGCGTTCTGGATCTGTTCGAGCCAGGCCACGGCGCGGCGCATCTCGGGGGCTTCCGGGGCCAGGCCCGCGGCGTTCAGCGCGCACAGCGCGCTCCAGGTGCCGTAGATATAGTTGGTGCCCCAGCGGCCGAACCAGCTGCCGTCGGGCATCTGCTCGGCCAGCAGGTAGCGCAGCGCGCGCGCGGCGGGTTCGCTCTTGCCCGGCGTGGCGCCGATCTGGCACAGCATCGACAGGCAGCGCGCGGACACGTCCGCGGTGGGCGGGTCCAGCAGCGCGCCATGGTCGGCAAAGGGGATGTTGTTCAGGTAGAGATGCGTGTTCTCGGGCTCGAACGCGCCCCAGCCGCCGTCGCTGCTTTGCATGCCGACGATCCACTCGGCGGCGCGCGCCACGGCTTCGTCATAGCGGCCCGGCACATCGTGCGCGCGCATGTAGCGGTCCATCGCGGCGGCCACCACGGCAGTGTCGTCCACGTCCGGGTAATAGGGATTGGCGTACTGGAAGGCCCAGCCGCCGGGGCGCACCCGTGGGCGGCGCACGATCCAGTCGCCGCGCACGTCCAGCACCTGCAGCGGCCTGAGCCAGTCCAGGCCGCGCCCGGCCGCGGCGGTTGCGCGCGCCTCGCCGGTTTCCAGCAGCGCGTGCGCGGCCAGCGCGGTATCCCACACCGGCGACAGGCAGGGCTGGCAATAGGCTTCGTCGCCGTGCTCGACCAGCAGCCGCTCGATGGATTGCCGCGCCACCGCGCGCGCCGGGTCGTCGGGCGGCACGCCCAGCACGTCGAACATCATCACGCTGTTGGCCATTGCCGGGAAGATGGCGCCCAGGCCGTCCTCGCCGTTGAGCCGCTCACGCACGAAGGCCTGCGCCGCGGCAATGGCGCGCCGGCGCAGCGTGCGCGGGACGAGCGGCTCGGCCACGCGCAGCAGCGCGTCCAGGCCGCGGAACACGGTGTACCAGCCGGCGTGCTGGTGCGCCGCGCGCGGCGGCAGCCGCACCGTATGGCAATTGCCGACGAACAGCTCATTGATGCCGACCCCGCGCGGGTTGCGCGCCTGCGGGCGCAGGCTGTTCAGCACCAGCAGCGGCACGATCACCGTGCGCGCCCAGTACGAGACCTTGGACAGGTGGAACGGGAACCACTGCGGCAGCAGCATGATCTCGACCGGCATCATCGGCACCGCCGACCACGGCATCACGCCGTACAGGGCCAGCAGCGTGCGCGTGAATACATTGCTGGCCTCGGCGCCGCCCAGCGCGTGGATGGCCCGGCGCGCGCGCTGCATATGCGCGGCCTGGGGATCGTCGCCGGCCATCTTCAGCGCGAAATAGGCCTTCACGCTGGCGCTGACGTCGGAGCGGCCTTCATGGAACAGCGGCCAGCCGCCATCGGGATTCTGGATGCGGCGCAGGTAGCGGGCCAGGCGGGCTTCAAGCTCCAGGTCCGGGGCTTCGCCGAGGTAGTGCACCATCAGCACGTATTCGGCGGGAATGGTGGCGTCGGCTTCCAGTTCATAGACCCAGTGGCCGTCGGGGCGCTGCTGGTGCAGCAGCGCGTCGATCGCGCGGCCGATGCCGTGGTCCAGTGCCTGCGCGGCGCCGCGCGGCGAGGGGCTGTCGCCCGCGCTGGCCGGCGCGATCCGTGGCACTGCCGTGGCAAAGGCGGTCTCATTCATCGACATGCAGACTCCTTATGCCGGTGCGCGGCGCGGCCGCGCCCGGCATGCATCGGGTGCAGCGCTCAGCCAATGGCGTGGCGCAGCACGATCCAGAGCAATTGGGCGCGCGGCAGGCGCACGCGCTGGCGCGGCGCGCGCCAGCCCTGCGTGCGCAGCCGCGCCAGGATGCGGTGGTAGACCTCGGCCATGATGCGCGGCGAGCGCACCTGCCGGGATGGGCAGCGCGCCATGATGGCATAGGCCTGGTCATAGTGCGCCTGGGCCTCGCGCGCCACGGCCGCGCAGGCCTGGCCGACGGCGGGGTGGGCCACCACGGCCTGGGGCGTGTCCGCCCCGATGCCGGCCGCGGCCAGCGCTTCCGCCGGCAGGTAGAGCCGGCCGATGGCAGCGTCTTCGTCGATATCGCGCAGGATATTGGTCAGCTGCAGCGCGCGGCCCAGGTGGTGCGCAAGCGCGATGCCGCACGCTTCTTCCAGGCCGAACACGCGCACCGCCAGCCGGCCGACAGCGCTGGCGACACGATCGCAATACAGGTCGAGGGTGGCCGCGTCGGGGGCACGGATGTCCTGCACCACGTCCATGGTCATGCCGTCGATCACGGCGAGGAAATCCTGCTGCTGCAGGTGGAAGGCCCGGATCTGCGCGCTCAGCGGCTGCAGGGCGCGAGGCGGATTGCCGGCGTAGCAGGCGGCGATGTCGTGGCGCCAGGCATCGAGCGCGGCAAGGCGCTCGGCGTGCGGTGCGTTGCCGTCGGCGATGTCGTCGACCGCGCGGCAGAACGCATAGATCTCGAACATGGCCTGGCGCTGCGCTGACGGCAGGATGCGCAGCGCGGCATGGAAGGAACTGCCGGCCGATGCCGCTGGGCCGGCCTGGCCGCCATGGTCGGCGGCGACAGGGGCGTCTTGCGTTGCGATTTGAGTACCGGCCACGTAACTCCTCGACACGCTGCATACCGTCCCGCACTGACCGCGCAGCATCCGTGCGCGCCCACTGGCGGGAGGGTGGTTGTGGGTCGGCCGATTATAGCAATTTCACCCGTTGCAGGATCGCAGTCTCCACCGCCCCGGTGCCGGCGCGCCAATAAAAAAGCCCCGCGCCGAAGCTGCGGGGCTTTCCTTCCGGCCGGTCCGCTGGACCGGCCCGGACTCCACCGGTATCAGAGGGCCTGAATCTTGGTGGCTTGCTCGCCCTTCTGGCCCATGGCCTTGACGTAGCGTACCTTCTGGCCTTCCTTCAACGACTTGAAGCCATTGCCTTCAATTGCGGAGAAGTGCGCGAACAGATCATTGCCACCTTCATCCGGCGTGATGAAGCCGAAGCCCTTGGCGTCGTTGAACCACTTAACGGTACCGGTTTCCATATCTATCTCAACCTTGAATTTCAAAATGAGCGAAAACGCTCGTTATACACCGTGTGCAACGCACCCAGCGGATCCTTTTTATGTTCCCCGCCAGCGCATTCCATATGACTTCGATATGTCGCTGTCGTGACAACCGAAAACGTCACGGAACGACAACACCAAAAGACACACCGCATGGGCGCTGCACAAGTGGGAATCATTCTGCCGAATTTTCCCGGCGTGTCAATCAGGCTAAGCGCCTAATCATGATGAGAGGTTCCGATAGGAGATGTTAGCGTTTTCTACTTCGGCTTCAGTTCAGTGAATTCCCTGATTTTCTATTGGCGGATTTGGTTGTGCGTGCACCGTCAGCGAGCGCGATGCCACGCCCCCGGGCATAATGGCTTCCGTCCGGTGCATGGGCGTGCCATCTTTTTTACAAATTCTTACGGCAGCCAATGCCTACCGCGTTCGGGGGAAGCGGGCGCGGCCCGGAGATATCATTATGCAGGCAATAAAGGCCAGGCCGGTGGCCGCGCTCGCGTCATGCACAGACATACATGAGCGCGCTCACTGTATGCGGGCCCATACATAAAAGATCGGAACGGGGAATCCATCATGGCGTTTCAAACCTAGCTGTCCGGCATTGCGGTTGCGGACAGCCCCACCACCCGTCGCGCACGGGGCCTGGACTGTTTCCGTTGTTTGCATTTGAGCTGAGGGCCGCTCGCGGTGCGCCCGTACCACGAGCGTGGCTGGCGCGCGCCCTGCGGCGCTGCGGCGCGCGTTAACGCGCGAGCCGGCTCAATGTCTCAGTGTTGGGACAATTGTTGACAATGTGATCCATGCGTCTGTCCTAGCATTCGTTTGCCGGATACCATCGGATTTTTCCGATTCTGAGGTCCACAGTCGGACACAAGGCGGCGACGACCGCATCAGGAAATGTTGTGCGTGAGGCACTTGCCGGCGTGCGCAGAGAAGAGGAAGCAAGCCTGTGAAGCAGCTGGAGGAAGCACAAGGGAGCCGGGGCGGTCGCATGCCGTTCCGATCGGGGTGGGTAGGGATGCGCATGGCGCAGCGGGTGCAAGGCATCGCGCTGGCGCTGGCGCTGGCCCTCGGGGTGGCGACGGCTGCGGCCGCGCCGGTGCCCGCGGCGCAGACGGCATCCTTGCCGTCGATCGCCTTGCACTACGGCGCCAAGCCGCCGGTTGACGCCCTGCAGGCCTTCGACATCGCCGTGGTCGAGCCCGACAGCGGCTTCGACCCGCGCCAGGCGGCGACGCCGGCCACCGCCTGGTTTGCCTATGTCAGCGTGGGCGAGGTGCTGGAGAGCCGCCCCTACTTCAAGGACATCCCCAAGGCCTGGTTCGTCGGGCGCAATGACGCCTGGAACGCCCCGGTCATCGACCAGGCAGCCGACGGCTGGCCCGCCTTCTATGTCGACAAGGTGATCGCGCCGCTGTGGCAGCGCGGCTTCCGCGGCTTCTTCCTCGATACCCTCGATTCCTACCAGCTTGCCGCCAGGACCGACGCCGAGCGCGCGCGGCAGGAAGCCGGGCTGGTGCGCGTGATCCGCGCCATCAAGGCGCGCTACCCCGAGGCGCGCCTGGTCTTCAACCGCGGCTTCGAGATCCTGCCGCAGGTGCATGACCTGGCCTATGCCGTTGCCTTCGAATCGCTGTTCCGCAGCTGGAACCAGGCCCAGGGCCGCTATGTCAATGTGCCGCAGGCGGACCGCGACTGGCTGCTGGCGCAGGCGCGCACCATCCGCGAGCAGTACCGCCTGCCGGTAATCTCCATCGACTATTGCCCGCCGGCGGACCGCCGCTGCGCACGCGAAACCGCGCAGCGCATCCGCGCGCTGGGGATCACGCCCTATGTGGCCGATCCCGGGCTGCAGACGGTTGGCATCGGCAAGGTCGAGGTGCTGCCCCGGCGCGTGCTGGTGGTGCAGGAGCGCCGCCCCGGCGTGTCGATCGATGATTCCGAGGGCGTGCGCTTTGTCTCGATGCCGCTCAACTACCTTGGCTATCGCGTGGATTTCGCCGAGACCAGCGAGGACCTGCCCGAGATCGGGCCGGACCGCTACGCCGGCGTGGTGGTGTACCTGTCAGGCAATGTCACGGCGCAGCCGGGACGCTTCTATACCTGGGTGCAGGCGCGCATGGCGCAGGGCATGCCGGTGGTGTTCCTCAACGACTTCGGCACCAACGTGAGCGGCGCGGTGGCGCGCAGCTTCGGGCTGAAGACCGTCAAGGGCCGCGTGTCGGGCCCGGTCGAGGTGCTGGCCAAGGACCGGATGATGGGATTCGAGATGCCGGTGGCCCCCGACCGCACCCAGGCCGAAGCGATCCAGGTGCCGGACGGCGATGGCTACCGTTCGCTGCTGCGCCTGCGCTCGGGCACGCTGACCTATGACGCCGCCGCGATCACGCCGTGGGGCGGCTATGTGCTGGGGCCGTATGCGGTGCGCCAGAGCGGCAACGGCAACGCCCAGAGCCGCTGGGTGGTGCAGCCGCTGGACTTCCTGCGCGAGGCGCTGCGCCTGCCCGCCATGCCCGTGCCCGATGTCACCACCGAGAACGGCCGGCGCCTGCTGACCATCCATATCGACGGCGACGGCTTTGCCTCGCGCGCCGAGATTCCCGGCGGCGGTTTCTCCGGCGAGGTGCTGTTCCGCGAGATCTTCGACCGCTACCGGCTGCCGATGACGATGTCGGTGATCCAGGGCGAAGTCAGCAAGGACGGCATGTACCCCAGGCTCAGCGCCGAGCTTGAGCCGATCGCGCGCAAGATCTTCGCGCAGCCTTATGTCGAGGTGGCCAGCCATACCTTCTCGCATCCGTTCGAATGGTCGCGCACGGTGCCGGCACCGCCAGGGCAGGCAGCGCAATCCAGCGGGGCCGCCGTGGTCGAGGGCGACGAGGCCTTCCACCTGAGCATCCCCGGCTACAGCATGGACCTGAACCGCGAGATCGGCGGCTCCATCGACTACATCAACCGCACGCTGGCGCCGGCCGGCAAGCCGGTCAGCATGCTGCTGTGGTCGGGCGACTGCCAGCCGCCGGCCGAGGCGCTGCGCCTGACCGACAAGGCGCGCGTGCTCAACATGAACGGCGGCGATACGCTGATCACGCGCAGCAATCCCAGCTGGACCGCGATTGCGCCGCTGGGCATCAACAAGCCCGGCGGCACCTTCCAGGTATTTGCGCCCAACCAGAACGAGAACGTCTACACCAACCTCTGGCACGGCCCATTCTACGGCTTCGAACGCGTGATCGAGACCTACGAGCTGACCGACAAGCCTTATCGCTTCAAGCCGGTCAATATCTACTACCACAGCTATTCGGGCACCAAGGCCGCGTCGCTGAAGGCACTGCGCAAGGTCTATGACTATGTGCTGGCGCAGCCGCTGCTGCCGCTGCACTCGACCGACTACGTGCGCAAGGTGCTCGACTGGCAGGACATGGCCGTGGCGCGGGACGTTGGCGACGGCGGGCCGGGCAGCACCGGTGCCGAATGGATCGTGCGCGGCGACGGCAACCTGCGCAACCTGCGCTGGAGCGGCGCGGGCATGCCCGACGTGGGCGCGGCGCACGGCGTGACCGGCACCTCGCCGGCACCGGGCGGCGGCGTCTACCTGCACCTGGATGGCGGCGATGCGCGCTTTGCCGTGCGCGACACCGTCACTGCCCCGGCCGCGCCGCAACTGGCCGAAGCCAACGGCATCGTGCGCGACTGGTCGCAGCGCGATGGCGTCACGCGCTTCGCCTTCAGCGGCTACTTCAAGCCATTCTTCCGTCTTGCCAACGCCGGCAACTGCCGTGTGAGCGTCGATGGCAAGCCCGTACAGGCCGTCCGCGAGCGCGACACGCTGCGCGTGGACACCGCACCCGTCACCGATCCGAACCATGCCAGGCAACAAGTCGAAGTCCGCTGCGCCGGTTGAGCGCGAGCGGCTGCTACCGCCGGCGCTGGTGCTGACTTTCACCGCGATGGTGGGGATCGGCCTGGCGTTGATGTTCCCGCGCGAGACCCTGCGCGAACGCCTGCTGGGCCAGGGCCGCACCATCGACGGGCTGACCATGGCCTACCTCGAAGCCTGGTGGAAGGTCACGCCCGACGACCCCGCTTTCATGGGCGTGCTGGCCGAACAATACGCGCGCACCGGCCGGCTGGAAGAGGCGCAGGCCATGCTGGCGCGCATGCAGGCGGTGCAGGGCACCGACCTGTCGGGCCAGATCCTGCGCACCCGCATCGAGATCGCGCAGCAGCGCGCCTGGGCCGCGCTGCCGGATACGCCTGAGCGCGAGCAGAACCTGGTGCAGCTGCGCAGCCTGCTGGACCAGGCTGCCGGGCGCAGCTGGGGGCTGGCCGACCTGCAAACGCTGGCCACGCAGTCCAGCCAGGCGGGCGCCCAGGACGCCATGCGCAAGTTCTATGCGGCGCTGGCCAGCCAGGACCGTAACAACGCGGCCTTCTGGAACCGCCAGCTGGCCGATATGGCGATCGCGGGCGGCGATTATCGCGACGCCGCCAACGCCTTGTTCGCGCAACAGGCGGCCGCCACCACGCTGGCCGAGCGGCGCGCGCTGTTCCTGAAGGCGGTGCAGACGCTGCAGTCAGGCAACCTGCTGGACGAAGCGCTGGCGCAGGCCGAGCGCCACGGAGGCAAGCTGCTGGACGATCCGGAGGTGCTGCGCTACCTGACGAAGCTGGCGCTGGCGGCCAACAAGCCGGAGCAGGCCAGCCGCTATGTGGAGCGGCTGCTGAAGGTCTCGGCGCGCATGCGCGATGCCGGGGACATGGCGTTGGCCGCGCGCCAGGCCGAGGTGCGGCGCATCGCCGCCAGCCAGCCTTGGGCCGAGCGCGGCCTGGTCTTCCTCGACGGGCCGCGCGGCCTTGCCTTGCGTGAAGCGCTGGCCGCTTCCGGCCAGCTGGGTACGCGCAAGATTGCGGCGCAAGCTGCTGCTCCCGCGCAAGCACCGGCGGAGCCAGCCGACAAGCCGTTCAACGCCGACGACTACGAGCTCGCCTATCGCGTGTTCCTGTCGGCCGGCAAGCTCGACCAGGCGCAGCGCGTGGCCGAGACCGCGGTGCGCCGGCTGCCGGGCGAGGCGATCTGGCGCGAACGGCTGGCCCAGGTGGCCGAATGGAACCGCCAGCCCGCCGTGGCCCTGAAGAGCTGGCTCGACTATGCCCGCGCCACCAACGACGAGCGTGCGTGGGATGCGGTGATGCGGCTCGCCCCCGGTCTGTCCGACGATCGCGCCTACCTGGCCGCGCTGCGCCACCGCGCGGGCGGCTCGGACCTGAAGACCGTGGACGAGGTGGTGGCGGCCTACGAACGCCTGGGCGAACCGGAAGAGGCCATGCGCTTTCTCGAAGGCCTGAGCCACGGCCCAAGGGCGCGCGACATCATGGAGCGCCACGCAGCGCTGGCCGAGCGCGCCGGCAACGACGAGCGCGCGTTCCAGATCTATACGCAGCTGCAGCAGCGCTTTGGCCCACGCCCTGCCTATGCCCTCAAGCTCGCCAACCTGCTCTATGTGCGCGGCAAGCTGGCGCAGGCGCTGGACGCCATGCTGCCGGCGCGTGCCACGGCCGGGAAGGAAGACATCCTTTACTGGCGCACCTTTACCGAGCTGGCGCGGCTGAACCAGCGCGACGACCTGCTCAAGGACGGCTATCGCCAGCTGATGCTGGCGGCGGCACAGACGCAGGACGAACACTGCCTGCAGATGCCGGCGGGCCCGGCGCGCAACGACTGCCTGGACGAGGTCCGCGACACGCAGGAGGCGGATTTCTCCAACCTGATCGCCTACTACGACAAGACCCCGATCGACGCCGGGCGCATCGCCGAGGCCGACTGGCGCCGCAGCGGCAAGCCGGCATCGCTGGAGCTGGCGCTGTACCACTACACGCGTGCCCATGCCTACCCGCGTATCGAACGCCTGCTGCGGGACATGACGCCCGGGCAGCGCCAGGCGGCAGCGCAGTCGAGCCGCTTCCTGATGCGGCGCGCGGAGTACTACCGCGTGACCGGCCAGCGCGACCTGGCTCTGGCCGACCTGCGCCACGCCGCTGGCCTGCGCGATGCCGACAGCGAAACCCTGGCGGCGCTGCTGTGGACGCTGGTCGACCAGGGCAGCGCTACCGAGGTGCGCGCGGTGATGCGCCGGGTGAAGGACGACGCGGAAGACAACCCCGACCTGTGGGGCGCCTTTGCCGCGGGCCATATGCGCTTCCAGGACGGGCGCGCGGCCATGCACTACCTGCGCAGGCTCAATGACGGCAAGAGCGCCGATCCGCTCTGGCTCAGCCTGATGGCCGATGCCTATGAAACCATCGGCCAGACCGACATGGCCTGGCGCGTGCGCCGCCAGGCCTGGATCGACCTGCACCACGGCTGGTCCCAGGGCGGGGTGCGCTATGCCAGGCTGAGGCCCGACAACACCGACGGCGACGAGGAGTACGAGAACGAGTCCGGCGCGCCTTCGCGCGCGGACCTGCGCCGCCAGACCGTGGCGCTGGGGCAGATCTTTGCCTCGGGCGATGTCTCGCGCGCGCTGGTGATCCAGATGCTGCGCGCGGACCGCGCTTCCACCGCGGCGCGCGAACTGGCGCTGCCGATGGCGGGCGCGCCGTCGCAGTTGGGCGAGGTGGCCGGGCTGCCGCCGCTGCATGAGGCGGCAACTGCGCCCGCGGAGGTCGTGCGCAACGCGGCCCGCCGCGATGCCGCGCTGTCCGCGGCCGGTCGCGATGCCGCTTTGGCCTGGGCGATGTCCGCGGAATCCAACGAACTGGCGCGCGGCTGGCTGGCCCGCCAGTATGTCAACCGGCTGCAGCGCCCGGCCTATGCCGAGGTGGCGATAGCGCTGGACCAGCAGGACATGAACAGCCTGGACCGCATCCTGGAGCGCCAGGCCGGCCGCGTGCCGGTGGCCAACCAGATCGAGGCCAACCAGCAACTGAACCGCATCGGCGCCGCGCAGACGCTGGCCTTCGAGACCCAGGAGCGGGCCCGTTCCGACGACACGCTGCAGGACACCTTGCAGGAGACGCTGCTCTACAACGCCCAGGCGATCGAGCCGCGCGTGAGCTTCATGCACCAGAAGCCGCTGGAATATACCGAAGGCAGCCTCGCGGGTGGCGTGCGCCTGTGGGACGGGTATGACCTGAACCTGCGCGGCACCTGGCGCGACCAGCGCAGCACCGACCCCCAGCAGCTGGTGAACGTGCCGTCGTCCGACCGGCGCGCCGACCTGTCGCTGGGTTATCGCGACAACAGCAAGCGCTGGCGTGCCACTGCAGGCTACCGCGAGGGACTGGACACGATGGCGACCGCGCGCTTCTTCGGCGAGTGGAACCAGCAGGGTCGGCTGCAGTTCAGCACCCTGGCCGGGCTGAACCAGCCGGCCGATGAATCGGCGCCGCTGCGCGTGGGCGGGGCCAAGGACGTGGTGGGGCTGGGCGCAACCTGGCGCTTCAGCCTGCGCGAGTTCGTCGGCGCGCGCATCGAGTACAGCAGCTTCCGCGGGCAGGACCGCAGCGCGCTGGGGCATGGCATGGTCTATGACGTCGAGGCCGGCTACAGGATCCGCACCTCGTATCCGGACTACACCGTGCGTGTGGTCGGCACGCATGCCAACTACAGCGCCAACGGCGGCAGCCTGACGCCGCGCATGGCGTCGCTGGTGCCGGTCGGCGACGAAGCCACGCCGGCGTTCTACATGCCGCAGGGCTTTACGCAGGCCGGCGTGCTGTTCGGCTTCGGCACTGAGCTGCTGGATGAGTACACACGCAAGTGGCGGCCGTTCGGTGAAGTGGGGCTGCTGCGCGACACGCGCGCACGGCAGAACTTCCGCGTGCAGGGCGGGCTGGCCGGATCGGTGTTCGGCAACGACCACCTGGCGCTGTATATCTCGCATGAGACCGCGGCGCGCAACGGTGGCAAGCCGCTGACGGAACTGGGAATGCGCTATCGCTGGCTGTACTGAGCCGGCGGCAGCGGATGGCACGGATCGGGTAACAACAGGACATGGAAAAGGGGATGAAGATGAACAAGCAAACCACGGCAGTGACGGGCAAGACGGTGGCCAGGCGGCTGGCGGCATGGTGCGGCGCGCTGGGCGCGGCACTGTGGCTGGCGGGTTGCGCGGTGACGGATGTCGGCCGCGCGCCGGCGCTGGCCCGCGGCGAGACCATCGCGGTGCTGCCGATCGTGAACTACACCGAGACGCCGCAGGCCGGCCTGCGCGCCGAGGCGATTGCCGAGAGCCTGCTGAAGACCGGCGGCGTGGCCAGCCTGAAGCGCTATCCGGCCAGCCTCAATCCGGAAACGCTGTTCGAGCCGGCCGAGCGCGAGGCCGTGGGCAAGGCGCTGGAATGGGCGCGTGCCGAGAAGGCCCGCTACGCGCTGACCGGCGCGGTGCAGGAATGGCGCTACAAGGTGGGCGTGGACGGCGAGCCCGCGGTCGGCATCTCGCTGCAGCTGCTGGACGTGGCCAGCGGTGAAGTGGTGTGGTCGGCCACCGGCAGCGACAGCGGCTGGAGCCGCGCGTCGCTGTCGGGTACCGCGCAGAAGCTGCTGCGCCGCCTGCTGGCGCCGCTGATGCAGGGCTGAGGCGGCGGCAAGCCATCAGGACGAGGCTGCACACCGATGCGGCGATGGAATGGTTGAAGCAAGGGGATGAGCGTGGCCAATACGGCTGACAAGACATATCGCGCGCGGCAAGGACAGGGCATCGGCCTGGGTGGGCGCTATGCGCGCCTGCTGGCGCCGGCGGTCAGCGGGCGCGCGGCCGTGGTGGAACTGGTGGTGGCCATGCTGGCGGCAATGGGGCTGGCGTGGCTGGCGCTGCCGCAGAACCCGCTGCTGCTCGGCATGGGCTTTCCGTGGGCCTGGCTGCTGCCGGTGATCCTGGCGCTGCGCTACGGCACGCTGATCGGCGTGGGCAGCGTGCTGATGCTGCTGG
Source organism: Cupriavidus necator N-1 (assembly GCF_000219215.1). Lineage (NCBI taxonomy): Bacteria > Pseudomonadati > Pseudomonadota > Betaproteobacteria > Burkholderiales > Burkholderiaceae > Cupriavidus > Cupriavidus necator. The sequence goes on along the minus strand of NC_015723.1, from coordinate 2,355,250 downwards.
GCGGCTGGTACTTCTACCAGCAGACCGGCGTGATGGCAGGGCCTTTCCCGCGCCTGTTCTTCCTCGGCGGGCTGCTGCTGGTGCTGGTGGCCGGGCAGTTCGGCGATATCTGGGGCACGCGCCTGGCGCGTGCCCGCGCCGTGAACCGCTACCTGGACGAACGCCTGGCGGCACTGACCAAGAACCACTACCTGCTGCGCATCTCGCATGCGCGGCTGGAGAACGACCTGCTGGCGCGGCCCACCACGCTGCGCGACACGCTGTCGCAGCTGCGCAGCGTGGCGCTGGACGAGGCGGCACGCACCGGCCAGGTGCTGGCCGGCGCGCAACCGATGCTGCAGGTGGTGGCGCAGGCCTGCCAGCTCGAGGCAGCCGCGCTCTATGCCTGCGATGGCGAGCACGTGGACGGTGCCCCTGTCGCCAGCGTCGGCCCGGAATTCACGCTCGATACCACCGACCCGCTGGTGCGCCACTGCCTGGACACGCGCCAGCTGGCGCACCTGCGCGCCGACGGCCTGCAGCATGGCGCGCAGACGCGCTACGTGGCGGTGGCGCCGGTGCTGGCCGGCTCCGACCACCTGATCGGCCTGCTGGTGGTCGAGCGCATGCCGTTCCTGTCGCTGACCTACGAGAACCTGCAGATGCTGATGGTGCTGCTGGGCTACTACGCCGACGGCGTGGAGCACGCCGGCGCCACCCGCACCATCCAGGCGGCGCTGCCGGCCTGCCCGTACCCGTTTGCGCTGGACTATGCGCGGCTGTCGCGGCTGCGGCGCGAGACCGGCATCGAAAGCTCGGTGGTGGCGCTGGTGTTCGACGCGGATCCGGAGCGCGATGCGCTGTTCGAGCAGGTGGTGCGCAGCCGGCGCGCGCTGGATGTGGCGTGGCCGGTGGTCAACGCCCATCACCGTGCCATGCTGACGCTGATGCCGCTGTCCGATGCGCAGGCGGTGGCGGCCTACCTGGTGCGCATCGAAGACATGCTGCGCGCGCAGTTCGGCACCGACTTCACAAGTGCGGGCATCGGCGTCTATACGCTGGCGGTGCCCGGCGCCGGCTCGGAAGACGCGCTGGTCAAGCTGCTGCGCCGGGCCCAGGTCGATGGCGCGATCGCCCCCGCCACGCTGCCGGCCGGGGAAGCGCCCCATGTTTAAGCTCGGCGCCAGCGGGCTCGCCGCCCAGATCGCCGCGCTGGCGCTGCTGGCGCGCGCCGGCAACAGCACTGCGCTGCTGCTGGCCTTCTTCGGCATGCAGGCGGCGGCTGCCGCGCTGACGGCGCTGCTGCTGTGGCGCCTGCTGCCGCGGCGCTTTCGCGTGCCGTTCGCGTGGAGCTATGGCTTTCTCGCGCTGTTCTGCTTCTTCGTGCCGCTGGGCGGCGCGCTGGTGTGCCTGGGCAGCTACCTGTTCTCGAAGCTGTTCCCGCGGCGCGTGGACACCAGCGGCATCGGCACCGTGGGCTTGCCCGAGTTCGTCACGCACCTGATGTCGCGCGTCACCCACGGCGGCGGCGCGCGCCTGCGTGCGCAGCTGGGCAATGCGCGCGCGCCGCTGCCCGAGCGCATGACCGCGCTGGTGGCGATGCAGTCGATGCCGGCGCGCACCGCCAGCCCGGTGCTGCGCGAACTGCTGGCCGACAGCGTCGACGACGTGCGGCTGCTGGCCTACGGCATGCTGGATGGCGCCGAGAAGCAGCTGACCCAGCAGATTTTGGCCGAGCTGCCGCGGCTGGAGAGCGCCAACAGCGCCAGCGAGCGCGCCGAGATCAGCAAGCGGCTGGCCGACCTGTACTGGGAACTGATCTACCAGAACCTGGTGCAGGGCGACGTCTACCGCTACACCGCCAGCCAGGTCGAGCGCTACGCCAGCGCGGCGCTGGAGTACGACGACAGCAATGCCTCGCTGTGGTACATGCGCGGGCGCCTGGCGCTGGCGCGCAATGCCCCGCGCGAGGCGCGCGACTGGCTGCAGCGCGCCGAATCCCTCGGCTTCGCGCGCGAGCGCGTGCTGCCGCACCTGGCCGAAGCCGCCTACCTGGAACGCGACTACGCCGCGGTGCGCCAGCTGATGGCATCGTTTGACAGCCCCTCGCCGCTCCCGCTGGTGCGGCCCCTGCTGCGGTACTGGCAATCATGAGCGAGATCTTGATGAAAGGGACGTCGGCCGACGTCATGCTGCTGCTCGAAGGCACCTTCCCGTATGTGAGCGGAGGGGTGTCGAGCTGGGTCAACCAGATGATCCGCGCGTTCCCGGACCTGCGCTTCGGCATCGTCTTTATCGGCAGCCGGCGCGAGGACTATGGCGACATGGCCTACCAGTTGCCGCCCAACGTGGTGCACCTGGAAACGCACTACCTGTACGACTTTCCGCCGCCGCCGCTGGTCCAGGGCAGCACCGGCGATGCCAGGGCGTTCGACGCCTCGGACCGCCTGCACGAGCTGCTGCGCGACCCGGGCCGCGAGGCCGAGGCCGGCGCCATGATCCGCGAGCTGATGCCGACGCTGCGCGAGGGCGGGGCGCTGGGCGAGGACGCCTTCCTGTACAGCCGCCGCGCCTGGCAGACCATCACCGAGCAATACCGGCGCTTCTGCACGGACCCGTCGTTCACGGACTATTTCTGGACCGTGCGCATTATGCACAAGCCGCTGTGGCAGCTGGTGCGCATTGCCGACAACCTGATCCCGGCGCGCGTCTACCACACGGTTTCCACCGGCTATGCGGGCTTTCTCGGGGCGCTGCTGCGCCACCGCAACCAGCGCCCGCTGCTGGTGTCGGAGCACGGCATCTACACCAAGGAACGCAAGATCGACCTGTTCCAGAGCCAGTGGATCCGCGACAACCGCAATGTGTTCGAACGCGACATCTCCCAGATCAGCTACTTCCGCGAACTGTGGGTGCGCTTCTTCGAGACCATTGGCCGGGTCTGCTACGACGCCGGCGACGACATCGTCGCGCTGTACGAGGGCAACCGCCGCCGCCAGGTGCAGGACGGCGCCCCTGAGGCGCGCACGCGCAGCATCCCCAACGGCATCGACCTGCCGCGCCTGGCGCCGCTGCGCGCGCGCCGCAAGCCGGGCGTGCCGCCGGTGCTGTGCCTGATCGGCCGGGTGGTGCCGATCAAGGACGTCAAGACCTTTATCCGCGCCATGCTGACGGTGGTGCGCGAGTACCCCGATGCAGAAGGCTGGATCGCCGGGCCCGAGGACGAGGATCCCGACTACGCGCGCGAATGCCGCAGCCTGGCCGAAAGCCTGGGCCTGGGGCAGAAGGTCAAGTTCCTGGGCTTCCAGCGCATCGACGCGCTGCTGCCGCAGGTGGGCGTGCTGGTGCTGAGCTCGATCAGCGAGGCGCTGCCGCTGGTGGTGCTGGAAGGCTTTGCCGCCGGCGTGCCGTGCGTGACCACCGACGTGGGCTCGTGCCGCGAGCTGCTGTTCGGCCTGCCCGGCGAGGATGCCGCGCTGGGCTCGGCCGGCGAGGTGGTGCGCATTGCCGACCCTGCGGCACTGGCCGCGGCGGCGTTAGGGCTGCTGCAGGACCCGGCGCGCTGGCAGGCGGCGCAGGCCGCCGGCGTGGCGCGCGTGGAGCGCTACTACACCCAGGACCGCATGGTGGGCAGCTACCGCGAACTGTATCAACGGCTGATGGCGCAACCAGACGGCGCCGGGCATGGCGGACCTGAGCGGCAGGGCGGCGGCAACCCCGCGCGCTGCCCGGTCCACGGAGGAGCCTGAGCATGGCTGGCATTGGATTCGAGCTGCGCAAGATGCTGCGGCGGGACAACCTGTCGGGCATGCTGAGCGCCTACGCGTATGCCGGCATCATCAGCTCCGGGCCGTGGATCCTGTCGATCGTCGGCATCCTGCTGATCGGCATGCTGAGCCTGCCCTTCGTGGTGCCGGGCTCGCTGATCACGCAGTTCCAGGTGTCGGTGACCTACCTGATCGCCGGCAGCCTGATCCTGACCGGGCCGATGCAGCTGGCGTTCACGCGCTTCACCTCGGACCGGCTGTTCGAGAAGCGCGACCACCTGGTCCTGAGCAACTACCACGCGGTGGCGCTGCTGGCGACGGTGCTGTCGGGCGGCATCGGCGTGGCGTGCGCAGTGTTCAGCTTCGGCGAGCAGTCGGTGCTGTACCGGCTGCTGATGGTGGCGGGGTTCGTGGTGCTGAGCAATATCTGGATTGCCGCGATCTTCCTGTCGAGCATGAAGCAGTACAAGGCCATCGTGTGGACCTTCCTGCTGGGCTATGCGATCTCGGTCGGGGCCGCGCTGGCGCTGCGCGGCCACGGGCTGGAAGGGCTGCTGGGCGGTTTCGCCGCCGGCCAGCTGTGCCTGCTGACCGGCATGGTGACGCTGATCTACCGCAACTACACCAGCCGCCAGTTCATGTCGTTCGAGGTGTTCCAGCGCCGCTATGCCTACCCCAGCCTGGTCGCGATCGGCCTGCTGTACAACCTGGGTATCTGGATCGACAAGTTCATGTTCTGGTACGCGCCCTCCACGGGGCAGCAGGTGATCGGACCGCTGCATGCGTCGATCATCTACGACATCCCGGTGTTCCTGGCCTACCTGGCGATCATCCCCGGCATGGCGGTGTTCCTGGTGCGCATCGAGACCGATTTCGTCGAGTACTACGACGCGTTCTACAACGCGGTGCGCGGCGGCAGCTCGCTCGAGCATATCGAGGACATGCGCAACACCATGGTCCAGACCATCCGGCTGGGTTTGTACGAGATCGTCAAGGTGCAGGCCATCGCCGCGCTGCTGCTGTTTGCGGTGGGCGTGTGGGTGCTGCGGCTGCTGGGCATTTCCGAGCTGTACCTGCCGCTGCTGTACGTGGACGTGATCGGCGCCAGCCTGCAGGTGGTGCTGCTGGGGGTGCTCAATATCTACTTCTACCTGGACCGCCGCCGCGAGGTGCTGCTGCTGACCGCGACCTTCGTGGTGCTGAACTTCGCGCTGACGCTGCTGACGCTGCACCTGGGACCGGCGTGGTACGGCTACGGATTTGCGGTGTCGCTGCTGGTGGTGGTGGCGCTGGCGCTGTACCTGCTGGACCGCAAGCTGGACCGGCTGGAGTACGAGACCTACATGCTGCAATAGGTCCTGCCGGGGCCGCGCCGCCCGGCTCCCCGAGCAGCGCGATGGCGGCAAGGAGGGCGCAGATCGAAAGACGATCGCGGAGGGATCGGCGCAGTTACCGCCGCCACCCCTCGTCGGGGCATCTCGACGAATGGGCCCGCGATTGGGTAACATGGAGGCAGCCGGCGGGCTTCGGCCTGGCCCGTCGGATCAGATCGACGGCCGCGCCCCCCTGGGGGTGAATATGAGGAATGACTTGCCGGCCGAGCCGTCGACATGCCGTGGCAGAGACCGCAGTTGCAGTCGGAAGCTGGCAGAAGGATGTAGAGGTATGCGTATTGCCTCCGTGGAGGATGATCCGGATCAGGCCGAACTGATCCGGCAGATATTGAGCGAAGCCGGCTTCGAGTGCGAGTCCTTCGCCAACGGTGCGGACTTGCTGCGCGCGCTGCGCGAGCGCGCCTATGACCTGTTGCTGGTCGACTGGCAGCTGCCGGGCACCAGCGGCTATGAGCTGGTCAGCTGGGTGCGGCAGAAGTCCGGCAATATGCCGCCGATCCTGTTCGTCACCAGCCGCACCGCTGAATCCGATATCGTCGACGGCCTGACGGTGGGCGCCGACGACTACATGCTCAAGCCTATCCGCGCCGGCGAGCTGATCGCCCGCGTGCGCTCGCTGCTGCGCCGCGCCTACCCCGAGGCCGCGCAGGAAGTGGAGCTGATCCGGCGCGGCAACTACACCGTCGATACCCACGCGCGCACCATCACCGTCGGCGGCGAGCCGGCGCTGCTGTCGCCGCGCGAATATGAGCTGGCCCTGTTCCTGTTCCGCAATACCGGGCGCCTGCTGGCGCGCGAGGTGATGGAGCAGGCCGTCTGGGGCCGCGCCATGGGGGCGGGCTCGCGCACGCTGGATACGCATATCTCGCGGCTGCGCCTGAAGCTGGCGCTGCGCCCCGAGAACGGCGTGCGGCTGACCTCCGTGTATTCGCACGGCTATCGCTTTGAAGAGGCTTCCGCGGCTGACGCGGAAGCGGATGAGGCCGGGGCGGATGCGTAAGGTGATGGGTGGTGTCGCGCTGGCCCTGCTGGCCGGCGTGGCGGTTCCGGCGCACGCCGGGCCCGCGGGCGCGGAAGGCG